>MGWC01000056.1 GCA_001800815.1 Euryarchaeota archaeon RBG_19FT_COMBO_56_21
CGCAATCGGCGCAGCGGCATCCGGTGTGCGCGCGCTTGTCAGCATGAAGCATGTCGGAGTGAACGTCGCCTCTGATGCGCTCATGACGTTTGCATACACGGGCACGCGGGGAGGTTTCGTGCTCGTCACCGCTGATGACCCCTCGTGTCACTCAAGCCAGAATGAGCAGGACAACAGGTACTACGCTCTCCTGGGAGGGATACCGCTGCTGGAGCCCGCATCGCCCCAGGAATGCTACGAGATGGTCAAGGAGGCGTTCGGTATCTCCGAGAAGCTCGAGCTCCCTGTCATTGTTCGCACTACGACGCGCGTGTCACACGTGCGCGGGCCCGTTGTTGTCGGGAAGATAGTGCCCGGACCGAAGAAGAAGGAGTTCGTTAAGGACCCTAAGAGATTCGTTCCGGTGCCCGCGGTCGCGCGGGAGAGGCATCTTGTCCTCCTGCAGAAGATGAAGGATGCGGAGGGGCTCGCCGAAGCTTCACGGTTCAACAGGACGGACAAGGTCGGAAGCGGGGGCAAGGTCGGAGTCGTTACATCCTCGGCGGCATACAACTATGCCATTGACGCGGCCAAGAGCCTCGAATTCGACATCGACATTCTGAAACTCGGATTCTCATACCCTTTGCCGACGCGCAAGATCTCCGAGTTCCTGAAGTCTCATACGACTGTCCTGGTTGCGGAGGAACTCGAGCCAGTTCTGGAGGTCGCAATCCGAGCAGTAGCACAACAGAAGGGCCTCAAGACAAGGATACTGGGCAAGTCCAACGGACTGCTGCCCAGGGCGTACGAATTCGACCAGTCGATTCTGATGGCGGCGCTCTCAAGCGTCATTGCTGGAGGGAACCTCGCCGAAGGGACAGGTGCCAAGCCATTGACGAATCTTCCCACGAGGCCCCCCGTCCTTTGTGCGGGTTGTCCTCATAGCGCAACATACTTCGCCGTCAACAAAGCGACCAACAAGAAGGCGATATTCGCCTCGGACATCGGGTGCTACACGCTCGGCGTGTCGCCCCCGTACAACGCGGCCGACCTCCTCGTATGCATGGGTTCCAGCGTCGGTACCGCGGGAGGGTTGGCCAAGGTGAACGATCTCCCAGTCATCGCATTCATCGGCGATTCCACATTCTACCATGCGGGCATCCCAGGGCTCATCAACGCGGTCCACCAGAGGCACAAGTTCCTACTCATGATACTCGACAACAGGACCACGGCGATGACCGGGCACCAACCGCATCCCGGGAGCGAGAAGGGAGTGCCTGGCCAAGAGGTCACGACAGTGCCAATTGAGCAGGTGGTCCAGGGTTGCGGTGTGAAGTGGATGAAGGTAGTCGACCCGTACGACATCAAGACCACGACAGAGACGGTCAAAGAAGCTCTGCAACAGCCCGGAATATCTGTCATAATCGCACGCAGAGAATGCGCGCTGATAGCGGAACGGAACGAGAAGGGAGCGATAGTCAAGAAATCGTATGTGGATCAGGACGCGTGCAAGAAATGCAGGACCTGTGTCGACAGGTTTCAGTGTCCTGCGATATCCAGCATCGACAAGGTACGGAACATTGACGAAGCTCTGTGCGCCGGATGTGGAGTTTGCACCCAAGTCTGCCCCCACAAAGCCATCAAGGAGGCGAGGTGATGGCGGACATATATCTCGTCGGTGTGGGAGGGCAAGGCATCATCACCGCGTCAAGAATCATAGGCGAGGCGGCCATCATTGCGGGGAAGAATGTACTGCTCAGCGAGACCCATGGCATGGCCCAGCGAGGGGGCTCGGTCGTTTGCACCGCACGCATAGGCGATATGAGCAGCCCTTTGATCCCCGATGGAAGCGCAGACCTGCTCCTCTCTTTTGAACTCCTTGAGACGCTCCGTGGACTGTGCAAAGCGTCGAGGCAAACGCTGGTGGTCGCATCGAACGAACGGGTTGTGCCGTTGAGCATATCGAAGCAGAAGTTGTCGTATCCTACCCAAGACTACGTCCTTACTGAGGCCAGGAAGGTCGCTAAGGGATGTGTGATCATTGACGCGAGCAAGATTGCTGAGAACGTGGAAGCGCCCATGTCCTCCAACGTGGTGATGATTGGCGCTCTTGCAGGGACTCATGTCACAGACCTAGAGGAGAAGCATTTTGAGAAGGCCATAGAATCCGTTATCCAACGCATGCTTGAGGAGAACCTGGCAGCGTTCAGAGCAGGAGCTAAGGCGGTGGCTGAGGCACTGACCCAGTGACAATGTTTTAAGGCTGACGAGAGCATTGGCCGGATGCGGGCCCATGGTCTAGCGGTCATGACAACGCCCTTACACGGCGTAGATCACCGGTTCAAATCCGGTTGGGCCCATCCCAAACACCTCCACTTTCTCAGGAAGCTTTCCCGAATCAGGTTCTTATACGCGGTTCGAGATTCGTGTTGCTAGCCAATAAGGCGTATAGGAGGGTGGATTCGGTGGAGGAGCATGTAGCCATCTATCTACTGAAACGCACGGCGCTGCTCGCGGTCGTTCTAGTTCTCGGTGCCACATTTGTGTTTGCCGTTTTGTTCGTGATTCCAGAAGACCCTGTCAACTATTTCATTCCGAAGGGATTAAATGAGCAGGTACGTCAAGATCTGATAGAAGAACTTCGACTCAACGACCCCCTCTTGGTGCAGTACATCAACTTCATGGTCAAATGCTTCACTGGAGATTTCTTCCCCAGCAGCACGTACTTGATGGGAGTCGACATAGAATCGTTCATCTATCGTTCACTGTCGGTCACACTAGGGCTCTATATGGAAATCGCAATAGTTGGCTGCGTGCTAGGGGCTCTTCTCGAACAAGCCATTTCTCGGCTGAGGAACGCGTCTCTGCGCACCGCTGGCCATGGTCTCGCTTTCCTGATCCTCGGAGCGCCCATCGGAGGCTTGAGCCTGCTCCTTCTGTTGCTTATCGCCAAATATGACCTACCGTTCCCCCTTAGAGGCGGGCACCTCATTCCTTTTCTTGCGGGAGCGATCGCAACATGTGCCGGCTACATCCTAATTGCCAGTCGGCCGTACAAGGAACGACCTGACGGGGCGCGTGGAATAGTTGTCGGAATGATGGATCGAATCCTGAGCCTCCTGTCTATCCCTGAACGCCGAGCAACCCTGTTGGCCTTCAGCGCATGGATCATGATCATCGTTTTGGTGATTGAAGTGGTTTTCAGCCGCCATGGCCTGGGCTTGCTGTTCTACGAATCCTTGTTGAGGCATGACTTTGCCCTGGCAATGTCGACCGCGTTTGTCTTGTTTACATCCATGGCGGTTATCCAATTCGCCACCGATGTATCATGGACGTTGGTCCTTCGTCAGTCTAGGATCTACGCGAAGCGCACCGAACAACAGTCAGTGGAATCAAGGACACCCATTCCGGAGAATGAATCTCCGAATGCTGTCGCCAAGACGGTCGACCCCGACCCCGGCCTCGTCAGCAGTATTCTTAAAGTGTTGACAGGAAGCTGGAGAGGGCGCCTTGCACTATGTCTGCTCGTCGCGATGATCGTGATTGCACTAGGTGCGCCATGGCTTTCAACAGTCCGAGATCCGAATTCCTACAGTAGTCTGGAGCAAGGCATCTCTTATTCCGAATGGAGAAATCCTCTTCCACCGTCATTTGACAGATCACCCTACACTGGTTACATGCATCCCTTTGGAACGGATCACATTGGACGGGACATCTACAGCCTTGTGCTCTACGGCTTCATGAATGAGTTCGCCGCTGCTGCGGTCATAATCGCTATCGCGATTCTGGCAGGAATCGCGAACAGCATTCTTGCATTCGCGGTACGTGACGAACCCGGATTCCCTTCATCATTCCTCAGAGCTGGTGCGAGTGCGCTATCGTGGTCGCTCCTAGCAATTCCGTTGCTGGGTGGGCTGATCGTCATAGATATTGTGACTGGCGAATCACTCTGGAAGTTATCGACCATCGCTCTGATCGCAGCTTGGGCCTGGGCGCTGCAGGCGGTGTTCCTGCTGGGCAAGACAGGACGGAGAACAAGTACTTCATCACACATCAGTCTGACCGATGATCTGAGAGCCAACGCGAGCGGAATATTGCACGTTAGCAAACTGGTGTTCCTCTTCACCTATCTGTCCATTGCCGCTTTGGCATTCATCGGCCTCTCTGATCCAGATGTGATCTACTGGGGCAACATGCTGGGTTCGGCCTTTGATTGGGGTGCCTTTGTGACGGGGGCCTGGTGGTGGGTTGTGCCACCCATGGCCGCGTCGATTCTGTTGTGCGCCTCATTCTATGTCATCCTCGACACGATGGAGAAGACGGCTGAGGCGTACCGGAAACAGGAATGAGAAATGGGCAGGGATACTCGAACTGACAAACGCCTATACGGACTTCCTTCACATCCGCCGAACAAGCAGAGATTTAAGAGGGCATTGCATCTGGGGTCCGCGGCTGAGGACTACTGATGACCGAATTGACCACTAATGCATCCGAGTCAAATGTATCAGTCAAAGGATTCCTCGTTCTCTCGAGGCTCCCATTCCTTTCTCCTGGAATCGCTGCATTGGTTTCAGGGATTTGCTTGGCGATCCTGGCAGACTACCAAGCGGAGCTAGGCTTCCTCCTGATGTCGATCGTAGGTCTCGCACTAATCATGCTCGCAACCTACTACTTCAACGAGTACTTCGATTACGAAGGAGACATCATCAACAAGACCTTCATCAAGCTCTCAGGCGGCAGCAGGGCGATTCCGGACAACATGGTCCCTAGGACTCTGGCGAGAGTCGCAGGGTACGGTGCTGTAGTGCTACTCGCAGTGATCGCGGTCATCTACGTGCTGTTCTACTTCGAGGATTTTCCTCTGCTTCTCCCGCTCGCGCTGTTCGGGGCTTTCTGCGGCATATTCTACTCGCATCCACCGTTCCAGTGGTCCTACAAGGGTATCGGGGAGATACTGATAGGTGGATGCTACGGTGTCCTGGCCCTTGTCAGCGGGTACTATATTGTCTCCGGAGTTCTGGAACTTGACATGGCTGTTGTAGCCCTGCCCGCATCGATAACCATATTCGGTGTGATTGTGGCAAACGAGTTCCCTGACTACGAGGCCGACCTAGCTGTTAACAAGCTGAACCTCGCGGTGAGACTTGGTGTTCCGAGGGCTTCCAAGATGTACGCAGTCCTCATGCTCCTTGTCTATCCCGTGATGGTTTCGTCAATCATGGTCGGAGTCGACTGGACAATAGCGTTGTATGGCCTGCCAGTGCTGCTCCTTTCCTCATTCTCAGCAATCACAGCGCTCAAGGGCGGTTACAGCGAGAGGGCACAACAAATGAAGATATCAGGTACAGCATTGCTCGCGAACATCCTATCATCCTTGATGTTCATACCTGCAGCAATACAATGGTGAACCAGAGTGAATCAACGAATGGTCAAACCGTTCTACAACCCGCCTTCCTTGATGACTAAGCAGCTCAGAAGTGCACTGCTGATCAGGAAGCTCACAGGCTGGACAAAGCTCCCGTGGTGGGCGACACAGGCTGGTAAGATATTCCAGATCGCTGCCGGATGCCAAGGAATCGGCTGCTTCGGATATCCGGTCCATCCAGTCTGGGAGGTCACGGCCAAGTGCAACCTCACATGCGATCATTGTCACGCGCGCGGGAACGAAGCGCAATACGCGGACGAACTCACGACGGAGGAAGGCAAGACAAGAGTGATAGATCCGCTTGCAGACGTCGGGGACTTCAAGAGTCTGATCTTCTCAGGCGGGGAGCCCTTGGTTCGAGAGGACTTATTCGACCTCGTCGCGCATTCCAAGAAGCGGGGCTTTTACCCGATTATGGCCACCAACGCGACGCTGATAACCTCCACCGTGGCCGAGAAGCTCAAGAAAACGGGCCTGCTCGGAATAGCAGCCAGCATCGACTCAATGAGCGATGGGACGCATGACGCCTTCAGGAAGCTCCCCGGCGCGCTGAAGCAGGCCAAGGAGGGAATAGCCAATGCCGCCGCCGAGGGCATGTACATACAGATCAACATCACCGTCTCGAAGATCAACAAGAATGAACTCCAAGATATCGTCAGGTATGCGGACGATCTTCGTGCGCATGTCATCCTTCTGTATCAGTTCATCCCGTCAGGAAGAGGGCTCGAGAGCGCAGAACTAGAGCTGACGACCGAGGAATTCAGGGAGGAGATCCTAGAGGCGGGCTCCTTGCAGAAGAGCTTACATCCAGTAATAGCCCCAGTCGGCCTTCCAGAATACTGGGCGCTCCTCAACGTCAAGAACAACTCTGGGAAGACCTCCGATGTCCTCCGGGGGTGCGTCTGCGGGAACGGGATGTTCTACATCAAGCCGAACGGAGATGTGTGGCCATGCGCCTTCGTTCCCGTGAGTGGTGGAAATCTCCGACACAAAACCCCGAAGGAGATCTGGGAGGGAGCAGAGCCGTTCACGAGTTTGAGGGACAGGGACAACCTCAAGGGCATATGCCATGACTGTTCCCAGCGCCAAGTCTGCGGCGGATGCAGGGCAAGGGCTTTGGCCCATACGGGTGACCTCTTCGCGGAGGACTCCCGATGTCCTCTAACACCACAGGAACGCCTGGTCGGCTAGACGGGTTCGGAGCAGCTTTAAAGACCAGGCAAACAAGTCATCCCTCTGGTGACGCTTTGAAGTGGGATTTCAGGACATGGTTGGTT
>MGWC01000057.1:0-112 GCA_001800815.1 Euryarchaeota archaeon RBG_19FT_COMBO_56_21
ACAACGAAGGGATCGTCCTGGAGCGTATGCAGAGGCACGATGACGCCCAGGTGGCCTTCAAGGAAGCGCTGAGGCTCGCCCCGAGCTTCAAGGACGCGGAAGGAAACCTGAA
>MGWC01000057.1:159-20637 GCA_001800815.1 Euryarchaeota archaeon RBG_19FT_COMBO_56_21
AGAAGCATGAGCCCACTCCTCCGAGAGAAGAAGTCGTCGGTGAGAAAGCGACGACGGAGAAGATGCTATCTGAGGTTTCAGAGAGCTATCTACAGGAGCGCAGGAAAACCGAGCTCGAAGCGATGTGCCAAGCGCTTGGTATCAACGCCCGTGGAACGAGGGCGGAGCTGATCCGGCGGATACTGAAGGCCAAGAGCCAGGCTGCCAAGAAGAACTAAATGCCAGAGCCCAAGCTGGGGCGATTCGATTCTGAAGAAGCGCAGGCGCCTGCCGCACTACCCTATGTTCATGACGACGACGTCTCTGACAGCCTTCATCTCGCTAAAAGGCAGGATCAGCCTGCCCTGAGCGTCAGTCTTGAAGAGCCTCGGCTCCACGTCCTCCGCAGGTATGACAAGAACGTTCTGAAGCGCGCCGGTCTTGGTGTCGAGCAAGAAGTTCTCTATCATTCCGAGTATCTGGCCATCGTTGGTCATCACAGTCTTTCCCTTCAGCTCGGTGATGAATTTCCGCATGTACATCCCATCTCCAACTACCTGTAGTAGCCTAGGCCCAAATCCTCCTCGGTCTTCTTAGACATTACGGTCTTCATCATCTTGAACATCGTCTCGTAGAACTTCACGGTCTCCGCGCTCACGGACGGGCGCACGGTGGCCAGCGCAGCCTCGAAATGCTCCGAGGTGACCTTCGAGGCAGACTTGTTCTTCCTCAGGGCGACGAGCGCGGCCTCCCTGCATAGGTTCTCGATGTCGGCCCCCACGAAGCCTTCGGTCTTCTTCGCGAGTGGCTCCAGGTCTACCTTGTCGAGCGGCATGCTCTTTGTGTGCACCTGTAGTATCTTCAGTCTAGTAGGTTCGTCCGGCACTGGTAGGAGCACCAATTTGTCGAATCTGCCTGGTCTGAGCAGTGCGGGGTCCAGGATGTCCGGCCTGTTAGTGGCAGCTATCACGAAAACGTTCTCGAGGTCCTCGAGCCCGTCCATGGATGTGAGGAGCTGGTTCACGACCCGCTCGGTTGCTCCCGAATCGTAGTGGCTGCCTCTCTTCGGTGCGATGGAGTCAATCTCGTCAAGAAATACTATGGATGGTGAGACCTGCTTCGCCTTCTTGAATATCATGCGGACCGCTTTCTCGCTCTCTCCAACCCACTTGGACATTATCTCGGGACCTTTGATCGAGATGAAATTCGCCCTCGATTCGTTCGCGAGCGCACGCGCTATCAACGTCTTGCCCGTGCCTGGCGCTCCGAACAACAGGACTCCTCGGGGCGGCCGAATCCCCATCCGAGTGTACGATTCAGGTTCCTCCATCGGCATCTCAACTGCCTCGTGGAGATCCTTCTTGACCTGTTCGAGTCCCCCGACATCTGCCCAAGTGACCGTGGGTACCTCTACGAATACCTCACGCATGGCGCTGGGCTCGATTTCCCTCAGGGCGTCTGCGAAGTCCTGTGCAGTCACCCTCATGCGCTCGAGTATCTCCGCTGGTATGGGCTTCCCCAAGTCTATCTCTGGCAGGTGCCTCCTGAGAGACTTCATCGCGGCCTCCCTCGCAAGGGCCGCGAGGTCCGCGCCCACGAATCCGTGGGTGATCTTTCCTATGTGATCGAGGCTGACGTTCTCCTCAAGGGGCATTCCCCTCGTGTGGATCTGGAGAATCTCCTGCCTTCCTTGTACTGTGGGGACCCCGATCTCGATTTCTCTGTCGAACCTACCAGGCCGTCTGAGTGCAGGGTCGATCGCCTCCTCCCTGTTGGTGGCGCCGATGACGATGAGGTTCCCTCTGGCCGTCAATCCGTCCATTAGTGTAAGAAGCTGCGCGACGACTCTTCTCTCCACCTCTCCGTGGACTTCGTCTCGCTTGGGTGCGATCGAGTCAAGCTCATCGATGAAGATGACGGAGGGCGAGTTCTTCTCGGCCTCGGTGAACATCTCTCTCAGCCGCTCTTCACTCTGACCATAGAATTTCGACATTATTTCGGGACCCTGGATCGCGTAGAAGTTCGCGCCCGCCTCGTTCGCGACAGCTCTGGCGATGAGGGTCTTTCCGGTCCCGGGTGGACCGTACAGCAGCACCCCTTTCGGGGGATCGATGCCGAGGCGCGAGAACACCTCGGGGTGCTTCAGGGGGAGCTCGATCATCTCCCTGATCCGCTGGAGTTCCTCCTCAAGGCCCCCGATGTCTTCGTATGTGGTCGAGGGTCTTTCTAGCTTCTCCACCTCGACAGGTTCCGTCTTTACGGACAGCTCCGTCATTTCAGTGACTTGAACAATTCCCTGGGGATGGGTGGAGACTACAACGAACGGTAGAAACCCGCCCATCAGAGCGATGTTGGGGATGATAATCTCGTCGCCCTTCACCACCGCCCTGTTCACGAGACCTTTCTTGAACAGCCCCTCGACGCCTTGACCGAACCGGACTCTCTTCCCTTGAGGGATTTTCGGCGCAACGACGACCTTCTGCGCCTGGAGCGCTTCAGCTTTCGACACGACGACCTTCTCACCAATTGACACGCCTGCGTTGCCTCTAATCATGCCATCTATTCGGATGACAGACTGACCCTCGTCCTCGTGGGCTGCCCTGAAAACCTTCGCGGCGGTGCGCTTCTTGCCGACGATCTCGATTATCTCGCCAACGTCGACGCTAAGGGTCTTCCTTGTCTGAGTGTCTATCCGCGCCCTGCCCAGACCGACCTCGGACTGGTGGTGCGCGCGGGCCACCTTGAGGGTGACTCCTTCAGGCTGCTTCTTGGCGCTCATCCCAGGCCAAATCCTCTGCTTGCTCCAAAAAGGTTTGGGCAAGTGTATTCATCCAGGTATATCCCGAAAAAGCGTCGTTTATTGACCCTCTCTTGCCCCCGAAATCTCGACGCTCGAAATTGTGCACCCAAAAGGTCTCAATACTCGATAATTCCAGCCTATCTGGCTACCCCATGCGACCAACGCATGTATCACAGAAAGCCTTAAAGGCAATTCCCGCATACAAAAGCACTGCGAGGCTATAGGATGTACGAGGTACGATTCCATGGCCGCGGCGGTCAAGGCGCGGTCATGGCGGCACAAGCACTCGCGAGCGCCGCCTATCAAGAAGGCGGTTATGCGACCGCGTTCCCGTTTTTCGGAGCTGAGAGGCGTGGCGCGCCCGTGCTCGCGTTCACTAGGATTGACAACAAGAGGATCTACAGGAAGACCCAGGTCTACGAGCCCGACTTCGTCGTCGTCCTCGACGAGACGCTCCTAGACACAATCAACGTCGTCGAGGGTTTGAAGAAGGGTGGCATGGTCATCGTCAACTCTGCGAGGAAGCCCGAGGAACTCGATGTCGGGGTCGACGCCAAGATGGCGACAGTCGACGCCACGACGATCGCGCTCGAGGTCCTGAAGCAGCCCTCTACGAACTCCGCTATCCTCGGGGCTATCGCGAAGGCCACTGGCCTGGTGAAGATTGAGTCCGTTGAGAAAGGAATAATGCAAGTTTTCGGGGACAGGCTGGGTCCTGCGGTCGGCGAGAGGAACGCGAAGGCCGCCAGGGTCGCCTTCGAAAAGACCGTCGTCGGCGAGTCACACGGACATAGGAAGCTGCAGACGGCGAAGAAGTGGTTGCCTGATGTCAGGGGTCTGCCGTTGGGAGCAGCTGCGATTCCAATGAAGACGGAGGCGGGGCTGGTCGGCCCAGGCTCGTTCGTGGAGAACAAGACCGGCAGCTGGAAGGTGTTCCACCCGGAGTATGACAAAGAGAAGTGTACCATGTGCAACTTCTGCTGGTTCTACTGCCCTGAGGGGTGCATATACAGAAGGCCAAACAAGATGGAATTCGACATGGATTACTGCAAGGGCTGCGGGATTTGCGCCAACGAGTGCCCCGCTGATGCCATCAAGATGGTGAGGTGAGCAGGGATGCCAAAGAAGGTTGTGACAGGTAACTACGCAGCAGCATACGGAGCGATGAGGTCTAAAGTGGCATTCGTAGCAGCGTATCCAATCACCCCACAGACATTCATCGTTGAGCACATCTCTGAGTTCGTCAACAATGGCGAGATGCCCTGCGAATATGTAGAGGTCGAGAGCGAACACTCTGCGCTCAGCGCGACAGTCGCTGCCAGCGCCACAGGCGTCCGGACGTTCACGGCGACGTCGTCTCAGGGCCTTGCCCTCATGCACGAGATCCTGCCGACCGCCTCCGGGATGAGACTTCCGGTCGTCATGGCAGTCGTCAACAGGGCCATCGCTGCGCCGATCAACATTTGGGTCGAGCACAACGACATCATGCCGGAGCGTGACTCCGGATGGCTCCAAGTGTTCTGCGACAACAACCAAGAGGTACTCGACATGGTCCTCCAAGCGTTCAAGATAGCCGAGGACAAGAGAGTCGCTCTCCCAATGGTCGTCAACCTCGACGCATTCATATTGTCCCACACGGTCGAACCGGTCGACCTGATGGAGCCCGCGGAGGCGGACAAGTTCGTCCCGAAGTACACGCCTCCAAGTCCGTTCCTCGACCCGGGCAACCCGGTTGCTCTTGGAACGCTGGTCCCGCCGGACTACCTCCAGGAGACAAGGTGGCAAGTCGACGAGGCCATGAGGAAGGCCCCCAAGGTCATCGAAGAGGTCAACGCTGCTTTCGCGAAGCAGTTCGGAAGGAACTGGGGCGGGATGACAGAGAACTACATGACCGATGACGCCGACGTTGTGCTGGTCGCCATGGGCTCAGCGCACGCGACCGCGCACGAGGTGGTCGACGAGTATAGGGCCAAGGGCAAGAAGGTCGGCCTAGTAAAGCTCAGGTTCTGGAGGCCGTACCCCACCGAGCAGATCAGGAAGATAGTCTCGAAGGCGAAGGCGGTCGGCGTCTACGACCGCGCAGTCTCATTCGGTGTCGGAGGACCCTCCTTCATCGAGCTAAGAAACGCGGCGTATGGACTCGGCGTGCCCACTATCGATTTCATAGGCGGTCTGGGCGGGAGAGATCTGTCGCTCGAGGATATCAGACTCATGTTCGACAGGCTGCTTGAAACGGCGAAGACCGGAACGGTCAAGCGAGAGTTCGTTTGGATCAACACAAGAGGTGTGGAGCCATGAAGCTCAAGGAAATGCCAGATGAGGAGCTCTTCACGAGAGGGCACACCGCATGTGCAGGGTGCGGAGGCGCGATCGCGGTCCGCAACCTGATGAAGATACTCGGCCCCAACACTGTGGTCCAGAACCCTGCATGCTGCATGCTGGTCTTCGGAGGCACATACCCTTGGGTGGCATGGAAGGTACCGTACCAGGATGTCGCGTTCGAGAACACCGCAGCCTGTGCGACTGGTACGAAGAGGGCCCTCAAGGCGAGAGGCAAGGACGACACGATCGTCCTCGGAATCGCTGGAGATGGAGGAACCGCCGACATAGGCATTCAAGCGCTCTCCGCCGCAGCCGAGAGGAACGAGGACATCCTGTACGTGATGTACGACAACGAGGCGTACATGAACACTGGTATTCAGAGGTCCGGCAGTACGCCGTTCGGAGCATGGACGACCACGACTCCGGTCGGCAAGGTCAAGGCTGGCAAGACCAACTTCAAGAAGGACATGCCTCAGATCATGATTGCTCACAACGTGCCGTATGTTGCCACCACATCCGTGGGACACATCCAGGACTTCATCAACAAGTTCGAGAAGGCCAAGAAGATCAAGGGTTTCAGATACATCCAGGTGTTCGCTCCCTGCCCAACGGGTTGGAGGCACGACACCGCAAAGACGATCGAGATCACGAAGTTGGCGGTTGACACGGGCATGTGGACCCTGTACGAGTGCGAGAACGGCAAGTTCACCATCAACAGGAAGCCCAAGTTCACGCCAGTCGAGGACTACCTAAAGCTTCAGGGCAGGTTCAGGCACATGAAGCCCGAGGATATCGCGAAGCTCCAGGAATGGGTCAAGAAGAAGTGGGAAGCCGACGAGAAGGTTGCCCAGGCAAGAGCTTGAGGCGTACGTCTGGGCTCAGAGCACTTTCCGCATCTCGGTCTGCTTCAAAGTGACCTTGAAATCGAACATGTCCAGCATGCGCAGCGTCGCTTCATCTTCATTGACGTTGTAGAGGGCGGTCTTGAAAGCGCCAAGGTCGTGCAGTCTGCTGAGGGCGAACTTCGCGAGCGATGTGCCTGTGCCCTTTCTCCTCTTCTCGGGCACGACCCCGAGGAATGGAATGAAACCGTTAGTGTCCACTGTACGAACGATTACGAAGCCCCCGTCCACCTTGTACATCTCCGACCCTTTCGCGGACTGGACGACTGCCACCGTTTTCCTCCTCTGCCAGCAGGTGCCCGCATAGCATTTTGAGTGGAGAGACAGCACTTCGCTCAGAGTCGCGGGCTTTGGTTCTACGCCGAAACCCTGGAACCGCGATGTGATCCCTTCGGCGCTCAGATACTTCCTCGTCGGGCGGTAGCCTAGGTTGAGGTACAGTTTCTCAGCTCGGGCGTTCCCGTCTATGACCTCGAGAGAGACCTCGCGCACGCCTTTTGCGGCCAGCTCGCGCTCGGCCTCGTCCATCAGTCTGGAGCCAATCCCGCGACCTCTGTACTCCCTGAGGATCCCGATCCCGCCAACCCATCCCTCGCGTTGGTCTGCGACAGGGTTGATGTATCCGACTATGCGCTCCCCGTTAAGGGCTAGCAGGATGTTCCGCATGTCCCCTCCGACCGAGCTCATGAAATCGAGGAAGAACTGCCTGGAGGAGCGTATCCTGATGATGTAGTCCTCGAAGATATCGTTCTGCGCGTCTATCAGGGCATCCAGCTGGTCCGGTTGCAAGTGCTTGATCGTGATATCTTCTTGGTGTTGCTCCATCCAAGACCCTTCTAGACGGACTCTGGCTTCATGTGCGGGAACAGGATGACCTCTTTGATTGATGGCGAGTTCGTGAGTATCATCGTGAATCTGTCGATTCCGATCCCGAGCCCGCCCGTTGGGGGCATGCCGCACTCGAGTGCCTGGACATAGTCTGTGTCAATCGGATGGGCCTCCTCGTCCCCCTCGGCCTTCAGCCGCTCCTGCTCGATGAACCTCTGCTGCTGCTCTGCTGGATCGTTCAGCTCGGAGTACGCGTTGGCGAACTCCCACCCGTTGATGAACAGCTCGAACCGCTCGACCAGCTCTGGGTTCCCTCTTTTCCTCTTCGCGAGGGGCGAAACCTCAATCGGATGGTCTATGATGAAAACCGGATTGATGAGCTGCGGCTGCACCTTCTGGTCGAATACTTCGGTCACGATATTGCCAATCGAGTCGCAGTCCTCGACATCGCGGACGCCCAGTTGGATGGCCGCATCATTGGCGTCGTCGAGGATCTTCAGGTTCGCAATGTCCAACCCGGTGTACTTCAGAATGGCGTCGTGCATGCTGATGCGCGGCCAGGGCTTCGTGAAGTCGATCACCTTGTCCCCGTACGGTATCTTGTCAGTGCCACAGATGTGGATGGCCGTGTCGTACATCAGGGACTCCGTGAGATCCATGATGTCGTTGTAGTCCGCATAGGCCTCGTACAATTCCATCGATGTGTACTCGGGATAGTGCTGCGCGTCGATGTCTTCGTTCCTGAAGTTGTGGCCGATCTCGTAGACCTTCTCGAGCTCACCGACTATGCATCTCTTGAGGTACAGTTCGGTGGCTATCCTCAGGTACAGGTCCATGTCGAGCGCGTTGTGATGGGTCTTGAAAGGCCTAGCGAGCGCCCCGCCGTAGATCGGCTGCAGTATGGGCGTCTCGACCTCTAAGAACCCCCTCTTGTTGAGCCACTCGCGGAAGAACGCCACTATCTTGCTCCTCTTGATGAAGACGTCCCTGACCTCCCTGTTCATGATGAGGTCTAGGTGCCTCTTTCTGTAGCGATTCTCCACATCCTGGAGTCCGTGGAACGTGTCTGGGAACGGCTCGAGCGCCTTCGAGAGCACCTCGAACTCCTTGATCGCGACCGTGATTTCGCCCATCTTCGTCCGGAATACGCTACCCCGGATGCCGACAAAGTCTCCTCTGTCGAGCGCTTTGAGGACGTCGAATCCTTCCTCGCCGAGTTCGTCCAGCTTGAAGTAGACCTGGACCTTGCCTTCCCTGTCCTGCAGGTCCGCGAAGCCCGCTTTCCCGTGTAGCCTGAGGCCCATGACCCGCCCCGCGGTCGAGATCTCCTTCGCGCTCCTCTCCGGTCCCGCATCCGCGAACTCGGCCTTGATCTGTGATGTATCGTGGGTCCTGACGAACTTGTACTTATCGTACGGGTTCAGACCCTTGTCTTGGAGCTCCTTGAGCTTCTGCTTCCTCACGGCTCTCAGGTCGCTCTCCTCTTCCGCCATCACACATCTCCCCTTCGGGCGTTTCGTGTCTGCATTTCGGCCTGCATACTTAAACGTAGGCGGCCGTCCCACGTTCCTAGTCCATACATTCTAGCACTCACTCTGCTCACCATAGAATCTCGGTCGGAGCCGGCCAACAAACGCCAGCTCCGCTAGATCTTAACCTTCAGCTTGTCGGAAGCCGCTTCAGTGATTGCGTGTAGCAGCTCCTCTATTCTGAAGGGTTTCAGAAGGAACCCTTTGGCACCAGCTGCCAGCGCCTCCTTTTCGATGTGGAGGTCCGCACTTCCGAAGAATATGGTCGCGCTCGGGTCCAGCTTGAGGATCTCCTGAGTGGCGCTGACGCCATCCTTCACGGGCATCCTCTGGTCCATGATGATGATGACGGGCTTCTCGCCCATCTCGCGGTACTTCCGGACAGCCTCTTCTCCGTCGCTGGCGATACCAACCACGGTATGTCCATTGGCTTCCAGGATGTCCCTGTATAGGTCTACGATGAACTTCTCGTCATCGACAAGGAAGATTGTGACTATGTGAAGCCCTCCTAAGATGCTGCGTCTAGGCCGTCCCGATGGTCCTTTCCCAGAAGACCGCCGAGGAGATGTACCCCGCGCGAGCCAGACTGGGTGATGAAAATGCTCTTGCAAATTATTTAATGATTTTGATATTGAATGCCCCTATTGAATTTCAAGGCTGGGCTCCTCTCAGAGCTCGTAAACGTTTAAATAGCCAATCCTTTAATAGGTGCCCAGAGACACATGCCAAAGCAGAAGAAAGGTGAAGGCTTCCATTCGGCGGCTGGCCTTATTCGGTATTTCGACTCCGAGGACGACAAGGCACTCAAGATCCCGCCATGGTTCGTCGCAGGTCTCTGCATAGTCGTCTCCGCTGTGGTAATAGTCGCGGAAGTCCTCTACCCGACCTAGGCGTTCTTCTCGCACTTCGGCAGGGCGACCTTGAAGACACTTCCTTTTGAATGATCCCCGGGGACCCTGTCCTCGACCCATATCCTTCCCTTGTAGATCACGACCAGGGTCTTGGCTATGTGGAGCCCCAGTCCGCTGCTGCTCCTCGGGTCTCCTCCTTTCCAGAACCTCTTGAAAATGGCCTCCTTCATGTCGTCAGCAACTCCGGGACCACGGTCAGCGACGGAAACGATCCACATCGGCCGCTTCTCTTCTACCTTCTCCTCGACTGAGACCTCTATCACAACGGACTCGTGCGGATCGAACTTGATCGCATTGGTGAAAAGGTTGAGGAACACGTCCTTCGCCAGGCTGTTCATGACCGACATCTTCTTCTCCTCGTCGTCATGAAGTGCCATCCTGACCTGCCTGTTCGGTGTGAAGTCCCTTGCCTCCGAGAAGGCCTCCTTGATGGTCCCCACCAAGTCCATCGGCCTCAGGTCTCTGTCTCCTGAGGTTTCGACCTTCCCGTACAGCTTCACATTCGAGACCAGTTTGGTGAGGTTCCACAGCTGGTCCAGGGCCTTGACCATGCTCTTTCTGGTGGGCTCGGGGACCCCTTTCCGGGATAGCCCAAGCTCGATGAAGCCGCTCACTGCCTGCGTGTAGTTGTTGATGTCATGTCCAATGAGGTCCAGAAGGATCTCCACTTTCTTCCTGTCCTCTTGAATCTGCTCGTACAGCTTGGCGTTCTGGATGGCTATCGCCGCCAGATCCGAGAAGCCCTCGATTGCTCTGAGCTTCTCGTCATCCGGCACCTTGCCGTCGAGGGGTTCTTCTATCTCAAGATACCCGAGCAGAGTGCCGTCTTTCTCGTACATCAGGAAATCAATGAAGTCACACGCATGCCATTCCGTCGGTGATGCCCTGGGCACGTTCGCGAGTTCGGGATGAGCGATGAACAGCCAGTCCTCCTCTTCGGGAACCCAGCCTTCTTGGGGCACATAGTAGGTGTTTCTACCGATCTTGAACTCCGGTTTCAGATCCTCGGCCATGCGCTCCTTCGTATACTTGACCTGGAGGATCTTCTTCGTTGTCTCAGGATCGAACCCGTAGCTCGCCCGGACACAGTACAGCCCGGTCTCCTTGTCGATGATCCCTATGGTGGACACCTTCAATCCGAAGGTCTCGCTGACGGCCTTTACGATTCTGTTCAGCAACGAGTCGAGGTCGCTCCCCGCATACAGGAAATCATAAGTGATGTCCAACAGGCTTGCTAGCGCTGCGTTGGCTGAGACTCCGGTCTGAGGCTCCGCGGTCTGGTTCTCCATCTCGTCCGCCCGGGCTCCATTCGGGAAACCAATTCCCTTCCGAACTCGACCCTGGTACTCTGAACTGAAAGACCATTTATGAACGTGTTGGGTTCGATATCACTGCTGATAATGACGCCTGGCAGCAAGGCCAGTGCGACAAAGCAGGTCACCAAAACCAATATATATGATTTCATCCCTCATCAATTTGCTCGAGGCGCAAGAACATGGCAAAGCTGTCAGTCGTGTCTGATTGCCTTCACGGGTGATTCAACCCGGACCAGCCAGTGCGCCAGATCGAGTCTTTTAGGTGTTATCGTGTCAGGCGGAGCCCTGTCCCGAGGCACATCCGCGATCTGCGGACCCAGTGAGGTGTTTGTATGTCTTCTGTCAGGATAGCCATCCCCAACAAGGGCAGGCTGAACCAGAGTGCAATCAGATTGATGAACAAGATAGGTTTCCCCGTGCCGGAGGCCAGTAACCGGACTCTGTTGGCGGAGTTCAGCAAGGGCAGGTACCAAGTGCTGCTGGCCCGCGCTCAGGACATCCCGGAGTTCGTCGAGATGGGGGCGGCCGACCTGGGCATAACCGGGTTGGACCTGATCTCCGAGTCAGGCAGGAAGGTCGAGAGCATCATGCCCCTTGATTTCGGCAAGTGCAGGCTCGTGGTGGCGGTCCCCGAGGATTCGGGGATCAAGCGGGCGGAGGACATCGAGGACGGTTGCACGGTCGCGACCACTTTCCCGAACCTGACAACCGCCTACTTCACAAAACTCGGGAAGAAAGTGGAGTTGGCAGAAGTGTCAGGGGCAACGGAGGTCGCACCTCAAGTCGGTCTCGCGGATGTGATCACCGATCTCACCGAGACAGGATCGACCCTCAAGCTGAACCACCTGCGGGAGGTCGGAGTGATCCTGGAGTCTCGAGCGGTCCTCATTGGTAACGCCAAGCTCATGGCGGAGAAGAAGGACAAGGTCGAGGAGGTGACGAGCGCCATCGCCAGTGTCATCAACGCCTCGCGGAAGAGGTACCTCATGGCCAACGTGCCGAAAGATAGCCTCCCGAACCTCAGAACACTGTTGCCTGGAGTGTCAGGCCCGACGGTGATGAACATCATGGGCAGAGAGGACTTCGTGGCTATTCACGCCGTCACCAACGAGGACGAGCTGAACGGTGTCATTACTATGCTGAAGAGCATTGGCGCCACGGGAATACTCGTCATACCGATCGAAAGGATGGTACTCTGAGATGCTGACAATCGACCTCCGGAGAGCCAATCGGAAGGACCTGGATGCGCTGGTCGCGCGGGAGGGCGTGGATCTAGCGGACGCAATGGAGAAGGTCAAGCCGGTTATCGAGGCGGTCAAGGCCGGTGGCGACACGGCCGTCCGCAAGTTCGCGGCCAAGCTAGATGGTTTCAGAGGGGGGCCGCTTACAGTCCCGAAATCCAGGCTAGGCTCTGCCGGCAAGAGAATCCCTTGGGGCCTGACCGCTTCCTTGGCTCTGTCCAAGAAGCGGATCGAAGCATTTCACAAGAGGCAGCTCCTGAAACCATTCGAGTTCAGGGATGGCTGTGGATACTATGGCCAGAGAGTGATCCCTCTCGATCGCGTCGGGGTGTACGTGCCAGGCGGAACAGCGGACTACCTGTCAACTGTGTTGATGGCGTGCGTCCCCGCGAAATTAGCCGGAGTCGAGCAGATTGCGCTCTGCACGCCCGGGAGGCAGGGGGTGGTCCCGGACGGGATACTTGCCGCAGCAAAGCTGTGCGGAATAAGCGAGGTGCACCCGATCGGGGGCGCGCACTCGATCGCCGCCATGGCTTACGGCACGGAATCCATCCCGAAGGTCAGGAAGATCGTGGGTCCTGGGGGCTCCTATGTGACCGCGGCCAAGCTGCTGGTGAGGAACGATTGCGAAATCGATTTCTTGGCCGGGCCGTCGGAGGTCCTGATAATCGCCGATGCTGAGGCCGGTCCTGAGTTCCTGGCCTCCGACATGCTGGCCCAGCTCGAGCATGACCCGCTTGCGCGGGCCGTACTAGTCACGCCGTCAAAAGGAATCGCGCAGGCTACCCGCACAGAGCTGGAAGGCATGCTCCGCAGAGCCAGTCGCAGCGAAATCGCGAAGCGGTCGGCGAAGAGGGGAGCGATTTTCGTCATCTCGCCTGACATGGCACTGGCAATTAGGTTTGCGAACGAATACGCGCCCGAGCACCTCCTAATCGATACAGAAGATCCCAAAGCAGTCCTCGGAAAAATCAGGAACGCGGGTTCAGTATTCCTTGGCCCTTACTCGTCCGTAGCTTTCGGAGACTACTGCTCAGGCACTAATCACATCCTCCCGACCATGGGAGCGGCTGCGATGAAGTCAGCGCTTTCGGTGTATGATTTCGTCAAGGTGATGCCATACCAGTCGATCAGCGCATCCGGTGCCGCGAAATTGAGCGGCACAGTCGATACCCTCGCGCGTTCCGAAGGACTTCCCGCACACGCTGATGCAGCAGTCATTCGTGGAAGGAGGAGGAAGAGATGACTTCGATAGGAGAGCTCAAACGAAAGACTCTGGAGGCAGTCACGAGGCCATCGTACTCGATCTCGAACAGGGACATGATACTGCTGAACGACAACGCCAATCTGTTCGGCGTCAATCCGGCCGTTCTGGAAGTCGCGGAGACATTCGACTTCACCAGGATGTGGGCATATCCCAGCGAGAACTCGGATACCTTGAGGGCTAGGCTGGCCTCGGAGTATGGCATCAGTCCCGAGGAAGTCATCGTGGGCAACGGCTCCGACGAGATACTCGACATCGCCTCAAAGTGTTTCATCAACCCCGGAGATATCTTCTGCTCCCCGACGCCCACGTTCAGCATGTACAAGTACTACGCGAGGCTGCACATGGGGAGGATAGTCGAGAAGACCCTCGGGCCGGATTTCTCTATTGACCCTGACCAGATCATAGCTGAGAGCTCCAAACTCACCGCGATTTGCCAGCCCAACAATCCAACGGCCGTCCTCTTCGACCCAGCGGCCGTGAGGCGCATCCTCCGGGAGTCTCCGGGGATAGTGATGCTCGACGAAGCCTATGCGGACTTCTGCGGCTCGAACATGCTGCCCGATGTCATGAACGCTGAGCGCGCAATCGACGTCCGCACATTCTCGAAGGCCTATGGTATCGCTGGACTGCGGGCGGGATTTGCGATTTCTAGGAAAGAGGTCGTTGATGAGTTGAGGAGCTTCAGGACTCCATTCGGGCTGAACGCTTTCTCAGAGGCCGTTGCTGCCCGAGCTCTGGACAACAAAGCCTGGATGATGGAGACGGTGGCCAAGATGAAGGCAGAGAGAGAGTATCTTCGGCCCAGGCTCGAATCACTTGGCTTCAAAGTCTATCCCTCGGACTGCAACTTCCTGTTGTGCAAGGTTCCGCGATACGGACCGTCACTCGTGGCTTCGCTCAGGTCCGAGGGGGTCGCGATACGCGACTGCAACTCCTATCCACTCCTCCAGGACCATGTCAGAATAACAATAGCGCCGAGACCGATGCTGGATACTTTGCTCGAGAAGTTGGGGAAGCTCCTCTCCGGGGGCCAGACATGAGGATTTCGGTCATGGATTATGGGGTGGGCAACCTCCACAGCATCTCGAAGGGGATCGAGCGCGCTGGCGCTAGAGTGCGCGTAATCTCTAACCCCAAAGAGCTGCTCGATTCGGAGTGCATCGTGTTCCCTGGCGTGGGCGCTTTCGGTGCAGCCATGGATACCTTGAGGCCGATCCTGCCTCGGCTACGGGAGAGGATCGCCTCCGGGGTCCCGACGATCGGTGTATGCCTGGGAATGCAGATACTGTTCGAGAAGAGTGAGGAGTCTCCAGGCGAGGGCGTGGCCGTACTCAAAGGCGAGGTTTTGAAGCTCAAGGGCCCGAGAGTACCTCAGATGGGATGGAACGACGTCGTCCGGAGTGATGATGCCTTGTTCGAAGGAATTCCGGACAGGACACAATTCTACTTCGCAAACTCCTATATCTGTCGTCCGGCCGAAAGCGTTGAGATAGCTGAGAGTGAATACGGCGAGAGGTTCCCTTCTGCAGTCAGGAAGGGGAACACGTATGGGGTGCAGTTCCACCCGGAGAAGAGCGGCGCCCCAGGGCTCAGGCTGCTGAGCAACTTCGTCAGGTTAGCGGAGGAGTCGATGTGAAGGTAGTGCCTGCAATAGACGTCAAGGGAGGCAAATGCGTCCAGCTGGTCGGCGGGAAGCCTGGGACGGAGAAAATCGAGATCGAGGACGTCATGGGCGTTGCTCGCAGATGGCAGGGTGATGGAGCCGAGCTTGTTCATGTGATAGACCTCGACTCAGCTCTCGGCACAGGGAACAACGAGAAGATAGTAGAGATGATAGCGGGGGGCCTGTCCGTACCGATACAGGTCGGAGGAGGCGTCAGGTCAGAAGAACACGTCCAGCGGCTCTTCGACATCGGATGCGAACGCGTCATTGTGGGCACGCGCGCTATTGAAGACAGGAAATTCATCGAGAAAATAGCAGTCGACTACCCTGATGGCATTGTCGTAGCGGTGGATGCTATCGCAAACGAGATCCTGGTAAGGGGATGGCAGGAAGGCTCGGGGAAAGCCTTGCTGGACGTGGTCAGAGACCAAGAGACGCTCCCCATATTCGGTTTCCTTTACACCAACGTCGAGGTTGAGGGACGGTTACAGGGCATCGACCCCGTGCCGATACAGGCGCTAGCCAACGCCACGCAGAAGCCGCTCATCGTTTCCGGGGGCATTACGACCATGGGAGATCTGGACCTTTTGCAGAATATGGGCGTTCACTCTGCGGTGCTCGGGATGTCGATCTACACAGGCAACATAGATTTCAGAAAAGCCGTGAGGGAGTTCAGATGACTGTCGCGAAGGACCGAAATGCGCGAGTGTCGAGAGAGACCAAGGAGACGACCGTCATGGTCATGCTCAGGATGGACGGCTCGGGAGTTACAGAATGCGACATTCCTGACCAGTTCCTGAAGCACATGGTCGAGACCATGGCGAAGTATTCTGGAGCTGACTTGGAGATGTCGGCCAAGGGCGACCTCGCGCACCACCTGACTGAGGATGTCGCGATAACGCTCGGCAGGGCCTATAGGCAAGCGCTCGGCGAGAATCCGATCAGGAGGATTGCGAGCGCGACCGTCCCCATGGACGAGGCACTGGTCCAGGTCACTATCGACCTCATCGACAGACCCTACGTACACCTCGAGCTCCCGGACCAGATGTACGAGCACTTCCTGAGGTCATTTGCGATGGAGCTTAGGGCGACGCTCCACACAGTCGTCCTGAGGGGTAAGGACTCTCACCACATCGTGGAGGCCACCTTCAAGGCGCTCGGACTCGCATTGAGAGAGGCTGCTCTTCCCTCGCCATCCTTGATGTCGACCAAATCGGGCGTGAAGTGGAGGACTTCTTGATGCCTCTCACCAAGAGGATCATACCGTGCCTGGACGTGAAGGACGGAGTCGTCGTCAAAGGGGTCTGTTTCAAGAACCTCAAGAGCGTGGGTGACCCGCCGACGCTGGCGGTCGCCTATCAGGACCAGGGCGCAGATGAGATCGTATTCCTCGACGTGAAGGCGTCGCTAGCGGGCGCGGAGACACTGCGCTCGGCCGTGCAGAAGACCGCAGAGAACCTGTTCATCCCGCTGACTGTCGGAGGAGGGATCAGGTCGTTCAACGATGTCAGGCTGACGTTGAAGGCAGGTGCGGACAAGACCTCCGTCAACACTGCGGCGGTCCAGGACCCGTCGCTCATCACGAAATGCGCGGACGCATTCGGAAGCCAGTGCATCGTGGTCGCCATCGACGCGAAGCGGACGGGGGACAGCTGGGACGTCTACACGCACTCAGGCACTCACTTATCCGGTCTGGACGCGATAGACTGGGCCAAGGAGGTCTGCGACAGGGGTGCTGGAGAGATACTCCTCACGAGCATGGACGCTGACGGCACGAAGATGGGGTACGATATTGACCTCACCAGAACTGTCGTTAGAGCTGTGGGCGTGCCGGTCATCGCCTCGGGAGGCTGTGGCACGATCGACCACGTAGCGGAGGTGCTGACCAGGGGAGAGGCGGATGCCGCCCTGGCGGCGTCGATATTTCACTACGGACAGCACACAGTCGGAGAGGTCAAGAGCATCCTCGAGTCAAAGGGAGTCCCAATCAGAAAGTAGGTGGTAGGATGAGCGAGAACAAGGATCTGGTACCAGTTGTCGTGCAGGATGTCAGGAACAACAACGTCCTGATGCTGGCGTACATGAACGACGAAGCGCTCGAGCTCACGAAGAAGACAGGGTACATGCACTACTGGAGCAGATCGAGGAACGCCATCTGGAAGAAGGGAGAGACCTCGGGCAATCTCCAGAAATGCATAGAGCTCATGACCGATTGCGACGGTGACGCTATCCTAGCAAGGGTCGAACAGAAGGGCGTGGCCTGCCACACAGGCTCATATTCATGCTTCTCGAAGGATGAGCTGAGGCCGAATGACATCATCACCCAGCTCTGGCGGGTGTTCGAGGAGAGGAAGACCAGCGGCGCCGAAGGCTCGTACACGGTCAAGCTACTGAAGAACAGGAATCTCCTGCTGAAGAAGATCGCCGAGGAAAGCTCCGAGGTCATCATCGCGGCGAAGGACAAGGATCGAGGACAGGTGGTCTACGAGGCAGGGGACCTGCTCTATCACCTGATGGTACTTCTATACGACGAGGGCATAACGGTAGACGAGATTCTCAAGGAACTGGAGAGGCGAAGGAAATGAGGGCTAGGCGATGCGACTTCCACATGCACACGCTGAACAGCGACGGCGAACTGCTGCCGATGGAGCTCATCAGGAGAGCGGCGGCAGCCGACCACAGGGCGATTGCCATAACGGACCACGCCTCGTTCTCGAACATAGACGAGGTAATCGCGGCAGCAGCCAGGGACTGCAAGAAGGCGGACGCCTGGGGGATCGTGGCGATTCCAGGCGTTGAGCTGACTCACGTCCCCGTGAAGTACATAGATGATGCTATCAGGAAGTCCAGGAAGGCTGGCGCGGAGATTGTGGTGATACATGGGGAGACTCCTGTCGAACCTGTCGAGCGCGGGACCAACTACGAGGCCGTGACAAATCCCGATGTAGATATCCTAGCTCATCCCGGTATGCTCACGCTGGATGTGGCAGAACTCGCCGCGAAGAATGGTGTCTTCCTTGAGATCACATGCAGGAAGGGCCACTCTCTCGCAAACGGACACGTCGCAGCGATGGCGAGGGAGTCCAAGGCCAAGCTTCTGGTCAACACAGACTCCCACGCACCCGAGGATCTCAGCACGATGGCGTTCGCGAACACTGTCGCACGCGGATCCGGGCTTGATCCGGAAGAGGTCAGAGCTGCCTTGGTCTCGAGCCCTGAAGAGTTGCTGAAGAGGATAGGCAGGAAGTAGGCTGTTCGAAACCCACTCTACCGCTCGTTATTCAGTCTGAACAACTTTCCTAATAAGACACAAATAGCGTCAGCTCATCTCCTTGCTCCGAGAACATGACCATTGTCAGCATGTCAGTTCCGGACGAGTTGTTGGGTCGGTTTGACGAAATCTCCGTTTCCAAGGGATTCCGCACCCGCTCAGACGCGATGAGGGAATCCATGAGGCTGTTCGTCGACGAGGCGGAGTGGGACAGTTCGGAGGGCGAGAACCAGATTGTCATCACCATGATATATGACGAGATTGGACCACGCGGAGAGCTCTCCGTGCTTCAGCACAGATACGAGGAGATTCAGATGATGCTTCACTTGCACCTTGAAAAGGGACAGTGCATGGAGGTCTTCATCGCCCGTGGACCCAACAGCAGGCTCCGGGAAATACTCGGGAAGATCCGCAAGGTTAGAGGGGTCAGGTCGATACGTTTCATATCGACTTCGCGAGCTGGGGAATGATAGATTCGTCGTGCCTCGGTAAGACTGAATTACCGGTGCATCGGTATCCTCCCTTGTCATGAGCGGAATTGCGGAACAGAGAATGCCTCGAAAGCTCCTGCTGATCGCTTTCAACGAGACCGATGGCGCGGACATGCTTGAACGGCCTCTATCTGGTAGGTTCGATTTTGAGACAACGCTGACCCGATCGTCACTTCCGGATGTGCGCACTCGGTCAGGCCAAGCCAGCGCGGACGACGTCCTGTCGGAGGTCTGTCGACTACGCGTGGCCCAGAAGGCTAGCATGGCTCTCGGGGTGACGGATGTGGACCTGTTTGTCCCGGACTTGAGCTTCGTTTTTGGGTTGGCGTCGAAGGATGGAGCCTGTGCGATCGTTTCGACCAACAGACTGAAGGGAGATGGACAGGGACCGTATCACGAGCGGCTCGTGAAGGAAGCCGTTCACGAGCTCGGACACGTTTTCGGTCTCGAGCATTGTGCCGATTCGAGGTGTGTCATGCATTTCTCCAATTCATTGAGAGACACGGACGTTAAGAGGGACACGTTTTGTTCCAGATGTGCATCACTTCTCACCAGATGAGCTCCCTGATTCAACCGGATATGTGAGCGTCCGAATCGACAGGCACGTTCTCCACTAGGGCGACCACTCTTCTCGGAACATTGACCAACCTAGGGTCAGTCATTCCCTTCCTAGACGTCTGTGAAAAAAGAATGTGCTCCCGCCGGGATTTGGACTCTTGCGACTGGCTGGATATCAATTCGTGCGCAGTCAGACGCAAACCCCTTGCTTGTCTCGATGATCAGGGTCACACCAGCACTGCATGACGTTGCCTGGCCTCTTCGAATGTGGCCAGATGATATCATTGGGCTCTTGATGTCGCTTCTGACTATCTTCTTGCCTTGATCACCATCACGAATCCCACCACGACCAGCGTGAGGCCAAGGAGGACCAATACCAAGGCGATGGTCGGAGAGTTGTGTATCCAGAACAGCCCTTGGGAAAAGGAACCCGCGTCATCCTGAGATATCTCGTAGTCACTACTCTCAGAGTATATATCGACGGTATTGGGTTGTCCTTGACTGATAGTTGTAAGATAGTAAGTAAGGGTTGTAGATTGCTTCAAAAGCGCCCCAGTAATTGGCTCATGATACTCATTGGTGCTCTCGGTGAATGAGAGAAACGCTGTAAGACCTGCTGTCTGGTTGGTGTAGATCGGGAAAGGTATCTCAAATGTGTATGAATAACTGTAATGGTACGTTTCAATGCCCTTGACCTTCACAACCCCCTCGAATTCGGCAGTGGTCGTGTTTTGAATTGTACCGATGTAGACGGGATAGGATTTCTGCTCAAGGTGATGTGTGAACACAGAGCGCGCGTAGCCCGTCCGAGCAGGCAGTCCGTGCGCTTCGTAGATGTCCGATCTGTAGGTCCAGTTCTTCTCGTCGAGGTACATGGTAGAATTCGTTGGCTGGTATGGCTCGAAGGGGTAAGGTATTGCAGGCATCCCGGGTGCCATTGAGGGAAGCATTGCAACACCAGCTGGTGATGATCCTGTGTTCACGTCAATGAGCAGAGTGGGCTGTTCGATAATCTCTTTCACATAACTGAATTCCACGTATCCATCGCCAGAATCCACACCTTTGATGGTTGTTTCTGTCTCTGTGGTATAGTTCGACAATGCTGTGCTCGTGCCAGTCCCGTTGTACGTCGGGTTGTATGGGAATAGATAGTCACGATTAACATTCGAAGTCTGACCGTTCGATGTGAAATCGTGGTCAAAGTCCTTGGAGAGCGTAAGCTCTTCATCCATCTTAGCTTGGAAATAGAAATTGAGTGTCAAACCGAGAACGATCATAACGACGCCAATGGCTAGAAGGGCCTTGTGTTTCATGCTAATACTCTTCTTTGAAGAGCGTCGAGCAGGACTGGTATTCTCAGAGGGAATCACAGGTTCAGGCATCTGTTCAATCATTGGATC
>MGWC01000058.1 GCA_001800815.1 Euryarchaeota archaeon RBG_19FT_COMBO_56_21
GTATCGATGCCAGATGCGAAAAGCTCGAACGGGTGGCCGTTCAGTTCTCTCCTCTGCTTGTCGAAGAGAGTGTACTTGGGCCCGCATTTGGGGCACGATATCGTCTGCGCATGGAACCTCCTGTCCGAGGGAGAGGCATACTCGTTCGTGCAATCTGGGCACATGGGAAAATCGGACATGCTCGTCCTGGCCCTATCGAACGGAAGATCCGAGATGACTGTGAAACGAGCGCCGCACTCTGTGCAGTTAGTGAATGGGAACAGGTGTCGTCTGTTCCCTTCTTTGCCGAAGTCGTTGACGCAGTTGTTGCATATTGCCGTATCCGTGGGGATCAAGGACACCCTTCGGCCGTCGTGGCTCTCGACTATTCTGAAATCGCTGAAATCCTCCTCGACTTGCTCGAACTCCGCGCGGTCTATCCTCGCGAGTGCGGGCAGAGCTCTCTTCAGCTCCGCCATGAACTTCTCGGCGTCTCTATCTACGTGTATCTCCACGTTGGAGCCGTTGTTCAGAACGAAGCCTTTCAAGCCAAGAGCCTTGGCAACCCTGAATACGGTGGGCCTGAACCCGACTCCTTGCACGATCCCGTAGACAGTAATCTTCATCTCTCAGCCTCTAGAGCCCGAGCGCCTTGACGAGTTCATCCAACCCCTTACCTCGCCTGGCATCCATCATGATGATCCTGGCACCCGGGTTCGTTCTTCGTGCATCCCTCTCAAGGATCTTCGGGTCGACCTCCATCGCCTCCGAGAGGTCGACCTTGTTGATGATCACCACATCTGAGAACGCGAAGATTGGCGGGTGCTTTCTCACCATGTCGTCACCTTCGGTGACGCTGATCACGACCACCCTCTTGTGCGATCCGACCGGGAAGTCGACGGGGCAGACCAGGTTGCCGACGTTCTCGATGAAGATGTAGTCGAGCTTGTCGAGCGGGAGGTCTTCGAGCGCGTGATCGACAAGGTGCGCATCGAGATGGCACTCCTTCCCCGTGTTGATGTTCGCAGCCGGAACGCCGTGCTTGACGAATCTCTGGAAGTCGTCGTCGCCAGATACATCGCCCGCGATTACGCCGGCCCTTTTTCCCTTCGCTCTTAAGATCTCGATGAGCTGCTCGATGATCAGAGTCTTCCCTGAGCCGATTGCCCCGAGGAAATCGAATGCGGTGATGCCGTGGCTCTTGAGGAGCTCGCTGTTCTCGTTCGCGATTCTCCTGTTCTCAGCGAGTATGTCCTTCTCTAGATCGACCGTGACCACCTTGTGCATGATGCTGGGAATTGGGCATACTCGATTAATCCTTTCGCCCTCAGATCATGGGTTTCGATGGTCGGACGGCCGTTGTCCCGTTCTCGACAATCCTTCGTCTCGCCCCCTCCCTATTTAATTCGACATTTAATATAATTTGATATGGAGGTAATTCCGCCAGATGGGGGACCCGGGGTCGTTCAGCTCATAAGTCGTTGTCCTTCTGGGGTCCTCTCGAAAGGGATATAGGGGACACCCTGGATATGCGGATTTGACCTGGGCGTCCCAGGCCAGCAACAGCACGAGTCAGAAGGGAGCATCGGAAGATGTCCAAAGGAATTACTGCAGCGATAATCGGATGCGGCGGAGTAGGTCAAGCGATTGCACAGGATCTAGCAAACAGCAAGCTCGTCTCTGAGCTGCTGCTTGCCGATATCAATCTCAAAGGTCCTTCTTGTGTGAAGGCGAGGATGAAGAACGACAAGGTCCAAATCTACGAGGTAGACGCATCGAACCCAAAGGCCGTAGCTAAGATTGCAAAGAAAGCGGACATCGTAGTGAACGGGACTGTTCCCGCTCTGAATTTGAAGATCATGGAGGGATGTCTCAGAGGCGGAGCCTCCTACATCGACATGGCGAACGGCGACCATGAGTTCGGCCACCCGATGTTCGACGACCAGGAAGTATATGGCAAGAAGTTCGAGGATGCTGGGACTTTCGCCCTGTGCGCGATGGGAATTGACCCGGGCGCGTCCAACCTGTTCGCTAAGCGGGCCGCGGACCGCATGGATTCTGTGGATTATGTGAAGGTGAGAGACGCTGACACTGGCAAGCTCGAGGGATACTTCTTCGCGACATATTTCTCGCCGGACGCGATGCTCGAGGAGTGCATCAGGGATCCGCTGTACTACGCCGACGGCAAGTGGGGCAGGTCGCCTGCGCTGTCGTTGACGGAGGTCTACAACTTCCCGGAGCCAATAGGCCCGCAGAAGCTCTATAGAACCGACCATGAGGAAGCCGAGCTGGTTCCCCGGTTCATCGGCAAGAAGATTAGGAATTGCGATTTCATGATAACACTGGACGAGAACTTCGTACAGTCTGTGAAGGTCCTCAAGCAGTTGGGCCTCGTCTCGTTCAAGCCAGTCAACATCAAGGGCGTGGAGATAGTTCCGTTCGATGTAGTCGTAGGCATGATGCCTCGGCCCGACGACCTCGGAGGCAAGATCAAGGGATTCGCGATGGTGCTCACGGAGGTCGGAGGGAAGATGAAGGGTGAGGATGTCGTGATCAAGACATGGACCTACATATCTCACGAGAAGGTCTTCGAGATGACAGGTCTCCAAGCCACTTCCTACCAGACAGCGATGCCAGTGGCGGTCGTTGTGGAGATGTTCGCCCGCGGAGAGCTGAAATTCAAGGGCGTCAAATCTCCGGAGGCCGTCGATCCAGTCAAGTTCTGCGACTATCTCCCTGCAAAAGCGATTCCGATCTACGAGGCAATCGTCCACACCAAGGATGCGGGCCCAGCGAAAGATGTGGAGGCAATCCCCACATCCATCGATACTGAGGTAGCCACGTCGTAGTTCAGAACCAAGCAGCATCCTGGAGGGCTCGCTTTCTGTTTACAGGCGTGTCCTGTTCGAAGCCGAGGCGCGTGTGAGACGCTTCTGGAAGATTGCGTAGAGCAGTCCAGCAATCAAGATCGCCGTAGCGAGAAGCAACCAGGTTCTCAAAAGCGACTGAGCAGATTCAACATCGTAGTCGCTTATGCTTATCCAGAGGCTGATTAGACTTGTACCGATTGTCAGGATGATGCCTAGTCCTATTAGGATGAATATGCGTCGCACGTTGACGGCGATGGCAATTAGGGACAGATCGGTGACAACGTTCGTGTTCCTGGGAGTCTCGAGTTGTTCGCTCTGCTTCGTCCATTCCTTGAAGACAGCTCTGCTCGGATCAGGCTTCCTGATCTGAGTTGCGCACTGTCCGCAAAATATCACGTAGTCTGCGTTCTCTGCCCCACACGATGGACACTTCATTCCATTCCCCCGCTTGAATATGCACTACGATTGATAAGAATGCTGGGGTCTTATTTTCGGCCTTCTCCATGTCTGAATCAGCAATTCTTATCTAGCGCGAGGCAATATGGGTTTCTGACGAAAGGGGATGCCCGAGACTGTGGCATTGATCGTGTGGGTCAATGGTAGTTGATGCTGCCAACAGTGCTGGGCTCGCCTGGGGTCCTTTTTCGAGGTACGCGAGGTGATGATGGTGAGAACTGCGGCCAGCTGCGAGCAGAAGTACAGAACAAGGACCAACAAATCGAGAAAGTACATCGAGAACGCGAAGACCCACATACCAGGTGGCGTCGAGAGCAACATCAGGGTCTTCGAACCCTATCCATTCGTAGCGAGGAAGGGTGAGGGACCATACATCTACGACATAGATGGCAACAAGATGATCGACTACGCGCTCGGCTACGGACCTCTGATCCTAGGCCACCGGCACCCAGAGGTTGTCAAGGCGGTCAAGGAGCAGGTCGACAGGGGAAGCTTGTTCGGGTCTCCCACAGAGGCTCCATCGGAGTATGTCAAGCTCGTGAAGAAGGCGATGCCATCTATCGAGCTGTTCAGGTTCACGAACTCAGGGTGCGAGGCCACGATGAATGCTCTGAGGGTAGCGCGGGGCTACTCGGGCAAGGAGAAGATCGCGAAGGCCGAGGGCTCATACCACGGTGGCTACGACTACATGATGCAGAGCGTAGACATCCCCGCAGAGGTGTACCAGAAAGGTAAGAAATGCCAGCCGGCGGTCCCATGGGGGAAAGGGCTCCCGAAATGCATCTCCGACCTCGCAGTGATCTATCCTTTCAACGAATGGGATGAGACAGAGAGGATCATTAGGAAGAACGCGGACGAACTCGCTGCAGTCATATGTGAGCCTGTGCATGCGGGTGCGGGCTGCGTCGTCCCGAGAGACAACTACCTGAAGAAGCTGAGGAAGCTCACGAAGGAGTTGGGGCTGATACTGATCTTCGACGAGATCCTTACTGGATTCAGGGTCGCTAGGGGAGGTGCCCAGGAGAGGTACGACGTCAAGCCAGACATTACGTGCATCGCGAAGGTGGCTGGCGGAGGTTACCAATTGGGCGGGTTCGGAGGGCGCAAGGAACTGATGGAGGAGATACTCCCATCGGACGAAGGCAACGTCTACCACGGTGGAACATACAATGCGCACGCAGTCTCCGTGGCCGCAGGTCTCGCGACCCTAAAGGAACTGTCGAAGCCTGGCATCTACTCGAAGATAAACAGGACAGGCGATAGGCTCTTCAACGGGCTAGGTGACCTGGCCAAGGACAGAGGCGTGGATCTTTGGATCGAGCATGTTGGCTCCCTCGGTGAGATCTTCTTCACGGACAAGGAGATAAGGACCTGGAGGGACGAACTGGACATCGACGGGGCGAAGTGGGAGAAATGGTTCCTGAACTCTCTGTCCGAGGGAGTGTTCTTTGGTGTGCCGCATCCGGACGGGCATGCGTTCACGTCTACTGCCCACACAGATGAGGTAGTCGACAGATCACTTGAGATATTCGACGACTCGTTCAGAGCGGTAGCCAAGTGACTAAGAGCGAAACACCGGCCTATGTGGCCTCTCATAAGAGGCCACAAAACCACATCTTTTTCATTCCTGGATGGTCTTGCATTTGGAGGTCTTCGAAACGACCCCCCGGATTCTCTTCCTCCTGGTCTCCTCTCTCTTCGCGGAAGTGACCCAGAAGATGTAAGTGTGTCGGTACGATCTTGCGAAACCTCGGAAGTTCCGCCAGGCCAACTCGTCCTGCATCAGAGCCTCTCTGAGGTCCTTCGGCATCCTTGGTGGCTTGCTGGGACGGTATGCCTTATGCCACTCGCCGCTCTTCTTGGCAGCCTCGATCTTTGCCATACCGGGAGCGGTCATCCTTCCTTCCATGATCAGCCTCTCGGCCCTCCTCCTGTTGCTCAAAGACCAGATGCTGTCAGGTTTTCTCGGCGCAAACCGCCACGCATGTCGTTCATCATCTATGCGTCTCAGCCTGCTGTCTATCCATCCGTAGCAGATGGCCTCCTCGAGCGCCTCCTCGTAGCTCATGCATTGCCTGCCTGTGTGCCTTTTGAATGTGATGATCCAGATCTCAGAAGACATGTCGTGGTTCTTCTGGAGCCACTTTCGCCACACACGTCTGTCTTTGAAGAATACAGGCTCCTGCGGCATACGAGTCCGGATAGAGCCGACTCTGGAAAAAACCTACCATTGGCAAATCAAGGATTGGCGCAGAATATGGTATGCTGCGGCTGGAGTGGGGGCAGAGGGATTTGAACCCTCATCGACGGGTTTCCACCAGGCGGAGAGCGACTCCGCCCGTTTCGAACATGGGTCATCGCTCCAGTTAGTCATCACTGGTCAGCAAACCCAACGGAAATCATTCCCATAACTGGAGCCCGTAAGGATACCAGACTACCCCATACCCCCTGGTGGTTTGCATCAGGGAACCTACTTCTTACGCATCTTCTGGGCTCTCTTTCGCCTTCTCATCTTCTTCTTGCGCCATTTCCAGCGCTGCTTGCCTCGTTTCTTCCAGGCTCTTGAGCTCCGTTTCATGCGTCAGACTCCCATATGCAGGCTGGGCGTACACCATTCCTTTTTATATTCCTTTTGGCTGTGGCGGGCCAAGCGGGCCGGTCGGGACTTTCGGGCGCGTTTCGCGCCTTTCGAACCCGAGACCACTGGCTTAGAAGGCCAGTGCTATATCCTGGCTAAGCCACCGGCCCATCTGGCATCGGTGTACATAAAACACGGTTCTATTAAAGCTTGGCAGGCTCGCAGCGCAGCCAACGACAATGCGTTTTACAGTTCCCGCACATGTGCCCATGAAGTTCTATATTCTACAACCCTCATGCGGTCGTCGTGGCGAATGTTGAGATCGTAGAGCTCAAGAAGACCGATCTTCGGAACGCGGTCGTGATCGATGGTTTCCCCAGCGTTGGCCTCGTGAGCTCGATAGTGGCGAACTACCTTATCGCTCTCCTGAAGATGGAATACATAGCCGTCATGGATTCGGATTCTTTCCCCACCCTGTCACTGATACGGAACGGGGAACCGCTCGGCCCAGCCAGGGTATATGCCAGACCAGAGCTGAAGCCTGGCGAGCCGCAGGTTGTTGTGTTCTCCACAGAACTCCAACCATCTGCGAACCTCCTGAGGGATATCGGTACAGCGATTGCGGACTACGCTCAGGCCCAGAAGTGCAGGCTGATAATCTCTGCGGGCGGTCTCATAATCGAGAGGGAAGAGGGCGTGGAGCCAGACGGGACTGGCGAGATTGCGGTCTACGGGATCGGGAGCACTGAGAGCGCCCAGGAGCTGCTGCTCCAGGCGGATGCAGAACCATTCGTCGAGGGCGTGATCTCTGGGACCGCAGGGGTTCTATTGAACGAAGGTAGGAGACGCAACCTGGACGTCATCACGCTTCTCGCGGAGGCGAGGCCCGACACAGCCGACGCGCGTGCTGCAGCCCTAATTCTCGTAGCTATTGACCAAATGATCCTGCACATGAACCTGAATGTCGAACCGCTGTGCAAGGAAGCCGAGAGGCTCGAGGCCCAGCTCAAGGTGCTGCATAAGGATGCCCAGAGAAAGAGCAGACCTTCGGATGTACAAGGCTATACCTAGACGGGAAGGCTGATAGCTCAGCCAGCAATGTGCGAACCGGTTTTTTCGTGTCCAGCATCACTTCAAGTTATTTCAAAAAGACTATCTATGATTTCAACTATCAGCGAACGAAAGCGCCTTTCATTGCAAGAAGTTCGAGGTATCAACATGGCAGCGAAAAAGGCTTCAATAAGGACCGCCGAGGTCCCGGGACCCAAGTCTCAGGAACTCAGCAAGTTGAAGGAGAAGTACATATCGAAAGCAATTGGGGTCGGCGCCCCGGTCTACATCGACAAGGCCGAGGGATCGCTGTTCACCGATATCGATGGGAACGTCTTCATCGACATGGGAAGCGGCATCGGCGTGATGAACGTCGGGCACTCCCCGAAGGAGGTCGTGGCAGCGATCAAGAAGCAGGCAGAGAAGTTCGTTCACACGTGCTTCATGGTGACACCATACGAGGGCTACGTCAGGCTCGCGGAGAAGCTGGCGAACGTGGCCCCGCATGCTGGACTATCGAAGTCCGGTCTGTTCAATTCGGGCGCGGAGGCAGTGGAGAACTCGGTCAAGATATCGAGGCACTACACGAAGAGGCCGGCGGCGTTCTCTTTTGTGCACGCCTTCCACGGAAGGACCTTCCTGGCAATGGCGCTAACCTCCAAGGAGATGCCATACAAGGCCGGTTTCGGCCCCCTCCCCGAGAGCTACAAGGTGGAGTTCGCTTACTGCTACAGATGCCCGTTTAAGATGGAGTATCCATCCTGCGGCGTCGCGTGCGCAGACAAGATAGACGAGATATGGTCCACACCCCAGTTCCAGGGAAAGGTTGCCTGCATCATCGGCGAGCCGATCGCTGGCGAGGGTGGATTCATCGTCCCGCCGAAGGAGTTCTACGCCAAGTTGACGAAGATCTGCAAGAAACACGGCGTGCTTTACGTGGATGACGAGATACAGACTGGCGCCGGCAGAACTGGCAAGATGTGGTGCGTCCAGCACTGGTCCGGAGTTGAGCCCGACCTCCTCGTTTCAGGTAAGGGTATCGGTGGTGGATTTCCGGTGTCCGCATGTACTGGCAGGCCCGAGATAATGGATTCCGTTCAGGTCGGCGGGCTCGGCGGCACTTTCGGAGGCAACCCAGTCGCATGCTCGGCGGCACTTGCACAGTTCCCGTTGATCGAGAAGGGCATGAAGAACGTGCCGAAGATCAACGCGTACATGACCAAGCGCCTTAAAGAGATGCAGCAGAAGTACCCGGTGATAGGCGACATAAGGGGAATGGGCGCGATGATGGCCATGGAGCTTGTCAGCGACGCGAAGACAAAGACACCGGCCGCGAAGGAGGCAAAGGCCATCAAAGGTGCGGCACTGAAGAAAGGCATGATCCTTCTGACCTGCGGAACGCTCGACAATGTCATCAGGATGCACCCGTCGATTGTTATGCCTGACGAGATCCTCGAGCAGGCCATGGACATACTCGAGGAGAGCATGGCAGAAGGCACGAAGACGTAAGCGAACCCCTTCAGAGCCCTCGAAACCCCTTCTCGTATCCTTGTTTTGTTGAAATCTTCGTTAGACTATGCCGATGGCAGTCAATGACCGTGTTCGATGCGAACATTCAAATACACTTTCATTATTTCAAGTTCACTTTAGAACGGGACACCGCCACGCGCGCGGGATGAATCGTTCTGAGAGGAAGCGGATTCGATGGAAAGTAGGAAGGCAGGAGCGTTCAATTGGAAGATGCTGTTGGTCATTGGCGTGGTCGTAGCGGCCGTTGCAGGGTTCATGGCTGGATATCTTGTCGGTAGCGAGAAGCAGCCAGAGACGATGAGCATAGTGGACGACTACGGGAGGAATGTCAAGCTGTCCGGAATGGCTGAAAGGATCGTGTCTGTGGCGCCGACCCCGACCGAGATACTGTTCGCAGTAGGCGCGGGATCACATGTCGTGGGTGTAGATGACTACAGCGATTACCCCGGCGAGACAGCTAACCTGACTAAGGTCGGATCATACACACTGAATCTGGAAGTAATAATCAGTCTCAACCCCGACCTGATCGTGTGCAGCGACCTTGTTCCTCGGGCACAGCTCGACCAGCTTGCGACCCAGCAGGGTATACCTTATTTCATATTCGCCACCAGGACGATGGAGGATGTCTACAAGGACATCAGACTCGCAGGAGGTCTGACGGGTCACACGACAGAGGCTGACCAACTTGTGACGCAGTTGCAGACTAGGGTCAATGCGATCACGAGCAAGACGCTTGCGGCAAATGTCACCAAGTCGCGTGTGTACATCGAATACTATCCTCTCTGGACCTATGGTCCAGGATCATTCGGCGATGACCTGATCCGGTTGGCAGGCGGGGAGAACATCGCCGCGAACGCGAGCAACGAGTACCCTGAGCTGACCCCCGAATACATCATAGCCCAGAATCCAGAGATAATCGTGTACACGATTGGACCGATGACGACGACAACGGAAGCGGAGATCGCCGGAAGAGAGGGATGGAGCGGCATAAGTGCTGTCGCGGGCGACGAGATCTACTCGATCGACGACAACCTGCTGAGCAGGTACGGTCCTCGCGTGGTGGATGGTCTCGAGCAGCTTGCTGAGATGATTCATCCTGAGTTGTTCAGTTGATCAAACCGTAGGGTGATACGACTGGGAACCCCCAATAGTAGCTCGGAAGAGGAGCCAGGAGTCCTGAGGCTCAGGGAGCGGCGCATGCTCATACTGGGCGGACTGGCGCTCCTGCTGTTCATTTCAGCTTTCGTAGCTATCCTAGTCGGCACCCTCGGTCCCATCGGCCCTGGAGAACCCGAGAGGATCACCTTCTCTGAGGCAATCGACTCGATCTTCAACAATTCAACCTATCACTGGGTCTTTTGGAATGTCAGGATTCCCCGAGTCCTGCTCGCGGGTTTGGTCGGCGCCGCTCTTGCATGCTCTGGAACGGCTATGCAGGCGATATTCAGAAACTCGATGGCCGACCCGTTCGTGATTGGCGTCTCGTCGGGTGCTGCGCTTGGGGCCGCGATCGCTGGTTTCCTCGGACTGGGGGCGATCGCCTACATTGGCCTGGGGTTGCCTCCATTGCTTGCCTTCATAACGGGGCTTCTCGCAGCATTCACTGTATACATATTAGGATCTGTGAAGGGCAGAGTGTACGTCGACACTCTCCTCCTTTCCGGAGTAGCCGTGGCTGCATTCTTGGGAGCTCTTGTCTCATTCTCCATATACCTCGCGAGGCAGCAGTTTCATCAGCTTGTGTTCTGGCTCCTGGGAAGCCTAGCCCTCGCTAGGTGGAGCTATGTCGAGATACTGGTGTTCGTCGTCGCAGCTGGGACTTTGATCGTGTTCCTGTACGGGAGGGACCTGGATGCGCTGCTCCTTGGCGAGGAGACCGCGCATAATCTGGGTGCGAATCCCGAACCGCTGAAGAAGCTGATGCTCGGCGTCTCTGCGCTAATGGCTGCTGCAGCTGTCGCCTTCACTGGCGTCATCGGTTTTGTCGGTCTGATAACCCCGCATATGACACGGCTAGCGGTCGGGGCGAATCACAGGCTCCTCGTCCCGGCGGCCACTCTGTCGGGAGCGATATTCCTCATCTGGGCAGATACCTTGGCGCGTACGATCGTGGCGCCCGACGAGCTCCCCGTAGGCATCATCACAGCCCTCTGCGGAGGGCCGTTCTTCCTGTACCTGCTTCGGAGGCACAGCCTGGGGCGTGAGAAGTGATGCGCCTCGAGGTGAAGGACCTCAGCTTCGCGTTCTCGGAGAAGCCTGTGCTGAAGAATGTCTCTTTGGAAATCTCCGATGGTGAGTTCCTCGGGCTGATGGGCCCGAACGGATCAGGGAAGACAACCTTGCTCCGCTGCATTACGAACTTCCTATCTGGCTGGGACGGGAAGATACTGGTGGACAAGAAGCCCATAGGCGACTACACGCCCAGGGCCCTTGCCAAGGTGTTCGCTGAAGTCCCGCAAATATCCTCGACTGATTTTCCTTTCACCGCCCATGACATCGTCATGATGGGCAGAATCCCGCACATTGGGAGCATGCTAGAAGGCGAGACACGAAAGGACCTGAAGATCGTACGAACAGCCATGGAACGTACCAACACCCTGCAGTTCGCAGGGAGATTCTTCAGCGAGCTGAGCGGGGGAGAGAGGCAGCGTGTGATCATAGCGCGCGCGCTCGCGCAACAGCCCAAGGTCCTTTTGTTGGACGAGCCCACGGTCTATCTCGACATCAGCGGACAGTTCGAGATGATGGACCTGATCAGGGGGCTAAACAAAGAGCAGCACATAACAACTGTGACGGTCATGCACGACATCAACATGGCCGCGAGATACTGCGATAGGATTGCGCTGCTCAACCAGGGTAGTCTGGAAGCCGTGGGCACTCCTGAAGAAGTATTGACGCCGGACACAATCCAGAGCGTATACGGCCTGGACGTCTCGGTGAGGAAGGACCCGTTCACGCATGCGGTCTATGTCATGCCGAGAACT
>MGWC01000059.1:0-6357 GCA_001800815.1 Euryarchaeota archaeon RBG_19FT_COMBO_56_21
ATCTCGTGGACGACCTGGACAATGACGGGATGACGAACGCGCAAGAGGTCGCCGCGGGCACGAAGCCATACACCGGAGACACGGACGGGGACGGCCTCTGGGACACGTTCGAGATCATATTCTCGAAGACCTCACCGACGATGAGAGACTCCGATGGTGATGGCACTGAAGACAAGGTGGAATTCGACAAAGCGGGGAAGTACACTGCGGACATCACGCTCCTCCCCGACGGTTGGACGAACCTGAATATCTCCTGGAAGGAGTTCACGATGTATGTCGACACGAACTCCACCGTGGTCGCGGCAGACTTCGATGCATCCGATGAGTCGCTAGTGATGATGCTTTCTGGAGCCACTGGATCCGATGGAGTACTTGACATCAAGGTGCCCAGGAGCGCCTGCGACAAGGAAGACATCGTTGTCAAGTTGGATGGCGCGGTGGTCGAGCAAGTCCCTGGCCAGGATGCCGACTACTACTATCTGCATATCGAGTACACGCACAGCTCCCATGAGATCACGCTCGACTTCGGAAAGGACGATGGTTCGATCCTGGGGAGTGTATGGCTATATCTGGGGATTGCCGCTGCGGCAGCCATTGCGGCCGCACTCGTGCTTGTCATGAGGAAAAGAAAGACAGCGAGCTGAACAACTCCTGGGATTCCCATACATCTGAAAAGATGGCGTGAATCGAGCAAGCCTCATATAGCGCGGAGCCCCTATGAAGCCCACTGGTGTGGAAATGGCAGACGAGCCCCCACGTTTCTCAGCCTTGGTCTTAGGGACCGTGCTAGTGCTCTCAGCCCTATTCTCGTTGAGCATCATACCATCGAATTCCTCCGCGCACTCGATGGACCATGGAGCCATCATGATCACAGGCAATTCGGACTTCACCGCAGCGAACGGAGTCACAGGAGGGTCCGGAACCGAGTCGGACCCATTCATAATCGAGGGATGGGACATTGTTTTCGAGACCGGCACAGGCATCATAGTATCATCGACAACATCGCACCTGGTCATCAGGAATGTCCACGTGGTCGGCCTGTCCTGGCACGCGACCGGGGGCATAGTCCTCACCAATTCCGAGAACATTACCATCGAGGGAGCGACCGTCGATATCGCCGCGAGGACTTGGGGAATGGACGCGCTCCTGGTCGACGGCTGCAAGAACATCCTGGTCACCAACTGTAGCCTCGACCCGAGGAGCGACCAGCCCATCGACGTGCGCAACAGCCAGAACGTCACATTCGAATACTGCTTCATCGGACCCCAAGGATTCGGAGGCATAGCGCTAACAAGCACGAGCGGGTTCGTGATAAAGGGCAACACCTTCTACGGCCGCGGACTGAGGCTTGACGACTCCGACAACGGGCTCGTGATCGAGAACGACTTCTGGTGGTGCTACGAACCAGTCTACTTCACAAATTCACACGATGTCAACTGCTATCACAATTCCTATTTCAGCTACGAGGATTCGGCCATCTGGACAGTGGAGATGTGCTACAGCATGAGCTTCACCAACGGGTACCCCTCCGGAGGCAACTTCTACGAGTGGAACAACGCCACAGACCATAAGAGCGGCCCTGGACAGGATCTGCCAGGATCGGACGGCATCGCGGACGACCCATACCAGGTCGACCAGCAAACGGACCCCTATCCTCTGATGTCGAGGTATGTAGCCCTGAAGCACCTCGGGGACTACATAGAGGTCTATCCGTGGTGGACGCTCGTGTTCGTCCAGGAGCCGATGGACGTGATCGCCATACCAGTCGACATGTATGGCCTGGACCGAGTTGCGGCGCTCTCGTGGTCGTGCGACCGGTCCGATTGCACGATTGAGGAGGTCTCCGCAGATCCTGCGAGGATCCATTTCACGGCGGATGCTGGCGGGCTCTTCGAAGTGTCGGTGACTGATGGCAACTTCACGACCTCCTTAGCGATCAAGGCGGACCTTGGGCTGTCCGCGATAGAGATCTCGCCGGCCTCGACCTCGGTGGCATTTGGTGACACCATCCAGTTCTCAGCGATAGGATACAACCTATACGGACCGGTGCAGGTCGACCCCGTCTGGTCGGTCGGGGATCCGAATGATATCAACCAGACCGGATTCTTCGCCGCAATCTACTATCCTGCCAGCAACATCCGCAGCGCGACGGACATCGATTCGTACACGGAGACCGTCTACGCGTCACAAGAGATCGTTACTGGCTCGACGACCGTACAGATCATCCTCGACGGCGTTTCCGATCAGGATTCAGACGCCATGCCCGACTGGTGGGAGCTGAAGTACGGCCTCGGCTCGTTCGATCCATCAGACGCTCCCGAAGACCCGGACGCCGACGGCCTGCCCAACCTCAACGAGTACCTCAACGGGACCTCGCCTAACGCCGCGAAGTCCGACTCAGACCTGATGGTAGACGGATGGGAAGTGGCTCACGGCCTCGACCCGCTGAATGGCAGCGATGGAATCCTGGATGCAGATTCGGACGGGCTGATCAATAATTACGAGTACGTGTGCGCCTCGGATCCCAATGACCCGGACACTGATTCCGACGGCATGACGGACGGTTTCGAGTATAACAATACGCTCAACGTGACAGATCCTTCAGACGCGGTCCTCGACAGGGACCTCGACGGGTTGACGAACTTCGAGGAGTTTGTACTTGGGACGAACCCGCGGTCAGGAGACACGGACTCCGATGCGATGCCGGATTTGTGGGAGATTTCGAACGACCTCGACCCACGAAATTACTCTGACAAGTATCTGGACAAGGATGGTGATCTGCTAATGAATTACGTAGAGTTCGCGTGGGGGACTGATCCATCAAATCCTGATACTGACGGGGACGGACTACCAGACGGGATCGAACAGATTCCTTGGCTCAGCCCCTTGGACCCTTCCGATGCATCCTATGATAACGACTCAGACGGGCTAAGCAACCTTGAGGAGTACAATCTGGGGACGTCGATATGGCTCAACGACACTGACTCAGATAGCATGCCAGATGGATGGGAGGTCGCGAAAGGATTCGATCCAACCAATTCCACCGATGCAAGTCAGGACCCCGATAACGACCTCGCCTACAACTGGTACGAGTACGAGAAAGGCACTGACCCTCACGACAATGACACTGACTCGGACACCGTATTGGACGGAGTAGAGGCGATCTACGGCATGGATCCGCTGGACCCAGAAGACGCCTGGCTGGACTGGGACGGTGACAGCATAGTCAATGCGAATGAGATTCTGCGCGGGACCGACCTGGGCGACTCCGATACGGACGATGACCAGCTCGGGGATGGGTTCGAGATACTCTTCACAATGACCGACCCGACTGCCTGGGACTCAGACGGTGACGGCCTGGGCGACTCCGTGGAGTTTCTGCTGTCACACGGTTATACAGGAGAGCTAGTGGCCATCCCAGACGGCTGGCTCGGAATATCGATCACATGCGGCAACTACACTATCCAGGCACGGACCAACTCCTCAGTCATGGAGGGGGGCTACGACAAGGAGACCAAGAAGTTGACACTCCGGGTGGGCGGTCCCGATGGCACCTTTGGAGCACTCGACCTCATCGTTCCGAAGTCGCTCTGCGCTGAGTCGGACATAAGTCTGATGCTAGACGACGCCCAGTTGAACTTCACTCTGACCCAGAACGAGACGCACTACATCATCCATGCAGAGTACGCCCACAGCTCTCACATGGTCGTCGCTCAGTTCCTTGCGTCCGCGAATCCTGAGGAGCCATCGGATGATGACGACGGCTTGGGGGCATATGCTATCTACATCGGCGGAGCTGTCGCGGCAATCCTGATCGTGGCCGCAGCCATAGTCCTGATAATGAGAAAACGCAAGCCCGCCTAGGTGAATCACTGGAACTTGAAGGTCCTCGACAGGCTGCTCACCGCCACCTGCCCGACGTAGTAGATCGCAATGGCGAATGCCACGGCTACGACCACCTGCGCGGCAACGAGGACTGCTGTGCTGCTGCCTATCGCGCCGACCATGAGCGACCCCGAGAATGCGATACCCGCCCCCCCGGTGAATGTCACGAACAGGACTGCGAGCAGCCCCGGCGAGAACGCCCCGGGCTTCACCCGGACGCGCGTAAGGAGAGTCGCGGCAAAGACCGAGGTGCCGACCGGGGCCAGCATCATGAAGGCGAGCTCTGCCATGTCAACCCTCATCTGGATCAAGGCGCGGATCGTGATCATGAACGCGGACATGACAAGTCCGATCAGAACGAGCGAAGTCATCAAGCCCCGGAAGTAGGTCACCAGGGACCTTCCCCCGACGACCGGTATCCACAGGTTCTCTCGCTCGTAGTAGCACCAGTTGATCGCGAGGATGGCTATCGGCCATGTCGCGCCCTGCAATGTGTTGTAATCCATGCCTGCCGGCTCGTCGGAAGATGAACTGCCCCAGAGCCCAATGCCGATGAACAGCCCCAGCAGAAGGATCACGAATACGATGGAACCGTCCCGCCATATGCGTACGAGGCTGAGTCTCGTCATGAGGCTCAGATCTCCACCGACATCAGTCTTCAGTGCGATCTTGTCCGTGAGCCCCCCGAACAGGCCGATCATGCGTCTCTGCTGGGCCATCTTGGTGCCCATGTCGACCTGCCCGAACCCGCCCGATAGAGTCGGCTTGATGCCGTAGAAGAAGTACATGCCGGACAACCTGAGCCAGAGTGCCCCGATGCCCGCGAAGTATATGCCCGCGACCACAAGGCTCGACACATCCGGGCTAGTGCCGAATATCGCGCTGTCCGCGAGGACTGCGAATGCAGCCTGTGGGATCGGCAGGGTCGCGAAGTCGACCCCGAAGGATGCCCCGAGTGCGGGCAACATCGCGACAGCGGATAACAGCAGGAGTAGCAGGGTCAGCTCTCGAACCCTCGCGTTCGGGTACCGTATCTTGGCGATCGTGACGGACTGGATGATCAGTACTATCATCAACCCATATACGGCCATCACGAGCACCAGAGGGATGGCTCGGACCAGAGGCGCGCCCATACCTGCGAGGAGCCCGATGAGAGCCGCGAACATCGCGATGCCCCCGGCCAACATGATCGAGGTCAGCTGGAACAGCAGGTCCGCAACTAGGTACTCCCTCGACTTGATCGGGGAGGTCATGAGGAAGTCCAGCTCGGACGGCTGGGCCGTGATGCCCACACCAAGAGAGAAGATGAACCCGAAGGCCAACATCGCGGATAAGGCGGCCCCGAGGGTCGCCGTCAGTTGTTCCGTCCCAAGGGTATCCATGTAGGCGCCGAATGCAAATCCCACACCCGCCCCGGACGGCACGAACAAGATCATGAGCGCTATCAGCGGAAGCGGGCCGAACTTACCTCTATACGACGGCGCGAAGAACAGCTTCACCTTGTATGTTAGCAGCGTGGGCACGTTCGACATCTTGCATCACTTTCTCGAGAACAGGCCTTTCCTGCGAGGCATGTCCGGCTCCGGCTGTCCGGCCTCTTCGGTGAGCTTCAGGAATATCTCCTCTAGCGTCTGGTGCTCGCCCGCATGCGCCTGCCCCCTCAGCGATTCGAGATCTCCCGTGGCGACGTTCTTGCCACGGTGGATGACGGCGACCTTGGTGCAGAGGCGCTCAGCCGTGTCCAGCTGGTGCGTCGAGACGAGTATCGAGCACCCCTGCTTCGCCATCCCGACCAGTCGGTCTTTGAGCAGACGCTGCCCCGCGGGGTCTATGCCCAACAACGGCTCGTCAAGTATCAGGAGCTGGGGCTTGTGAATCGTGGCCGCCGCGAACGCAAGCTTCGCGCGCATACCCTTGGACAGGGTCGCAACGGTCTCCTTCGCCTTCCCCGTGAGTTCAAAATCCCGAAGCATCTCGCTCACGCGTCCCGGGAGCTGCTCCTTGGGCACGTTCCGGACCCTGCCGACATAGCCGAGGAACTCGGAGGTCGTTAAGTACTCGGGGAGCGCGGGGGCCTCGGGCATGTACCCGATGTGCTCCTTGTACGATATGGAGTCTGCGAGGATGTTGTGCCCGAAAACATGCACTTCACCCCTGTCCCATTGCAGGAGGCCGACGATGATCTTGATGGCGGTGGTCTTCCCCGCCCCGTTGGGCCCTATGAGCCCCACTATCTCGCCTTCAAAGGCTGCGAGTGACAGGCCTTGAAGCGCTTGTGTGCCATCGTAGGCTTTCCACAGGTTCTCTATTCGCACCGTGGGTTCGGGCATGGTATCGAGGAGACCAAAATGGACAAGCCCTCTTAAAAGATGCCCTTGGAAGCCCTCAGGAAGACGCCGTACGGCAGCATGCCCTGTTACTTGTTCAATACGCGGCTGGTATCCGTTCCAGAGAAGGAGATACCATCAGAGA
>MGWC01000059.1:6429-16391 GCA_001800815.1 Euryarchaeota archaeon RBG_19FT_COMBO_56_21
TGAGCATGACGTCCGCTACCCCGTCGCCGTCCACATCGCCATATGAGACCTCATGGGCAGCATCCATCGGTACTGCACCATTCAGCAGGACCGTGCCCAGGTCGATATCCTGCACGCTGTAGCCCGCGGGCAACTCGAGATAGCATGTCACCCACTTGCCGTTGCTCTTGGGGTTGAGAACATCTGGGTCGAAATCGAGCGTCGCATCGATCGTCTCCACCTCGACATACGTGAAGCCAAGCACCAACTCGCTCCCGTAGTCGCCCATCGATGTGTAGGGGAGGGACATGTACGGCCCGATCTGCGTCTCGGGGCCGAGGGCATTCCACCTGGACTCCTCGACCCCGCCTGCGCCCACGACATAGCTGACAATGGTCGAGGCGTAGAGGCCTTCGGGGTGCTCCTGGACCCCATCCAGCCTGACGGCCACTATATTATTCCCGGTGCCGATGCCAGTCATTGGCTCGGGGGGTACCTTGTAGCAGTAGATCCTCAAGTAGGTCCCATCCGAGGTCACGCTGTAGATCTCGGACACCGTAGCAGCGGTGAAGAAGCTCGCACCCGTGCTCAACACCTCGCTGACCTGGAAGACGCGCATCGTTATGTTCGTGGTCTGCTCCCAGATGGTCACGCTCATGCCTGAAGACACGGGGATCGCCCCGTCCAGAGGAACCTCCTCGACGGGGATCTCTTCAATCGCCGGAGAGTAAGTGGACGGGGGGCCATGGAACAGCAACGCCCCTGAGAGGACGGCGATGCCGATGAACAGCAGAGGATGAAGTACTGTGTGCCCAACCATGACCCAACATCCAGTTGTTTTCTACGAGAAGGTGGCTATTTCAGGCTTTCTAGAACGGTCGAAAATCGATTGAGAGGCAGAGCGAATAGTTTATCTACATCTCCTCAGGCGAAAGGCTCCAGGGAAGCCTGCTAAGATTGATTTAGTCACAGATGCTTCCAGAGGCATCAGGTGATGAGGGAATGGTCAATGTTACTCCTCTTACGGTAGCGGTCGTCATGGCGGCGATGATCGCGACCGTGTTGGTCGCGCTCGCGATCGGTCTACCCTGGTACCACACGGAGAACACCGTGACCCACCATGGGATCGACTACTATCTTGACTACGGCAAGAGCGAGAGCTCCGGATTCTTCGAGTACCCTAGGTACGAGCTGGAGGACCTGCAGTTCCTGATGTGGGTCGAGAAGGTCTTCACATACATCTGGATAGTCTTGGCGATCGTGTTCGTCGGAACATGCCTCATAGATGAGAAGTGGGAGAGCATGTTGAGCGGTTTTTGCATCATAGCCGTCTCCATCTTCGTGCTTGTCTACTTCGCTGCTAGGATCGAGAAAGTGCATGACTGGTCCGGCGAGACCTCCGCGGGCTTCGGATACATGCTCGTCCTTGTCGCATTCGTGATGCAGTTCCTGGCAATCATTGGGCGCGCTTGGCACACGTTGCCATGGGTAGTGAACGACTTGAAACAGAAAGGGGGAGAAACGAAAAGCTAAGGGGTTCTCAGTGGTGGATCTCTTCTCCATGTTCCCGTGGCCAGCACTTCAGGCTGCGAAACAGTAATATCCGCTTCCGAGCCTACCCTATTCCTGCCATGAAGATAGCCTCCATCGTGGGCGCCCGCCCGCAGTTCATCAAGCTCGCCCCTTTCTCGCGTGAGATCAGGAAGAAGCACCGAGAGGTGCTGATAGACACGGGACAGCACTACGACGCGGAGATGGCGGGCGATTTCTTCTCGGAGTTCAAGATACCGAAGCCTGACCACGCTCTCGGCATCGGTTCTGCGGATCATGGCGAGCAGACCGGCAGGATGCTCATCGAGTTGGAGAAAGTGCTCAAGAACGAACAGCCCGCGCTCGCGGTCGTCTTTGGGGACACGAACAGCACGCTCGCAGGTGCCTTGGCCGCCTCGAAGCTCAATATCCCGGTCGCCCATGTTGAAGCAGGCCTCCGAAGCTACGATCACACGATGCCTGAGGAACTGAACAGAGTCCTCACGGACCACGTTGCCAGGCTCCTTTTCTGCCCGACGGACGTCGCCAAGGAGAACCTGAAGAGGGAGGGCATCACCGAGGGGGTGCACGTTGTCGGGGATGTCATGGTCGACGCCCTCGAGGAAAGCCGGAAGGCGGCGGAGAAGCACTCCAAGATGCTCGAAAAGCTCGGTCTGACCAAGGGCAATTACCAGTTCATGACGGTCCATAGGCCAGCCAACACGGATATCCGGGAGAACCTCGAGAACATCGTCAAGGCCGTCGGCAGATCGGCAGTCCCAACCGTGTTCTCAGTTCACCCCAGGACTGCCAAGTGCATGCACGAGTACGGTCTTGACACCAGGCTTCCTAGCAGCTTCATCATCACGAAACCACTGAGCCACATGGACACCGTCTCGCTCGTGAGCAACGCATCTTTGGTGCTGACGGACTCAGGGGGTCTTCAGAAAGAGGCGTACCTCTTGGGCGTACCGTGCATAACACTCAGGGACACGACCGAATGGATCGAGACCGTGAACGCGGAATGGAACGTGCTTGTCGGTTCGGACCCGAAGAAGATACACGATACGATAGTGCACCTCAACCCTCCGAAGCACAGGCCGAAGATCTTCGGGCTCCCTGGTGCCAGCGCAAGGATCGCCAAGCTGATTGACGACTATTTGGCACATGAATGACATCGGCCACTCCGTCCTAGGGAGCATTGCCGCCAACTTCATAAAACGAAGGCGACGTACCGACAGTCATGACCTCGGGTCAGGGAAGCGCGGTCTCATCAGTTGCGAAGCCCAGCAGATCCGCTAGATTCCGGATGTCCGTGGCGGCTTACGGCATATACTCTGATGTGTCGATGGCGGCGTCGCTTAGGAACTGGCCGAGTTATGTCGCTGAGCGAACTGGCATAGCCTCGGGGAAGACCCTGACATATCGCCTGAGGAATGGCGCGGTCATCAAAGTCCGTGCGGGAACATCCGATACGGAGCTTCTTCGTGAGATACTAGTGTCCAAGTGCTACAACCCACCCGGGTTCGAGATTGGTCGCGAAGACACTGTAATCGATATCGGAGCGCACATCGGGTCGTTCTCGATCCTTGCATCGAAGCTCGCAGATAGGGGCATCGTCCACTCCTTCGAGCCAATGCCTGACAACTTCACGATGCTCAGGGAGAACGTCGCCATGAACAACGCAAAGAACGTCAGGTTACACGAATTTGCGGTCTCAGACTCGATAGATGTTCGGACGCTCTCGATATCGCCGTCCCACACTGGCTCTCATTCATTCTATCCACAGATATGGTCCGCCGATAAGCCGTTACTGGAGGTCATTGTGAAGACGACGACGATGAAAGCGTTTGTGGATTCTGAGGGGATTGATACTATCGACTTTCTGAAAATGGATTGCGAAGGTGCCGAGTACGAGATACTATACAATTGCCCTGACGAGATCCTGAACCGCGTCCGAAAGATCAGTATGGAACACCACCAGGTGGACGGGAACAACGCGAACCCTCACGCACTCAAGAAGTATCTGGAGAGCAAGGGTTTCTCCGTGTGCGCTAAGTTCTACGAAACGGACAACTACCCAATGATCTACGCCCGAAGATGAGCTGGGCAAGCACTTCGAGAGTTGCGCACGTGTGTCGTCATGGATTCAAGGGAGACGCGCCCACGGCATAGGCACAGCAAAACTAATGTTATTGCCATGGAGATAGCCCCCCTGGTCGGCCATGTCTTCAACAAGAGTCGACGGACGGCAAGATCCACTACGCAACGTCCTCATTGTCTCCGTCGATGACCCCTACAAGGGCGGGGGCGTTGGTGGGAAACACACTCACATCAGGCTGCTCGAAGATGGTCTGCGGACTCTTGGTGTGACCGCCATGATAGCTGCTGTCAGGAACACCCTCTCATTCAGACTGTTGCGAAGGTACCCAGGAGCGATCAGACGAAGATTGATGAGGTCCAGAGACGAGAAGTACGCTCACTACATGGACCAGCATGCGGCTGAATTGATGAGAGTTTTGATTCGACTGCCGCTCGACAATGTAGTTGCGAACCCCCAGGATATTGTCTCTGCGCATGTCCTCCAAGAGGTTCTCGCGATGCAATCCAAGAAGATGAGAATGGTGTTGACTCTTCACGGGTACTTCACGATGGAGGCCACGAGCGACAGAGAGCTGCACGATGGTTCTCCTCAGAATGTTCGTTTTAAAGAGATGGAAAAACAAGTCTACGAGCAAGTGACCAGAATCATCTGCGTCGACTCCAAAATCAGAGACTACGTTCTGTCAATGTCCAGCACTAAGGCGGAGAAGGTCGCGGTCATACCGAATGCGGTCGATGTCAATCGCTTTCGACCCCCGACACCAGTCCAGAAGAATGCATTCAGAAAGGAGCTCGACCTTCCCGAGGATGCGCTGGTCGTCCTCTGCCCCAGACGTTTGGTGGTCAAGAACGGTGTCGAGTTCGCGGTCCAGGCAATGACCCAGGTAAAAAAGAGCAATCCGAAGGCGATTCTGATTCTAGCGGGGGACGGTCCGGAAAAGGCCCACATCGAGGACATCGTAAGTCAACAGTGCCTCTGGGAGTCTGTGCGGATGGCCGGCAGCGTGCCGCACGAGCGAATCGTGAAGTTCTACGGAGCATCAGATCTAGTATTGATACCGTCGGTGGCATCTGCGGGAGTCGAGGAAGCCACCTCCTTGGCGATGCTCGAGGGCATGGCCTCTGGGAAACCCGTCATAGTGACCGATATCGGCGGCCTCAAGGAGACTGTGCGCAATGGCAGGACTGGATTGATCGTGCCACAGGCAAACCCAGATGCGATGGCAGAAGCAATCGCGAAGCTCTCGACTGACAAGGAACTGTACCAGTTCATATCTTCGAACGCGTTAGAGTATGTCCGCGAGGAACACTCACACTTGGTGCACGCAAAGAAGGTGCTCACGGAGTACGAGAGGGCCTTGGCATCAGATGGATGACACCAATCGGCTTTCGAGACATCCCGGTCATGGAGCAACACAACATGGAACAAAGGCATGAGGTGGCCGAGGCTTGGAGGACCTATCACAAGAAGGAATCCGAAGAAGGACGAGAAGTCAATTCCTCTCGGTCACTCATGGTCTACCAGAGAACGATGATTCGAGAGTGCACGACCGAGATCGAGTCGCGGCTCCGTCACAAGCAGGTGGTGATGCTCTGGAGCGCCGGCTCTGGAATAGACACCATCTCTCTCAGGCTGAAGAACACCTTCAAGAATCGACTTTCGGTTACCATCTTCGATATCTCTCCAGATTGCATAGCCAGAAACAAGGAGATGTTCTCCAGGCATGGAACTGATGCGGAATTCGTTGTTGGAGACCTCTTTGCCTCTACATATTCAGACCAGTTCGACATCGTCGTGAACACGGGGCTTCTGGAGCACTTCGACAAGCGCGATCAGGAGACTCTCTTGAAGGTATTCTCGAAGAGCCTCGTGAGTGGCGGAGTATACGTCACGGTGACACCATTCGTGGGTGCGAAGCTGTACGATTACTGCAAGCGCAAGGCGATGGAAAAAGGGTCTTGGCCGTACGGTCCAGAGAGCGCCATCTTGACCATGAGGAATCTCGGTCCTGAAGGGTTCAGACTGATCGGAGAAAGACAGGTCGGGGCCACCGATCAGATGGCGATGCTCAAACATGCGTTCCCGAGAATGAAGGGCGCATTCGGCTACGCCGCAACGCTGGCGAATTCGATATCCCCAATCCTGGACCCTGCTCTCAATCCGCTCATCGGAGGATATACCTTATTCGACAAGTTCGTGAAGGAGTAACGTCCAGATACGATTGGATAATAAAGGCAGAAAGGTATCCTATGAAGACGCTGCTGGTGCGATGAATGACGCCCATCGAGATGCTCTCGCTGCTCTCCGTTCTTGTCATTGCATCCCTCTTGCGTCTGATCCCTTCGAGGCTGAACGGATACTTCGGGAGCGACGCCTTCTATCACCTCATGGTCGCGAGGAAGGCGAGAGAGCTAGGGCATCTACCCGAGAAGGATCCGGGGCTTGTTCCCGAAATGACCAGGGTCTATCCGCCGCTTCTCCACACAATCCTGTACCCGTTCAAGGGCATCGGTGAGCGCGTCGCCCTCCTGGGACTGTCCCCCATAATCGACGTCATAGCCATGCTCGTCCTCTATTTCATTGGCGACGAGCTCGGCGTGAAGGAACCGCTATGGCCGGTGGCCCTGTACGCAGTATCTCCGTTGAACGTCGTCGACGCGGCCTCGCTCAACGCGCGCCCCATCGCCAACCTGGCCCTCACCCTGGTATTCATGTTCTCGTACCTCTACTGGCAGAACGGGGACTTGCTCTACCTCATCGTGATCGCATTGTCCGGCGCCGGCGTGATGCTGTCCAACAAGATGGCGGTACAGGTTTTCGCTCCTTGCGCGGTTGCGGTCTCAATCGTTGCCATGCTCGATTCACCGCATCGAGGTATCTTCCTTCTTGCGTCATTCCTCCTGGCGGTTGGCGTAGCCACGATTGTCACCCTCGGAGGTTATCTCAGGAAGACCCTTCCGGACCACATCAGGTTCATGCGCGTGCACATGGCCCACGGGGACTACGGGGAGGCGAAACGCGCCCTCCCATCGCCCCTCAGGCTGGCTAAGGCTAATCCGATCAGCGTCTTCGCGCCGTTTCTCGGACTCTACTGGCTTTATGAGGTCGGCTCGGACGACCTCATGCTGTTCCTAGTCGTGTGGGCTCTGCCCGTCCTGCTCCTGGCGCAATTCTGGATCTGGGGGGACAGCTGGAGATACCTGCAATTCGGCACCATACCATCGGTGCTGATCGTGGGATACGCACTCGCCAGGACGGAACTGCTCGGACACCTCGGAGGCGCCGTTCTGGCATTCATATTGGCTGCGCTGCTGGTGGCAACAATCATCCAATTGAGCAGGGCTGTGAAAACGGACCCTGCGGCGAGGCTGATCGCTGCAGTGAGGAAACTGCCACCAGAATGGAGGACGAAGCTCGATGGCGCACTGGTCTATTCCAACATGTCCCACTACTCAGTCCCCTACGAGCTCGGGGCAAAGATGTTCTCGGGCAATCCGAGCAGCGAGGGCATGGAACTCTACTTCAAGGCGATGGGCAAAGGGACGGACTCGCTCAAATCGATCGCTGAGTTGGCAAAGGAAACGCTCGGGAGGCCGCTCGACTACTACATACTGTTCAAAGGCTTCAAAGAGTCACGAAGGGACGGCTTCAAGGTACTCCTCGAGTCGGAATCGATTGCGATCCTGGCCGAATGAGCGCGGTCACTTCTTGCTGAAGTCCAGCAGGGTCGACCCTGGCTTGCCTATGTGGTCCATGATGTCCTTGACGTCCCTTGCGAGAATCGCATCGGACTTCAACGAGCGCGCGAGCCACTCCTTCATGGTCTCCGCAGCCTCCTTCATCTTCGGGTCAGACTTGCCGATGTTCTCCATCAGGGGTACCCAAAGCGCCCCGTAGATCATGATCTCCTTTGCCGTCATCTTCTCCTTGACGTACGGGTTCCTCTCCATCAGGACAGTGGCCTGCTCCCGCCACATCCTGAGACGCATGTCCCATACTATGGCGAAGGACCAGATGAGGGCCGCGAGAATGAGCAGGATCAACGTGGCGCCCGTGTACGGGGTCGCGAATACCGAGCCCTCCCTCCAATCCATGAAGGTGTATACCTGCAGTGAGAGGTTGACGGCAAGAAGCGCTATCGTCAAGACTTGCGCAACCTGCTGCACTCGCCACATCTGAAGCATGAACCACTTCTTCATTCGCACCGCCAACTTCCAATGGGCTTCTTGGACGAGGAACGCCAACTGCCTATGCACTATATGACTATTACTGGCAAGGGCCGGTTCCTAGACCTTTCTTAGCACCCATACTATCTCCGCTTTCTTGCCGAAGGGGAAGCGATATCGCCTTCCGACGAAATATCCAATCCTGAGGTATCTCTTCAGATGCCATTGGAATCAGAAAATCCTTCTGACCTCTAGTTTCTCGAGATCGAAGAGCTTCCTCGCTGCAATGGTCCCCAAAGCAGAGGCGCCCTGTGTCGGGCCTTGGATGAAATGGTCCATGGTGCCCGGCCAGAAAAATCTCACATGATGGGGATCGGCGTTGTGCCAGCCAACTCCATAGGGGACCCGGATCTCAATCCTGCCACCCTTCCTGAGAACCCTATGGCACTCCAGTAGAGTGTCTGGCCAATTGAAGATGTGCTCTAGCACATGGGACATGAGTATCTCGTCGATCGACTCGTCCTGGAAAGGAAATTGCTTCGATGCATCGAACACCCGGTCGACTTCGGGTTCGGCAACGAAATCGCAGTCCAGCCATCCTTCGCGGATGTCCTTTCCACATCCGATATTGAGCCTCATGCCGTCCGCCAAGAGATCCCTCCCTTCAGAGCTTCCAAGGATGCGATGATACTAAGACAGCTCCCTCTTCAGAACACCTGCTATTCGTTCCCCACTAACTCCTCGACCGTACGGGCAGGGCTTGAACTTGACCTTCGGATCGTCCACAAACTTCCGCAGCTCGCGAAGCACATTCTTGGAGTTCGTTCCGACGACCTTGCAGTAGCCAGCTTTTACCGCTTCCGGACGTTCGGTGCTCTTCCTCATCACGAACACCCGCTTCTTGATCACGGGGGAGCAGGCCTCCTCCTGGATACCTCCAGAGTCCGTGACAATGCAGTTCGCCTTCCTCATCAGGACAAGCATGTCGAAGTATCCTGCGGGACGCAGTAGCTTGACGTTGTCGCTCCTCTCGACCTTGCCCTTCAGGTCGAATTCCTTGAGCCGCGCGTCAGTCCTGGGATGGAGCGGCAGCACGACAGGCAACGGGCACTCTGTGATGACCTTGACGATGTGCTCCAGCGTCTCCCTGTTGTCCACATTCTCCGCCCTGTGCAATGTCGCGAGGACGTAGTTCTCCCACGGTACCTCCCACATGACCTGGGAGACCTTCTGGGCCTTTGGAAGATATTGGAGAGTGGCGTCTATCACGGTATTGCCGGTCTTGTAAACCTTCCCCCAGACGCCCTCGCATTTCAGAATCTTGACCGATTCCTCTGTCGGGGCAAACAAGTAGTCGGAAGCGTGGTCGGTGAGCCGCCTGTTCAGTTCCTCGGGCATTCTGAGGTCGTAGCTCCTGAGCCCAGCCTCTACATGCCCCACCTTGACGTGGTGCTTCATGGCGGCGACAGCCCCCGCGAGGACCGTGTTGGTGTCGCCTTCAACGAGCACGCATCCAGTGGACGAGCCCTTGAACTCGGCCTCGAACTTGATTATGGCGTCCCCGGTCTGAGCACCCGGGGAGCCTGAGCCCACCCCCAAGAACGCGTCGGGCTCGGGCAGCTCGAGCTCCTCAAAGAAGATCTTCGACATTGAGTAATCGTAGTGCTGCCCCGAATGCACCAGACGGGGCACCAGCTTCGTCTTTTTCAGCGCGAAGTACAAGGGCGCCATCTTGATTATCTCGGGGCGGGTCCCGACCACGACTGTTACTATCATCCGTCAGCACACATGTAGCTTCCCGAACATAACCATATTGCAGCATGTTTATGTTGACGAACATGAAATGGAATGCACATTTGTGAACTCAGCGCTGCACATAGAAACCCTTTATTACTGACACCTGTTTTTCGTACTCGTTCTGCGGAACTGACAGGAAGGCTTGGAGATGACCTACTTCGTTACTGGCGGTGCGGGCTTCATAGGGAGCTTCGTCGTGGACAAGCTGATCAAGCGGAGCGGAGTGACTGTCTACGATAACCTCAGCACGGGCAAGGAGGAGTACATCTCCCATCACCTCGGGAACGAGTACTTCAGGTTCGTCAAAGCCGATCTGCTCGATGTTGACAGGCTCCACAAGGAGATGAGGGGGCACGACAGCCTATGGCACATCGCGGCTAACCCCG
>MGWC01000060.1 GCA_001800815.1 Euryarchaeota archaeon RBG_19FT_COMBO_56_21
AGCAGAGGTATTCCCAACTATCCAAATGCCAATCATCGCTATTGTATAAAATCATTTGCAATTACTGGCCTAGCATTTCTCAAGTCCCATTCTTTGCAAGTGCGGTACCAGAATGTCACATATGATACAGTAGACGGCAAGAGAAGGTCTTTATTCAGACGAGGGACTACTCCGCTTCTGTACTATATGTTCAATCATACTCCACCGGCACAAGTCCGATTCTCTGGAAGGCCGATGACATCGAAGCGTTTGCTCACTGGCCACCGAAAGAACCTTGTGGGTGTATTGACAATGCGGTTACTCAGCATTCGATCGATTAGGGGGATAAGCAGTCCGGGATCGATTGCATACCGGGCTGTGTCGACGTCACTTGGGACATCTTACGGGGGAGGTACAGCTGAGCAGGAGAGTACTAACGTGCATGGCATTTGTCGCCCTCCTAGTTGCCAGCTCATTGGCATCGACAGTGACGAACCGTGAGGATCCCGCGCTACTTTATCCATCTTCATCTGCGAATCAGGTCCCTGTCCCCATTGTGGGAGTGGGCCTCATTTTTCTGACCGTATGGGTCAATGCAAGTGGGAGTTATGACCCAGATGGAACGATCATGTCATACAGTTGGGATTGGGGCGATCAGACTCCGGGCAGCAGCGGAGTTCATGTTTCTCACACCTATGAGTATCCATGCTCAGGGCGCCAGAAAGGATATCCGATTACGCTCACGATTCAGGACGATCAAGGGGCAACCGCTTCCAAGATTATCAGGGTGCGTCCAGTTCAGATGCCCGGAGATCCTCCATGGGCGGGGTTCACGCATTCTGAGTACGGACTTGTAGTTACTGTGGACGGTAGCCCGAGCTACGACAACGATGGCACCGTGGTCAAGTATGCTTGGAACTGGGGAGATGGAACGACAATCGATTATGGGATGGTGAGCTCTCACGCATACTCCGTCGCAGGCACTTACGTGGTTAGATTGACCGTTACAGATAACACGTCATTGATTTCCTGGACAGATCTCTTGATTTCTGTCGAACCATGTCCGGCTGAACCCATCGCATCGTTCGTGTATTCTGTTTCCTATCTCACAGTCACTGTGGATGCAAGCGCGAGCTACGACCCTGACGGAGTCGTCATATCCTACGCATGGGACTGGGAGGACGGCTCTGAATGGAGCACAGGAGTCGTGGCGACGCATACGTACGCCACGGATCACGAAGGCAGGAGGCCCGGGTTCTATCTCATCGATCTCGTGGTCATGGACGACACTGGTATGTCAGGATACTCTGGCGCTATCGTACCAGTCTATGAGCCTCCGAAGCCGCCGGTTGCCGTATTCGTTGTGAACGTAACAGATCTACGCGTCGCGTTGGATGCCAGTAGCTCGTACGATCCAGATGGTACGATTGTTGGACATTCATGGGATTTCGGAGACGGGACGGGGTCGACAGGGTCCACGACAACACATGACTATGCCGAGTCCGGTGAATACACGATTACCCTGACCGTGACCGACAATTCCGGCCTGAAGAACACAACTAGTCAATCTGCGACCGTTCAAGGGTCAAGCCCTCCACATGCTTCCTTCAGCTATTCCACGTTCGGGCTCACGATTTCGACAAATGCGCGCTCTTCAGCGGATGACGATGGAAGCGTGGTCGGCTGGGTCTGGAGTTGGGGCGATGGCGCGACTAGTTCGGGAGTGATTGGATCTCACACTTACTCATCCCCGGGCACTTATGCGATAACGCTGACTGTTACAGACGATAGTGGATTGACAGACTCGACTTCTCTCGAAGTGACAATGGCACATCTTCCTCCCGTTGCATCTTTCACCATGTATGGGTTGTACCTGGCCATCGAAGTCTACGCGACCGACTCATATGATTCAGATGGATCGATAGCCGACTATGCATGGAATTGGGGGGATGGTAGCGTTGCGACACACGGATTGTCCTCTGCCCACGTATACGCTGTCCCTGGATCATACTCGGTTACTCTTACCGTGACGGATTCCTCGGGCGTGAACTCGTCGTTGGCGAAACCCTTCAGCGCCACTGCTGCTCCGCTGCCGACTAATCAGTTCTCCAGTTCGCGGAAGATCGATGGCGCCGCGGCGGGCACAACCCAGAGAAACGGAGCGATTGTCGCATTCGGCGCGAATCTGTATGCCGCTTGGGAGGACCGGCGAGACGGCAGAGGGCAGATATATATCTCGAAATCAACCGACCGTGGTGTAACGTGGTCCGCCCCCGCGCAAGTGAACGTCTCCCCGTATTCGGGTGCCTCTCAGCAGTCCCCGTCCGTTGCGGTCGGACCCGACGGGGCTGTCTACGTTGCGTGGCAGGAGAACAGGTCCGGCGGCATGAACGTGAATGTGTATCTCGCGCGGTCGAACGCCGGAAGTCTTTCATTCGGACCTGCGGTGCGAGTCGACGACACGGGGATTCAATTCAGTTGGCAGGAATTCCCGACCGTGGCCGTCAACTCCAAGGGAATCGTCCTAGTCGTTTGGAAGGACGACAGAGGAGGATATCCCAGGGTGTACTGCGCTCGGTCCGTCAACAGGGGCGACTCGTTCTCGGCGAATCTCAAGGTCGATGATGCGGTAGCGACAACCGTCGCAACTGGTACGCCGTCGTTGGCAGTCGATGATGTTGGCCGCTTCTACATCGTGTGGAACGACAACCGCGACTCAAACAGCAATATCTACCTGTCCAGGTCCACGGATGACGGAATCACATTCCAGAGCTCAGTCCGAGTCGATGACACGGGAACCGCCACGTACATGCAGGGAAATCCCTCGGTCTCGGCTGCGGGCGACGGATTTGTATGTGCAGTTTGGAGGGACGGCCGGAGCGGCCTACTCGACATCTATTCCGCCACGTCGAACAATGGCGGCGTCAGCTTCGGGGTGAATGTGAAGGTTGCATCCGCATCGGCTCAGACCGACACGGTCGTGCCCAAGGTCGCGGTCGATCCATGGAAGAACATATTCGTCATCTGGGAGACCATCAATAGCGCGGACTCAGCGATACGATTCAGCATGTCTACGGATCTTGGCGCCACGTTCCAGAAGGATGTTCTGGTCTCCGATGCACCAAACGATGTCTATTGTACGGTCCCTCAGTTGGCAGTTGACACCCAGGGCGGCGTACATGTCTTGTGGACCGACGACCGCAATGACGAGGGCGATGTCCAATACTCCTTCGGCAGCTTCCCGATCTCGTATGCTCGTCAGCCCGGGCAACTGCAAACGCTGTCCGAGGGGCTCTCAACCGAACTCGTTATCGGAACTGCAATCAAGGAATAGTGACCATCGGACGCAGCCTGTACATATGTCAAGATAGCGGCTGGATAGTGATTATCCATCATCCAGACTACTACCAAAGGCTTAAGAATCGATTAGGTCATTAACCTGTAATCCTAGCACATGAACCCCATTTGTGGAGGGGACCTATTAATGGCTGAAGACGACCTGATGAAAGTCAAAGTCTGCTTCATCGGCGACGCAGGCGTTGGAAAGACAAGCCTGATCAAGAGATTCGTCCTGGACGTCTTCGACGACAGGTACATTGCCACCATCGGCACCAAGGTGACCAAGAAGATAGTGGACGTCCAAGGTCCTTCGGGTCAAGCCAAGGTCATGATGCTCGTATGGGATATCATGGGCCAGAAGGGCTTCAGGGAGCTTCTGCGCGAGGCGTATTTCTTCGGGGCTCACGGCGCCATCGCCGTCTGCGACCTCACGAACAAGGAGACTCTGGAGGAGCTCAGGTACTGGATCAAGGCCTTGACCGATGTTGCCGGTGACGTTCCGATTGTCTTCGCGGGGAACAAGACGGACCTCGAGAACGACCGTGTCGTGAAGGAGCAGGACCTGCAAGAACTGGCTGTCAAGTACAAGGCAAAGGCATTCCTGACGAGCGCCAAAACCGGCCAGAATGTCGAGAACATCTTCAAGAACCTGGCATTGGCCATGGCAGAGAAGATGAAGCCGTAGTGGTCATGCTGAACCGTTCCCAGACATGATAATATCCTGAGAACGCTTATAAGCCCAGCATAGTCTATGAATTAGCTACTTAGAGTGGAGTCTGAACGGACTTGCAGGGTGGCAACCGTCATATAGCTACGAGTGCAACAGACAACGGCATACTGATGAGACCACTCATAGTGCTGTTCACCCTCCTTCTTCTAGGGTCTTCTCTCGTCCCCCTCTCGGATGTGACGATTGACCGAGCAAAGGCCGATTCCCTTCCCTCATGGAGCAAGGTCTTCCATCTACACGAAGGGACGGTCTATGAGGCGATCCAATACGATTGGATGAACTCGAGCAGCCCTGTGGCTGGGATTCCCAACTACAACGACTACGATGGAGATACCTTCCCAGGCATAACAATCAGAAAGAACGTGCCTCCGCAGCGCTGGCACCACTGGATACTGTATCCCGCAGCTGGCAGCGACATCGTTCTCGTAAATGACCTCACCGCCAATGTCTGGGCGAAATCGAGGGATAACGAGTCTGGGTCCTTGGTCACTGCGATCTTCTTCGACATTGTGGCTGGGCAGTTCACCTCCCCAGATTCGGGAACCGAGATTGGGCGCGTGACCATTCCTATGTCCGGCCCCGTGTACTCGGAGTTCCAGCTGTATCCTCTTGTGGTTCCAATTGCTTCTTACACTCTCCAGACAGGGCACTATCTGACCCTGACAGTCCAGCGCGGGGACGCGCTCAATGATGGCCTTATTGTTCACTTCGACAAGACGGACTACGACTCCACTGTTGTTATACAGACTTCGACCTTCGTCTCGATGGATCAGGCCTGGACTGAGGACAAGCTCGGAGATGCTCGGACATTGTTCTCGGATCAGGAGAACGCTGTGGTCTATGCGAATGTTTCCGACCCGTTCGGGGCAAGTGACATCGTGGACGCTCAGGTCACCGTCTCATACACCGGGAATGGGACGGTCGTGGTTCCGGCGACATCGATGAGCCTCGTCATGACGGAGCCAGCTTTTATCCCATACTGGAAGCTCTTCAATATCTCGCTACCCGCATTGCCAGCAGGCTCGTTCGTCGTCAATGTCACGGCAAGAGACCGTCAGGGCGCCCCTTCGTGGATCAACCTCTCTCTCACCATCGTCGCCGTGGATCACTTCGGGGTGACGGCTCCGTCTCACATTCAGGCGGGTCGGATGTTCCCCATGTCCGTGAGGGCTCTTGATTCCTCAAACCAGGTCATCGAGAACTGGGTTGGGAACGTGCTGATCACGGCCTTCAATGATGACATGGTGACTCTAGCCAACGCCACGCTCGCTAACTCCTCGATATTCATGTCTGTCACAGACACTGGACAGGTCAACATCACG
>MGWC01000061.1 GCA_001800815.1 Euryarchaeota archaeon RBG_19FT_COMBO_56_21
TCCCATGATGCAGAGGGCAAAGACGGCAGTCAGGGTCCCTCCGATCGCAATGTCGCCGATAGTAATCCTGCCCGTACGAACCACCGCCGGAGAATGCTAGCGTCGGCTGGCCTGAAATAGGTTGCGGAGGGAGGCCGTAACGAGGACATTTTTTAAAGTGGATGAACCATTCGTCGGCACGGGGACGGCTTTGATCAAGATAGGTGTGAATGGTTTCGGAAGGATAGGCAGGAACTTCTTCAGGGCTGCGCTCGCCAGTGGCGACTACGGCAAGGAGTACGACATCGTGGCAGTGAACGATATCGCGCCCATCGACCAGCTGGCATACATGCTGAAATGGGATTCGGTCTATGGCAAGCTGGACCGCGAGGTCAAGGCCGAGGGGACTAGCATCAGAGTGGGAGACAGGAGGTTCGAAGTGACGCAGGTCAAGGACCCCGCCGAGATCCCGTGGAGGAAGTTCGGCGTCGACGTTGTCATCGAATCGACGGGGCTCTTCACGGAGAAGGAGAAGGCTGCGAAGCACCTGACGGCAGGGGCGAGGAAGGTCCTGATATCAGCCCCTGGCAAAGGGTCAGACGTGACCATCGTGCTTGGCGTCAACTATGACATGTACGACAAGTCCAAGCACAGCATCGTGTCGATGGCATCCTGCACGACTGGGAGTCTTGCGCCTCCAGTGAAGGTGATCAACGACCGATTCGGCATCGAGAAGGGCATGATGACGACGATCCACGCATACACTGGCGACCAAAGACTGGTCGACGCACCCCACAATGACTACAGAAGGGGCAGGGCGGCCGCAGTCTCGATCATTCCCACGTCGACCGGAGCTGCGAAGGCGATTGGGGAGGTCATACCAGAAATGAAGGGCAAGCTGAACGGCTTCGCCCTCAGAGTTCCCACTCCCTGCGGTTCCGTCACTGACCTCAGTTTCACAACGAAGCAAGAGGTCGCCGCAGAAGACCTCAATGCAGCACTCAAAGAGGCAGCTGACGGCAGGATGAAGGGGATCATGGAGTACTGCACCGAGCCGATCGTGTCCATCGATGTCGTCGGGAACACTCACTCTAGCATCATCGATTCGCTCTCGACCATGGTCATCGGCGGAAAAGGCAACTTTGGGAAGATACTCTCGTGGTACGACAACGAGTGGGGCTACTCGAACAGGCTCATCGAGCTATCGCAGAAGTTGCTCTGACCGACTGCCCCTGAGGGCGGGTCTAGGATGTGATTATGGCCTGTACCTGTTCAGGCTGACATACTCCACTTCCTGCTCACTGACCCTTCCGAGGAGTATCTCCTTCTTCACCCCATGCGCGAGCCTGACTGCCCTGCTGACCTCGGGCCACATAGCGGTGTAATCCTTGGGCACCGCGTGGACCAGATACCGCGCGTGCTGTTTGCCCGGGTCTCCCTCATATGCTCGGAAATGGGAGCCGTACTTGAACCCCGTTTTGACGATCAGACCCTTAGCCTTCAGATCCTTGAATGCGTCCAAGCGGAGATCGAAATCCGGCTGCAGCTCCCTGGCGCGCTTCTTGAGAGAGCCTGTCGTCACCGGTCTGCCGGTCTTGGCATCCGAGAGCTTCAGCGCTCCCAGCTCTCCGAGGAAAGTGGCCTCGATCAGAGACAACTGCAACGTTGGTCCTATCGGCTTGCCGAAGTTGTGGCTGCTGTGCAGCGCCATCACGCTCTCCGCGTCCGTGACCAGGACGCGGTCCGCCATGAGCAAACCGCTCGAGGTTTTCGAGACGTCAACTGCGCTGAGCCTGCCCTTAGGGGTCACACGCCTGACCTCGTAATAGGTCACATCGCTCTCCTCGTCGACAACGGCCAAGAGTAGCTTCTTCCTTACGTCCGCCGTGTGGCTCAGATGCTCGAGCATCTCGCCAAGATCGAAGGTCCATCTCTCTGAGATGGCCGCGACCCACCACTTGCTGGGCGTCTTGTTGGGAGACCCGCCCCTTGGGAATACCCTGAAATCAAGAGGGGGTTGGCTGAACTTCACTACATATCCGCGCTGCCTCAGCTCTCTGAAGACCAGGTACCGTATCTCGAATCCATCGGAGCTCTTGTGCGCGAGCCTGATGAGGTCACCAGCAGCCCACTTCTTCCCTTCGGACTCCACTTCGAGTCTGGTCGATTCCACAAGGTAGATGGCCTCCATGAGGTCGAGCTTGAGGCTTCCGCCTGGTTGCGGGACACCATAGTACCCCTTGTTGTGGATCGTGCTGGCCTCTGATTGATCCTCGACGATGACCGACGTGCCTTGCAGGATTCCGGGCATGCGCGCGCCATATTGCGGTCATTGGTTATTACAGTAAGGCAGCAGAGCGAGCCATGGATACAGTCCGCGAGTGACCGATGAGGTCCTAATTCGTTCCACGCAATTCTTATATAGAAGTGCTAACCTATTCTTCCACACATCAAGAAACCTGTTCGAAATGCGGAGGTGAAAACCGTGATCAGAAGGAGAGAGAAAAAGGAAGGACTTGTGCCCAGAGGCTACTGGGAATCGACCTTGGCGAACCCGATGGCGGTCATGTCTAACATGGACCGCATCTTCGACGACTTCCGGTCGGAATGGGAGAGCTTGTTCCTGCCGTCCAGGAATTTCGTCTCGGACCTTACGAGGGCGCCGCTAGTGGACCTCGCTGACAATGGCAAGGAATATGTCGTGAAGGCAGAGGTCCCGGGCCTGAACAAGGACGATCTGACCATCGAGGTCACAGAGAACAGCGTCGAGATCTCGGGCGAGACCAAGGCCGAGGAGAAGGAAGAGGACAAGTCCAAGGGCTATATTCGTAGGGAGAGGAGGTACTCGAGTTTCTACAGATCGCTTCCGCTCCCGGAGAGCGTGCTGACGGACAAGGTGGACGCTGAGCTCAAGGATGGCGTTCTGACCGTGAAGCTTCCGAAGGCAGCCCCTCCAGAGAAGAAGACCAAGAAGATCAGCGTGAAGTAATCTGGCTTCGAGGCCCTCTTCTGCCCAAACCTTTTCGCTTCAGGTCGTTCTTGGCCTGATTGGGATTTCACTATAACCAGGTGTTCAACATGGCAGCCAAGAAAGACAAGATCCTCAGGGTGGTCCAGGCGAAGTCCTCGGACGATGGCAAGGGAATAGCGAGGGTGGATCCTGCACTCATGCGCATACTGGAGCTGAACCAAGGCGACACCGCCGTTGTCGAAGGGACCAGGGCCACCGCCGTCACAGTCTACACTGGCTATGCGGAGGACGAGAACCGCGGCACTGTCAGGATTGATGCGACCATAAGGAAGAACGCAGGCGTCGGCCTCGACGAGAAGGTTTCGATAAGGAAGGTCGTGCCTAAGCCCGCGACGAAAGCAACTCTGGCCCCAACCCAGCCCCTCAAGATCTTGGGTGGCGAGCAGTACCTATCACAGAACCTGGACGGCCGCCCCATCATGAAAGGGGACTTGGTCGAGGTCAATATCATGGGGAGGAAGTTCGACCTCGTGGTCCAGAGCTTCTCTCCTGGAGCAGAGGTAGGCCTCATTCAGAACTTCACCGAGCTCAAGCTCAGCGAGAAACCTGCGAAACAGGAGATTGCGAAGGGCCCGAAGGTGGCGTACGAGGACATCGGCGGGCTCAAGGACGAGGTGGACAAGGTCAGGGAGATGATCGAGCTGCCACTGAGGCATCCTGAGCTCTTCGAGAAGCTCGGAGTCGACGCGCCGAAGGGCGTGCTTCTGCACGGACCACCAGGGACTGGCAAGACGCTCCTTGCGAAGGCGGTAGCCTCGGAGACGAGCGCGAATTTCACCTCGATCGGTGGCCCCGAGATAATGAGCAAGTTCTATGGAGAGAGCGAGGAGCGCCTCAGGGACATCTTCAAGGAGGCGCAGGAGAACGCTCCGAGCATCATATTCATAGACGAAATAGACTCGATCGCGCCCAAGCGAGACGAGGTCACCGCGGAGACCGAGCGGAGAGTCGTCGCGCAGCTGCTGGCCCTCATGGACGGGCTCGAGGGCAGGGGCAAGGTCGTCGTCATTGGAGCGACGAACAGGCCCAACGCCCTGGACCCGGCGATAAGAAGGCCGGGAAGGTTCGACAGGGAGCTAGAGATAGGCATCCCCAACAAGGACGGTCGGCTCGAGATACTGCAGATCCACACCAAAGGAATGCCTTTGGCAGACGATGTGGACCTGGTGCAGCTCGCTGGCATGACCCACGGCTATGTTGGCGCGGATCTTGCGGCCCTGGCCAGGGAGGCCGCTATGCGAGCTCTGAGGAAGGTATTGCCGTCGATAGACCTGGAGACCGAAACCATCCCAGTGGAGGTGCTCAACAGCCTCAAGGTGACCATGGAGGACTTCATGGGCGCTTACAGGGAGATGTCGCCATCGACGTTGAGAGAGGTGCTGATTGAGACCCCTAACGTCAAGTGGGAGGATGTCGGAGGGCTTGAGGAGCCCAAGCAAGAGCTGATGGAATCCATCGAATGGCCCCTGCGGTACGCGACGCTCTATAGACACATGAGCGCGAACCCGCCCAAAGGAATCTTGTTGTACGGGCCCCCAGGAACAGGCAAGACCCTGTTGGCGAAGGCCGTCGCCACGGAGAGCCAAGCCAACTTCATATCGGTCAAAGGGCCAGAGTTCCTGTCCAAATGGGTCGGGGAGAGTGAGAAGGCAGTCAGAGAGACCTTCAGGAAGGCCAAGCAAGCCGCCCCATGCGTGATATTCCTAGACGAAATCGATGCGATCGCCCCCGTGAGGGGAACGTCACACGACTCGGGCGTGACAGAGCGCGTCGTAAGCCAGCTCCTTACAGAGATGGACGGACTCGAGCCGCTTCACAACGTAGTTGTCATAGCCGCAACCAACAGGCCAGACATCATAGACTCAGCGCTCATGCGCCCTGGCAGATTCGACCGGATAGTCTACATCGGACCTCCCGACCTGGAGGCCAGGAAGGAGATCCTCAAGATACACACGAAGGACAAACCGCTTGAGAAGGATGTTGATCTGGACAAGCTCGCGACGAGGATGGAGAACTTCACGGGCGCGGAGATCGCGGCTGTGTGCAATGAGGCCGTGATGCTCGCCATCAGGGACTACGTCCTCGAGGGGAAGGACCTTGACGAGCGGAAGATCAAGCAGCATAAGGTCGGCATGAAGTATTTCGAGAAGGCCCTGCAGAACATCGAGCCGATGAGCGAGACGGATCTGAAGAAGTACGAGCAGCTCAGCTTCAACGCCATGTATCGCTAGGAGCTTGAGACCGAAAGAGTATTACGCTGTCTGGCAGAATGAGGATAAAGAATGGCAACGAACCGAGAGGACCTGCTGGGCAAGATCAGGGGTGCGCTGGCGAAGGCCGGTTTCTTCGTGTCCGACCCCCACAACATACGGAGCATCAGCTTTGATGTCATCGCCCGCAGGGACAAGCAGCTGCTCATAATCAAGGCCCTGACGAACATCGACTCCATATCATCGGATGACGCGGATCAGCTGCGAACCCTCGCGACCGCCCTCGGAGGCAGTCCGATGGTCGTGGGCCTGCATTCCAGCTCCGGCAAGCTGGAGGACGGGATACTGTACTCACGATTCGGCATACCTATCATCTCCGAAGCGACCTTCCACGAACACATACTCGAGGGAGTGCCCCCCTTCGTATACGCGGCTCCTGGCGGACTGTATGTCCGCTTGGACGGCGAGCTGATCAGGAGGATCAGGGAAGAGAGGAACATCTCGCTCGGAACGCTGGCCGAGATGGCCGGTGTGTCGAGGAAGGCCATTCAGATGTACGAGAGTGGAATGGGCGCCATGATCGAGATCGCGGCCAAGATAGAAGAGTTCCTGAAAGAGCCCGTGGTGATGCCCCTCAATCCGTTCTACTACTCGCCCGAGGTCGCGAAGACTCTGCAGACCTTCGACAAGTTCAGTGGGTTCAACAGAGACATCTTCGAGATGCTCCGAGAGCTGGGATACTCCGTCGTGCCGACTATCAGGTGTCCCTTCGACGCTTTGGCGAAGGAGGAGGACCTGCTGTTGCTAGCAGGCATCGGAGAGAACGCCCAGATGATCGAGCGCAAGGCGCGCGTAGTCGGCAACATATCAAGAGTCACGGAGAAGAAATCGGTCATCTTCGTCAGCCAGAGGATAACCACGAAGGACATAGGGGGAACGCCCCTGATCACAGGAGACGAGCTGAGGAGGGCGGATGACGCCGACGATGTCCTCGAGCTCATACTGCAGCGCGAGAAAAGGAAGAAGTGAACCCGTGGACACGATCTCTCTTGGCGAGTGCGAAGTGCATATCCTTGGCGTGATCAAAGGCCTGAAATCCGAAGCAGAGAAGGTCAGAAAAGCGTTCGAGGAGGTCAGGCCGGAAAAGGTCCTCATATCGCTCTCGAAAGAGGAACTGGAGGGCCTCAGAAACATCCCTGAGGACTTCGTCCCGGAGCTCTCCCGTTACGAAGAGATCTACGCCGAAGGGCTGGGAAGGTTCGGCGAAGTGGCAGCTCCCCCGCCATGCTATGTCGCCGCGCTCGAACTCAGCGAGCACTTCGGGGTGCCTCTTCTCCCGATCGACATGGACGAGCAGGCCTATACCGAACTATACTGCGCCGCTGTCGGTGGGGGAACGCTGTTCAGACATTCGACAAGAACCTGGCTCATGAAGAGGAGGAAGTTCAGCCTCGAGAGTCCCGAGGCATTCGTATTGGCCTGGGACAGGGCCGTGAACAACCTCGACGGATTCAGGATGATCGAAGAGAAGCGCGCAGAGCGGATGGCCAAGGACATACGGAAGGCGGCCGCAGAGTCGAAGAAGCTGCTGGCCGTCATCGAGCTGGAGAGGGCAAGAGACGTCGTCGAGCTGCTCAATCAGAAGTCAGAATAAGAAGAGAATGGGTTTTGTAGGGTTTGCCAGCACGCGCCACAGCGACTGTCTAGGCGGGCGGGATTAGGTTCGCCACCAGCGCGATCGTGACCCACGGGTCCTTCGCTTGCCCGACCGGCGGATCGATGGTCCAGGTCTTGACGCTGAAGTACCTCCAGTACGGTTCGTTGCCCGTCCAGAGGTTCATGAAGAACCCGATATACGTGTTGTAGGTCGTAGTGGAAGTGTAGTTCGTCGCCAGTATGTCCGAGTATCCGTCCCCGTTGATGTCCACCACGTCAAAGACCGTCGGCGCAAGGTTGGTGAAGTAGCCGTTCTCCTCCTTTGTAGCTGACGAGTAGAAGAAGGAGAGCGTGGTCCCTGGATAAGCAGTATCAGAGGAAAAGGATCCCGTGACTGCCTGCCATGATGTGCCGCTTACGTGCCTGTATACTTTCCATCCGGAGTAGGCGGCCTGCGTGTCGTGATGTCTTGCGACCACCACTTCCAGCCTGCTTCCCCCTCCGCCGTCAATGTCACCAGCTCTGACGGATCTCCATATGTACGACGCGTCGGTGACGACGGCGTTCCCAGTATAGCCTCCGAACAGATCTGAGTACACGGCCAACAGGTCAACTTCGAGCTTCTCCCGTATAGCGGCGCTGTCAGCGTTCGACCTCGAGTCGGTGAACCTGATGTATATCGCCTTACCCATGCATGCTCCTGGCAAGCTGTAGTTATAGTATTCCCAGGAACCGCTGAAGTCGTCGATGATGATGACCGGTATGAATGTCAGGCCATCAATGGAGTACTGGACGTAGAACGACTCTACAGGGGTCCCTCCTTCCGTGCCCGAAATCCTCGCGCGCAGCCTGAGCTGGATGTCAGGGCTGTTCGGCAGGGTGTTGGTCTTCATCGTGATGTTCAGCCACCCATGAGGAGCGGCCTCGACCAACGTGTTCTCGTACACCGTCATCACGTTTCCGTCGGCAACGTTGAGATTGGTGAAACCGGAGTAGGATCCTGCTCCAACAGCCGGCGTATAGCCCGGCGCGCCAGTGTCTATCGTATACGGAGTGCCCAAGGATTCGGTGTAGTAGTTGACATTCACACTGTTGGCCGAACCGGCCCAAGCCGCCGCAGTCGTGTCCGCGGCCAGTATGTCAAGATGACCATCGTAGTTCATGTCCGCGATATCCATATCGACTGTAGTGCCCGTGGAGTATTTCCATCGCTCCTTGCCCTCAGTGTCTCTGTATGGCCTCAGGTACTGATCATAGGAGTACTTGAGGTCGTAGATCGTGATCTTGTTGCTGGCAAGGACCACCAGATCTGCTCTGCTGTCGCCGGTCATGTCCTCGAGCGCGATCTTGTTTATCGGAGCTGTCCAGCCCTTTGCTGCCGGGGCAGAGTATATCCACCCGCTTGCCCCGTAGGTTGTGTTGAATATCACTATCTGGTTGTTCGAGTTCGCATACGCGAAGTCCTCACGGCTGTCGCCGTTCACGTCTCCGAATGCTATCCAGACTATGCGGTAGGTAATGCCGTCCTTCCTCGGGACCGAGCTACCGGACTGCCAAGTTCCGAAGGTATCCAACGTGTTCTCGAAGAACAGGAGCTGGTTGCTCGATGCGAAGGCTATGAGGAGGTCCTTGTCGCCATCGCCGTCCGTATCTCCGGAGGCCATCGCAGTAACGGTGTAGTCGGTGCTGGAGCCGGGTGTGCTCTCAGACAGCCAGAGTACACGCGACGAGAACAGGTTGTTGTTCTGAACGTAGAACGCATACTCTCTGGTATTGAAATTGCTGTTGCCGGACGCCATGCCGGATGTGCCCAAGAAGAAGTCGGCCCTTGTCCCAGCGCCCTTGATGTACACCTGTTTGCTGAGGTAGTACATTCCCTCGTTCGTATCGTTGAACCGCGAGATCTCGACTGTGTAAGAGTTCGTGCCCGGAGCCCACTGCAGACCATTGTTCAGCCGCAGGTCTATCCAGAACCAGTAGACTGTTCCGTTCAACCGGTACATCGAGGACATCATGCTTCCCGCTGGAGGCACGCCGTACAGCTCGGAGGAACCTGTCATGTCCGTGATCCGTATCTCAGCCACATTCGGCGCCGGGGGATTGTCCGTGTTCAGAACCTCGATCTGGACGTATATCTTACAGGAGTCTCCAGATGACACTTCGTAGGGTGTCGTCCGCGCGCCCCACACGGATGACCAGGTTCCGTCCTTGTACAGCGTCATCTCAGGAACCCACGTTATCGTGGAGTTGTCGAGGTTGACAAAGATCATGACCTTGTCATCGTACGCCTCTTGCAGCTGGCCAGCCTCCTGTTCCGGGGCAAGATAGAAGAAGAAAGTGAATGCGGTAGGCCAAAGGTTCGCGGTCGAGAACTGGCATTCGAACACCGATGCGCTGCCGACGGTGGTGAGCCGGTAGAATGGCGCGTCTTCCGTGCTGCTGCCATTGAATTGGATCACTGCGTCGTTGCCCGTGCGGACGTCCTTGAGCTCCACCTCGTTCAGGCCTTCGACGTTGTTTATCTCGGTGCTTGCAAAACGAATGAAGACAAGGTCGTCCACCTGGAACACAGTCGTCGGGTTGTTGGTGTCGGCTACTCCCAACGCCCTGCTTCCGTTGAACAGCTCTGGGTAGACACCGTAGCCAGCCCTTCTCTTCCAGAAGTTCGTGAGGTATGAAGGCAGTCCTCCTGACTCCTCGGTTGGGATGTCGGCGGGGTTGATGATCGTGTTGGTCGGGATCTGGGTGACGGTCATGACATAGGTAGAAATGGATTCGTGTGCAGCAAGGTCCTTGGCGTGTATGTAGATGACCTTGCCGTCCAGATCGGTCACGTTGACCTGAGAGTCCCATATTCCCGTGAAGTTCCACCAATAGACACTGCCGGACGACCCATCGTATCCACCGGAGAAATCAACATCCGCGATCGTGGATGCATCGATCCATATGCTCGTTCCGGCGGTGTCTAGGTCGCCATCAGGGTCGGTTATCGTGACGAACAAGGTGAAATCGTCCCATTCCTTGACCGGGTCAGGGGTCGGTGTCGACCAGTTCGAGTCTGTGTACCTCTGGAGTATCATCGGAGGGTTGCCACCAGTGCCGCCACTGACCTGAGACGTCCATACCATCATGTGGTTCGACATGTCGATGACGGTGACCACTATCTTGCTCGTGTAGGATGTGTTCTCCAGTACGAGCATCCAGGACATGCCGGTCTTCCATGATCCCGTTCCCTTCAGACCGGTCGCAGGATCGTATAGCCCGTGCGTCGAGCTCGACATATTGTAAACGTCAGCGATCTCGTCGACCTCGACCATAACTGTCGTGACCGCTGCGCGCATGACGGCTCCGCCTGCGTGCGTGACAGTCAGGTTGGCCTTCGTACCGCCTGACCAGAACGTGACACTGGCAGAGAAGTCCGCCTTCGTGGCCTGTTCAGGAACGGGCATCTGCTGCACAAATGCGATTATGCTGCTGAACAGAACAACCGTGATCATCAGGATCATGATGTTTCCGACGACCTCGGACACACCACTGTCCTCCTTCCTAGGCTTCGGCCTCCAAGATTCCAAACTCATTGTCTCGGTCCTCCGGGGGGAGAGAGAAATCACTCTGCAATTCTGACCGAATCAACGTGATGGAGCGTATATAAACGTGTTGCGGTCATTACCAACTACCAGTTGGGAATTCGCTGATGTCGCAACTCAACAGCAGCGGCATCACGATTATATAAGCTCAGAAGCATCACAAACACTGATGCCTGATGAAGGCCAGCTGAGCGTGAACGACAGGGTGCTTCTGCACCTGTTCAGGTTCGCGACTGACGTCCCGCCCGAGGAGTACCCGCCGGAGAGCACACAGGCTGGAATCGCAATTGCCGTGGGAATATCGCGCACGCACGTGCCGCGCGCAGTCAAAGGGTTGATCAAGGACGGTCTTGTGTCGGAGATCACGGCGAGGGTGCGGGGGCACGAGAGACGTATGAACGTATATGTTGTGACCGCGGAGGGGATCGCCGCCTCGGAAAGGCGTTGGCAGGAAGCCCTCGAATCCCAATACAATGTCGTCAGCGAAGGCGCCCCCTCGAGGATGCAGGGGAAAGAAATCGAGAAGATCATTGGCAAGAAACGCGCGGTCGCTGCGGTGTCCCAGATGAGGGACGGCGTCGTACGACTAGATGAGACCCGTAGAGCTCCTTTCAGGGACTTGAGAGAGGCTCCTCCGCTGGAGCATTTCTACGGCCGGGAGACTGAGCTGCGCTCAATGGATGCATTCATGGACTCCGACGCGAAGATGCTCATCGTCCTGGGAAACAAAGGATACGGGACGACGACCCTCACGAGGAAATTCATAGAATCGCAGGATGAGGAGGACGTCCTGTGGGTCTCCCTGAATCCCAATACCTCGGCCAGGGATCTGGAATCCAAGATGATCGAATTCGGCCGGAAGGTCAAGAAACAGGTTGAGGGGCTCAAGGATGTGCTCGCGATTGAGAACTTGGTCATTGTGCTCGATGACTACTACACGGTTACTGAGGAAGTTGTGGAGTTCTTCGCGCGGCTAGTCGAGAACGGCGGGGGGGCCAAGATAATCGTCGACGCGAGACAGGAGACGCCCGCGTATAACAGATTCTACCAGCGGAAGCACGTGGAAGGAGGCATGGTCTCCGAGCTGGCAATGAAAGGACTTGATGATGCTAGCGCCAAGAGACTCCTTGGGAACGACAAGATCGAGAATGATGCGCTGCGGAGGATCATCATGATCACGCATGCCCAGCCGAGCGTCCTGAGGATGTTGAAGGAAAACGACTTCAGCGGACTGAAGGAGAACACCGTCTTCACTCCTGAGGAGATTAGATATCTGTTTTTCCTCAAGGACAAGTGCCAGTAGCAATGCCTACCACTCGATGCCTTTCCTGGCCTCGAGGCCCTGGTCGAACGGGTGCTTCTTGCTCTCGATTATTGACACGTAGTCTGCATACTCGACGAATTCGATGGGCGCGTTCCTCCCCGTGAGGACGACCTCGATGCCCTTGGAACGATCTCTGAGGAGCCTCAGCACCTCCCCTGCGGATACGAGTCCGAAGGAGACGGCGGGGTTGATCTCATCGAGAATGAGTAGCTCGCATTCGCCTTTCTCGATAACCACCTTGGCGACCGCCATTGCGTCGGCTGCAGCCTTCTTGTCGCCATCAGAGACTTCTCTAGGGTTCACGAATCTGCCGGTCCCGAACTGTTCGACTCTGATGCCCTCCAGCTTCCTGGCGGCAAGTACCTCGCCTGTAGTCTCTCCCGTCTTCATGAACTGTATCACATGCACTCTCAGCCCGTGACCAACCGCCCTTAACGCGAGGCCGAAGGCAGCTGTTGTTTTCCCTTTGCCTGGTCCGGTTATGAGGTGTATTTTGCCTAATTCGTCCCGCATTTCTACCGCGTACCACAAGGGCGTGCTACTAGAAAAACGGCTCTAGCCCGAGCCGCCCTGGCTGGGGACACGACCGTTCTCGCTAGGGAGCGAGAACTCCCTCTCGAGCAGGCCGAGCTGCGTAGTCTCGAAAGTCCTAGGGTCGATGGGCACGATCAGGAAAGAGCCCGACATCGCCACCTCTTCGTTGGTCAACTGAATCGCCTTCATGACCGCCCCGAAACCGTTCTCGGTCACGAGGTATTCCAGCCCGTCGAGCAGTACTGCGGCTCCCGCGTTAGCCTTGATGAAATCGGATATGGTCCCGTGGATCTTCATGAGCCTTGTAGGCTCGAGGCTGATGACTCCCCCTGTCGGCTTCGAAGCCTTCGCGATCCACATGATTGGGCAGTCTAAGCCGTGCACTTGCTGAACCCTGTTCGGGTGGCTCCGGGTTATCACGAGACCTCTATGGCCTTCGGCTAGGAGTTTTTTGAAGGCCGCATATGCTCGTACAACCCCCTTGTCGGTGTAGAGGTACGAGCTCCCGCCCTTCAGGATTGTCTCCTCCGTGTCGCTCATAGCTCCTGTCTACCTCAGGCCCGCCTGGACCGCCAGCCCCTCGTCAGTAATGTCGATCAATTGCCTTCCGGTCGTGTGCTTCGTCCCCCTCATCTTGAGGACCTCGAGGAACTTGCGCCTCACCTTCTCCTCTTCTGGGTATGATAGCATGATGACGCCGTCGACCATATAGGATTCCTGGCTGTGGGAGATGTCCTCGTACGACATCTCGGCCGTGACGAGTGTGACGCAATTGAACGCCTTCAGGTATGCGAACAGCTCGTGCATGAACTCCCTGGTCTCGCCCCGCCACTGCAACATGTCTGTCATGGGTGTGATCGGGTCGATAGCTATCCTCTGGGGTTGGTACTGCTCGATCTTCTTCTTGATAATGTTCAACATCTCGCCAGGGTTCTTCAGCAGCGTCGGGCCAATGTCGATGAAGCTCACCATGCCCCTCTCGACCTGCTCCTGGCTGTAAAACGAGAACGATGACAAGAACTTCTGGACGAGCCACTGAGGCTCGGATATGGCAGTGATGTAGAGGCCCTTCTCACTCTGCTTGGCCCCGTGGAATAGGCTCTGGACCGCGAATGTGGTCTTCCCGGTACCTGGCTCTCCGGCGACGAGGATGGCGGCCGGGAACGGAAACCCACCCTGGAGCATGCCGTCCAAACCAGGGATGCCAGTCGTCTTGCGGGTCATCTCAGAGCACCTCTGTGTCGATGACGAACACGCATCGGTCATCTCCCTTCGACACGCACTTCCGCTCGTGACAGTAGACATCCTTCCCTGTGCGCTCCTCGAAGACCTTGGCCAGTATTCCTCTCAACATATGACAGGTTGGGGAATCGGCGCTCGAAGCCTCGACGGCGCCCACGACGGAGATTGTGTCGCCCTCGAACGATATGTCCGTGGCCCAGCCTTCCTTGATAAGCACTTCTCTGATCCTTACGAGCTCTGTGCCTGCAGACCTGAGCAGACTGTCACCGATTATGCGACCGCTCCGGTAGAACATGCCATGGGACGCAAATGTCATGACGGTCTCAAACAGTCGTTTGATTTCCAAGAGCTCTTCCCTGCGAAGCTTGATGCTGCGCTCTGGTTGCTCCATAATAACACCTGGTCGGGGTTGGCATCTATCTGTAAGTCGAGACTTATATCTTTTGGTTTGGGACTCTCCCTGTGATATTGGCTGGCTCGGACAGGTTAATCTACTTCCAGGCTCTTCCGAGTTGTCGTGTTAGAGGTCGAGGTCAAGTATCGTTCGCCAGGTAACGACATGGTTGAGAAGGCCTTGGTACGGCTGGGGGCGAAGAAGATCTCGGAAGGGGTCATGGAGGACCTTTATTTTGCACATCCGAACAAGGATTTCGGCAAGAGCGACGAGGCCCTCAGGCTAAGGAAGAGGTCGGACGGGGCGGAGCTCACGTACAAGGGCGCGCGGATGGCGATGCAACACACAAAGGCAAGAGAAGAGGTCACGCTGAGGACCGACAGCCCGCTGACAGTTCAACGGATCCTCGAAAGGCTCGGTTTCAAAGAAGCCTATGTGGTTCGGAAGTCGCGAACCACTTATCAGCTCGACAAGCTCAGGGTCGAAATCGACAACGTTGAAGGCCTAGGCGAGTTCATCGAGCTCGAGGTGATGACAGAGGCGCCCGAGAGGGGCGCAGCGCTGATGGAGATCGCTAGGAAGGAGCTGGTGCTTGACAAGATCGAGCCCAAGACCTATCTGGAACTCCTGATTGAGAAGGGCATTCCTAAGGAAACGGACAAGAAATGATCTCCAGGCGAGGTGGACTCCTCGCCTATGGTTTCGGATACGGCTGTGATCCGTGCCCTATAAGGACGATATCAGAGTTTGTTGATCTTCTCCGTGACGAACGCCTTGATGGCTGGGTCGTCAGGAATCGTTATCGACTTCTTGTACTTCTCGCTTCCGTCCGGAAGGAAGTATCCCCTGGACACCGAGATGAACTCGCTGACTCCTTCGTCGGTTATTGCCTTCTTTCGCGCCACCTCTAGGAAGTTGTTCTTCCCAAATGGGATCTTCTCAGCGCTCAGCGTCTCGAATTGTACCTTTGTTTCCTTCTCATCATCCATTAGGTTGCCCCCATGCGAAGTAGGCATCCCTCGAATATTGTCTCTTGATATAAACGTTCGTCACTGATTCGAGCATTGGAACGACGAATTGCCTCATCTGGACGTACGTGCAAGCCGCGAATTCAACGTACGCTGAAACGATTCGACGAGAGATGTTTCCCACAGGAATGAGATAATGTAATATAGAGACGAGAATCTACTTGCGACCAGTGTCAGAATCTACTGTGCCCCAGCAAGGACCAATCTCTCAGGAGTTCTGCAGATTCTGTGGGGCTCAGACACCCACATCTGGCAACTATTGCTCCAGATGCGGGGCGATGAGCGGACAAGCGATGCAGTTGGGCATGCCACCTGCCGGAAATCGACAGATATTCAACTACATGGGGCCCGTGAAGAAGACCGATTTTCGGCTCGTGGTCAAGACCATCTCCGCATTCATCATGCTCACATTCCTCGCCCAGCTCGCGCTTTCTCTCGGTACGCTGCTCTACGGGGCAAACCTGGTCGTCCCTGATATCCTGGACACCTGGTCAGGATTCACGCTGTTCATAGTCGTGCCGGTTATGGTAGATCTCTTCACAATCTCTGGCTACGTCCTGCTCTCATACTACATGTTTCTAGTGTTCGCCATATTCGTGAGCTGTGTCTGGATATTCTTGACCAGCTTTCAAAGGTTCAAGAACGAACTGACTATGAAGGCGAAATCACGCGAACACAGTGCTCTATTTGATACAGTAGGCCTTCTGTTCGCAACGGTATTCTTCTCGGCCATCATCGGTCTCATCGTGAACCCGTCCCCCGAGGATTTACCGAGCACGGACTCGGTCTCGGAGATGCTTTTCGTGCTGGCCAACGCATCGGTCTGGGAAGAGATCGCGGTGAGGGTGCTGTTCATCGGACTTCCGCTCGTGCTCGTGGATCTCGCGAGGAGAGAGCGCCAGAAATACTGGTACTCATACGCCATCGGCGGTGGAATGTCCATCGGGACACCGGAGACAATCCTCATCGTGGTCTCATCTTTGATTTTCGGCGTTGGTCATTTCACGGGTGGATGGGGCGCCTGGAAGATACTGCCGGCCACGGTCGGAGGGATCGCATTCGGCTACCTATTCCTGAAGTTCGGAATCGCAGCCTCGATCATGATGCATTTCGGAACCGACTACTTGTCGATGCCCTCCGAGGTGACAGGCTCTACAGCGCTCCTTATCCTGACCGGAATCGGAATCCTGGTTTGGCTAGGGGTTGGCGCTGGATTCTTCGTTTACTACACCACGAGAATACTTGAGTTCTTGACTGGAAGGACTTTCTTCGGACCGAAACCGGAGATTTATCCTCAGCCATGGGGATTTCCACCCGCATATCCGTACACACAAACACAGCAATATCCGCCGCAGGCACCATCGGGCGCGTGGCAACAACCTCCTGGTGCTCCGCAGTATCAGCCAGGCCCTTACAGTCATCCTGTGCAATCTTGGTTCACAGACGGATATGTGTGCCCCGCATGCGGGTTCGCACAGGCTCGCTGGGTCAACGGTAGATTCCAGTGCATGAGGTGCGGGAGACTATCATAGGAGAGGCTCGAGGACACTCTTGCTCTCGGCCCCGCTCTCCAGATCCGTCGCCTCGATGATGATATTGCCCTTGTAGGAAAGCTTGAGCACGGAGACGATTTCATCGAGGTTCGCAGAACCTTCGTCAATCCTGTTGTGCTGATCCCACTGGCCGTCGTTGTTGTGCAAATGGACATTCGTGAACCTGTCCGCTAGCTTCAGCATTTCCTCCAGCTCGCCCACAGTGTTCGCGTGTCCCATGTCGAAGCATATCCCCAAGCCGGAGCCTTGAACGACCTCTAGTAGCTCGCTCGCATGCGTGCATGTGGCATTGATGTTAGCTGGCATGTTCTCGACAGCCACGGCAACGCCCAGGTCCTCCGCCGTTCGTGAGATGTCCATGATGGATTCCCTGGTCTTCACGACCGCCCTCTTCTTGTCGAGGAAGGCAATCCCCTGAATGAACCCCGGGTGAATGGTGACCAATGGAATCTCGAGCTGCCTGCACAGGACAAGAGTCTGCTTTATCTCGTTGACCGCTGCGATCCTCATCGGCTCGTGGACGCTGCCAACGTTCACATCACTCAAAGGCGCATGCACTTGAAATTGTAGGTCAAAGGATTCGCGCGCGTGCTTTATGTCGCCCCTGATCAGTTCGAGCTGATCCTCGCCTTCGGACAGTATCTCCCACAACTCGAAGTGTTTGGATATCTCCCCGAGCATATCCAAGAAGGGAGTCTGACAGAATGCTGGAGAGCCAATACCGATCATGATGCATCAATCCTGCGAGTGTCTGGTGCGACAGATTCGATGAGTGCGTCGATGTCGTCCGATTCGAAGGCGACCTCGATGTCCCCTAGAGCGTGGCTTTCCTGGGAGAACGATATTTTGCCGACCGCTGCGACCTGCTTGTTGAGTTTGAAGACTGTTGTCCTATTGATAGTGCCTCGTCTGAGCACAGCGCGCGCGGCGTTCCTGATCCGCTGTCGCTTGAGCAGTTCGGAGAACATCTCGATTGAAGAGGAGGTCCCGTGAATTGGGTCATCTCCCTCGAACTTCACATTTGGGAAGATGCTTCTGATGGCTTTCTCGACTTTGTCCTTGCTCTCGGTCGGATAACACCTTGCGCTGAGCCGGACTATCAACATCAGCCAGCCATGTTAGAAAAGATATTTAAAGACGTCCGCGCTAGGTTTTGCGAAATGAAGAAGCGCATTTTGAAGATCTTCGAGGACAAGGGGATTCTCCTCGACCCAGGCGCGATCGACGAACTCTCAGCCGCCAAGGACGCGATGAAGTGCGTGGACGCGATCCTCAGCGATCCCGAAAGGCCGCTCGTTGTTACCAAGGCAGATGTGCAGTACTATCTCACGTGTCAGCCAGTTAAGCCGAAGGCCACGCCGCCGAAGACAGCCCCTGAGCCAAGGGTCGCATTGCCGTCCATTGAGGCCGAGCCAGGAGAGATCAGGATTCTCAAAGACATCACGGGAGACTCGACCTGCGTTGGAAATGTCATCGACTTCGCCAAGCTGTTCAACGACCGGTTCCAGACCCTGAAGAAGATACTCGCTCGACGAAGAGAGCTCGCAGGGATGATGTCCATCGACAGGGCGAGGAAGATTCAGAAGGATGTGCGCTTCGTGGGCATAGTGAACGATTCGCGGACGACCAAGAACGGCCACACCATACTCGACATCGAAGATGAGGATGATAGGATCCAGGTGCTCATCATGAAGGGCGCCAAGAAGGGCATGGACGCCTTCATCAAGGACGAAGTCCTCGGCATAGTAGGTTCCTTGAGCAAAGATGGGGAACTTGTGATAGCGAAGGATGTCATCCGGCCAGAAGTACCGTTGAACAACTCAATGGCGCCGAACGGGTCGAACGCGATCGTTGCCTTCGTTTCCGACATCCATGTCGGAAGCTCTGAGTTTCTCCCTGATGCGTGGAACCGGTTCGTGGCGTGGCTGAACAAAAACCCAGTTGCAAAGGGCATCGCGTACATCATCATGCCCGGGGACCTCGTAGACGGAATAGGGATCTACCCCGGACAGGAGGATGAGCTATCAATCGAGGACGTCTACGAACAGTACCAGGAGTTTGCCAGGCTCGTGGCCGCCGTCCCGCATAGGATCAAGATCGTCATGATGCCGGGTAACCACGATGCGGTCAGACTTGCGGAGCCCCAGCCCGCCCTGCCGAAGGAGGTGAGCTCGATGTTCGATTCGAGAGTGACATTCGTAGGCAATCCGTGCTACATGGAGATCGAGGGGAGGACGATCCTCGCGTACCACGGCAGGAGCATGGATGACTTCGCGGGCAACATCCCCAACATGTCCCAGATGCGGCCGGCGGAGATAATGAAGGAGATGCTCCGGAGAAGGCACTTGGCGCCCATCTATGGCGACAGAACGGCCCTCGCGCCTGAGCAACGAGACTACCTGGTAATCGACCGCGTCCCTGACATCTTCGTCACGGGACATGTCCACCGGTGCGCCATCGGGGAGTACCGGGGAATCAAGATGATCAACGCGTCTGCATGGCAGGGGCAGACGGAGTACCAGCGGATGAGAAACCAGGTCCCAGAGCCAGCAAGGGTGCCGATGATCGACCTAGGCACTGGGGATATATGGGTTGAGGACTTCTCCTCTTCGTAGGTTCCTGTGAGAGATTTGATATCCGACGACGGGAATTGACCGGCGTGAACGACCTGGACCTTTTCTTCAGACCGAAGTCCGTCGCGGTGATAGGTGCAACTCCGAGCTCGGGGAAGATAGGGAACATCATCATCGAGAACCTCCTCGGAGAGGGCTTCAAGGGCAAGATATTCTTCGTGAACCCGAACTACAAGGAGATCCTTGGGATACCCTGCTACTCGTCTATCCTCGACTGTCCAGGACCCGTAGACATGGCGGTAATCGTCGTTCCAGCGCCGCTCGTGCCCGATGTGATGGAGCAGGTCGGAAAGAAGGGCACGAAAGCCGCGACAATCATCTCAGCAGGATTCTCAGAGGGCAGCGAGGAAGGAAAGGAGAGAGAGAAGGCGGTGTCCGAGATTGCGAGTAAGTACGGCATGCGCTTCGTCGGCCCGAACTCGCTCGGGGTGATTTCCCCCCACTCGAACCTGAACGCATCGTTCGCGAGGGCCTCGCCCATAGCTGGTCCGATCGCTTTCTTCTCTCAGAGCGGCGCGTTCTGCACCGCCGCGATCGAGTACTCCCTTGGAGAGAAGTTTGGGTTCTCCGCATTCGTGAGCTCAGGCAACAAGGCCAATATCGATGACGCCGACCTGGTGTCCTACTTCGCCAGGGATGCGAAGTCCAAGTGCATCGCAGCGTACATGGAATCCACGCGACGGGGGCAAGACCTGTTCAAGGCACTGGACAAAGCCTCCAAGAAGAAACCGATTGTGATCCTGAAAGCTGGTCGGTCAAAACGGGGAGCTAAGGCTGCGAGCTCTCACACGGGAGCGCTTGCAGGGTCGGATGCCTCTTTCGACGCCGTCTTCAAGCAGACGGGGGTCTACAGGGCGAAGACAATGTTCGAGCTGTTCGATGCTGCCCAGGCCCTCGCACATCAGCCACCCATGGTCGAGGACGGTCTCGCAATAGTCACGAACGCAGGAGGCATGGGAGTGATCGCGACCGATTACGCGGAGGAGCTCGGGCTGGAGCTGTCAGAGCTGTCCAAGACGACCCTGGATGAGATCGGCAAGGCCTGTCCCCCGACCTGGAGCTGGGGAAACCCAATCGACATCATAGGGGACGCGGACACAGCGAGGTATGCGAACGTTCTGAAGGTCGTCGGGCAAGCACCCGAGGTGAAAGGGATAATGGTCATAGCGGCGCGACAGGCCGCGACCAATCTTTACGAAACCGCAAAATGGATAGCTATCACGGCGAAGCTGAGCGGAAAACCCACGGTCGCGTGCTTCGCGGGCATAGAGGACCCCGAATCCGAGAACTTCCTGGATTCGAGAGGCATCCCAGTCATGCCAGTCCCCGAGAGGGCGGTCACCGCACTCCACGCGCTCCGAGTCAGAGGAAGCTACCTGAGCAAGAAAGGGCTGCTCGACACTCCTCAACCGAACAGGTCCTGAAGGATTATCACAGCGCCTATGGCGATGAAGACCAAGCTGGAGATGAAGGCGACCAAGACGAGCTTCATCATAGTCTGTCGGTCGTGAAGCATATCAATGAGCGCCATTCGTTCAGACCTCTGCCCTGGCCTCCGCTTTGTTCTTGATCCGCTTCAGTCGGAAGATGTTGTCTCTCTCCATCTCCTCGAGCCTGAATGTGATGAAGCGTTCGATCTCCTCGAGCTCCGGTAGGATCTTGTATTCGAGCGCGTTGACCCGGCGTTTCGTGCGCTCGATCTCCTCCAGCAGCTTCTTCATGGTGGTCTCAAGCTCGGCTGCTTTCACGACCGTCTCGACGAGGTTCTCGTAGGCCTCAGTAGCCTCGTCGATCCTCGGGGAAGTGCCTATGATGCCGTAACCACGTTCCGTGAGAGGCGCGACGATCTTGCTCGACTTGATGTCAGGGACCACGACACCCATCAGGTTCCTGCTCCTGAGCTGTATCTCTGGATGGCCGGTGAGGGCATAGGATGCGGAGCGCACCGCGATGACACCATCGACCGCGCTCGCAATCGCTATCTTCTCGCTGGCTTCCTTGTACCTCCTGGCGATCTCAACTCTGAGGTCCTTTGCCTGGTCGAGTATCTTGAAGAACTCGAGGATGAGCCCGTCCCGCTTCAGCTTGAGGATCTTGTAGCCATTCTGGGTCAACCTGATCTTCTTCTTGACCTCGAGCAGCTCTGACCTGGTTGGCTGTATCTCTCTGACCGGCATTGTGTGCTCACTTCTTCTTCACAGTCGGGTGATACTTCTCGATGAACTTCCTGTCGATCTTCGTGAGTGAGTCCAAGGGCAACATTGATAGAAGCTCCCAGCCGAGTTCGAGTGTCTGCTCGATCGTGCGGTCCTCATCCTTGCCCTGGCGAACGAACCTGTCCTCGAATGCATCCGCGAAGTCCAGGAACTTCCTATCCCTATCTGACAGGGCCTCCTTGCCGACGATCGCGACCAGACCACGCAGATCTCTACCCTCCGCGTATCCGGCATACAACTGGTCCGAAACTGCCCTGTGATCCTCGCGAGTGCGGCCTGGGCCGATCCCTTGCCCCATTAGTCTCGATAGGGAGCGCTCGACGGCGATCGGTGGGAATATTCCTTTCCTGTGAAGGTCTCTGGACGCGACAATCTGTCCCTCCGTGATGTATCCGGTAAGGTCGGGAATGGGGTGCGTGATGTCGTCTCCCGGCATTGAGAGGATCGGGAACTGAGTGATTGAACCTTTCTTGTCCTTGATTCTCCCAGCCCGCTCGTACATGGACGCCAGGTCGGTGTACATGTATCCAGGGTAACCCCGTCTCGCGGGTACTTCCTCTCTCGCGGCCCCGATCTGTCGCAGTGCCTCCGAGTAGTTCGTGATATCTGTGAGTATCACGAGGACGTGCATCCCGAGATCGAAAGCGAGGTACTCCGCGGTGGTGAGCGCGAGTCTTGGAGTCAGCAGCCTCTCGATCGCAGGATCGTCCGCGAGGTTGAGGAACACGACCGCCCTCTTCAGAGCGCCCGTCCTCTCGAAGTCCTTCATGAAGTATTGGGCCTCCTCGCTCGTAATGCCCATGGCGGCGAATACGACCGCGAACTCCTCCTTCCCGCCTAGGACCTTGGCCTGTCTCGCGATCTGTAACGCGATGTCGTTGTGCGGCAGACCAGCACCCGAGAATATCGGAAGCTTCTGACCGCGGACGAGCGTATTCATCCCGTCTATCGACGAGATTCCCGTCTGGATGAACTCCTGGGGGTTGTCCCTGGCCCACGGGTTGATGGCTGCACCGATGATCTCCAGCCGCTTCTCCGGGATGATAGGGGGGCCGTTATCGAGTGGATCTCCAGAGCCGTTCAGTATCCTGCCGAGCATGTCCTTCGCAACGGGCATCTTGACGGTCTCTCCGAGGAACTTCACTCCCGAAGCCCTGTCGATGCCTCCCGTCCCCTCGAACACCTGGACAACCACGACCTCATCAGAGGTATCCAAGACCTGTCCTCTCTTCGTGCTCCCGTCTGGAAGCGTGATCTGCACGAGCTCGCCGAAGCCAATGGGTTCCGTCTTCTCTACGAAGACAAGCGGTCCTGCAATCTGGTTGATGGTGTGGTATTCCTTGGCCATCTGTCTCATCCTCCTAGAGAGGCGAACTGCTTGTCCATTTCTGCGGTGACCTTCTTCAGGTCGGCATCGATCGTCTCCTCGAACTTCAGCTTCCCGAGGTCCGCCCTGCACGGGAGCGTGGAAATCCTCTCGAGGGGGACCTCGAGAGATATCGCCTTCTTCGCGTGCTCGGAAAACCTCTTGATCGCGCTCATGTATTCGTACTGCCTCTTGAGTGGGCTGTATGTGTCTACTGCGTGGTACGCGCTCTGCTGCAGGAAGAACTCCCTTATCATTCTGGCGACATCGAGCGTCAACCTCTGCTCCTCGGGCAGCGCATCCGAACCGACGAGCTGGACAATCTCCTGCAGCTCCGACTCCTTCTGTAGCGTCTCCATCGCCCAGAGCCGCACCTGGTTCCAGTCCTCGGCGACGTTCTTCCTGTACCAATCCTCGAGAATCGGGCTATAGAGGCTGTACGAGGTCAGCCAGTTAATCGCTGGGAAGTGCCTTCTCTCTCTGAGTTTTGAATCGAGCGCCCAGAACACCTTGACGATCCTGAGGGTATTCTGAGTGACGGGCTCGCTGAAGTCGCCTCCCGACGGAGATACCGCACCGATGACCGAAATCGATCCAATCCCTCCTGAGAACACCTTGACGCGGCCGCATCGCTCATAGAATTCCGAGAGCCTCGCCGCGAGATAGGCGGGATATCCCTCCTCACCGGGCATCTCCTCCAACCGTGACGATATCTCTCTCATGGCCTCAGCCCACCTAGAGGTTGAGTCGGCCATCAGTGAGACGTCGTAGCCCATATCCCTGTAGTATTCGGCCACTGTGATTCCCGTATAAACGGACGCCTCTCTCGCAGCGACCGGCATGTTGGAGGTGTTCGCTATGAGAACCGTCCTGCCCATCAGGGGCTTCCCGGTCTTTGGATCCTCCAGCTCGGGGAACGTAGTCAGAACCTCTGTCATCTCGTTTCCCCTCTCGCCACAACCTACATAGATGACTATCTGCGCATCACTCCACTTTGAGAGCTGTTGCGATGTGACGGTCTTTCCTGTTCCGAACCCGCCTGGAATCGCCGCCGTGCCGCCCTTGGCGAGCGGGAACAGCAGGTCGAGCACCCGTTGGCCTGTAACGAGCGGAATATCGGGCATCAGCTTCTCGACATACGGCCTCGCCTGCCTTACTGGCCACCTCTGCATTAGTCTGAGCTCATACCCAGAATCCAACTGACCGACAACATCCTCCACGGTGAAGTTCCCAGACGAAATGTTCTTGACTTTCCCCTTCGCGTCGCTCGGCGCGAGAACTCTGTGGACAATATTGCCCTCCGGGACCTCGCCGAGTATTGCGCCGCGACCTATCTCGTCACCCTTTTTGACGAGGGGGGTGAACTCCCACTTCTTCTTCCTGTCAAGGCCGGGAGCTGTGATGCCTCGTGATACGAAGTCGCCCTGATTCTCCCTCAGGACAGGCAGAGGCCTCTGAACTCCATCGTACACGCTCGATAGCAGTCCCGGCCCGAGCTCGACCTGGAGCGGAGCCCCAGTATCGACGACTTCTTCGCCAGGCCTGATTCCTGAGGTGTCTTCGTAGACCTGGATGACTGTCTTCTTGCCAACGAGCTTGATCACTTCGCCCATGAGCTTGAGCTCGCCAACCAAGACGACGTCGTACATCCTCGGGGAAATGCCCTCCGCCGTGACGACCGGCCCTGCGACTCTGCTTATCCTTCCCGTTTCCTTCGTAGCCATATGACCAGCTCCCACTACTTTGACTTGTAAAGGTCGATACCCATCGCCCTTCGAACCTTATCTCTCATATCGCCTTCGTCGAGCCCGACTGGTATGACGACGGGGTCGACGCTCTCCATCATCTTTGTCCTCAGCTGAGCCGGCAACCCCTCGAGGTCCTTCGTGTAGACCGCGAGTATGCCGACATCCTGTTCATCCATGACCTTGACGACCGTCTCCATCAGTTTGTCCGGTGTGACGGCGTACACTTTTCTGATGCCTGCCAGGCGGAACCCCGTCACGAACTCCTCAGTGCCCACGACAGCGATCTGCATCTCACACCACCAGCAGGTCCTCGATGACCTTTGTCGAGAGGCTGCTTGCCTTGCCTCTCGTGATTATCCTTATGTTGTCCACTTCCACCTTCTTGCGTATCATGTAGTTGACTATCGGCAGGACCGAGAGCGGGTAGAAGTGGGCGAATTTCTCGCTCTTGCCTATCAGCGCCCTGTCCAACGCGATCGTGATGCCCGAGAGCTTCCTGTCCGTCTTGAAGCGCTCGAGTGGCTCCCTTATGTCGGTGTACATTGAGGACTTCTCGAGCTCCTCGATGACCGGTGGCATCCCCTCCGCCTGTGCGAGCGCGCGCAGTTTCTCGATGCTGTAGTCCATGCCGCCCGGTATCAGATACTTCGCGATCTTGTCCTCGGGGATGCGCTCGGCCTTCAGTTTCAGGAGCACTTTGAGATTCGTCACGTCAATTTCCTCCCTGACGAAATCTCTGAGCAGTTTGTCTGCGCTGACTGCCTCCTTGACCACTTTGAGGAGATCGTAGTACATCCTCTGGTCCAGGTGGTCCTCCAAGGGTGCCAGTCTCCCCGCATCCACGACTTCCCTGACGAGTTCGGGGGTGATCGCGAGTGCGGGGTCCGCGGCGAGTGCGTCCATGATCTCGGAGACCGAGCCTAGCTGCACCAAGGACTTCAAGTATGTCTCTGAGTAGGCGCCTGCCGGGACGAATGTGTCGACAATCTCGTCGACCTTGACATTCGTTATCTTGCCTCTGAGCAGCGTCTTGACGTTGTAGATGTCCCAGCGCTTCAGGTAGTTCCCGACCATCTCTCTCAGGTGGCCAGTTGTGAAGCTGAGTATGTCGGAATATGTGTTCGCGAGGTTTCGCGTGACCGCCACCTCAACCAGGTTGGCACCCAAATACCCAGCAGCGTACTTCGCCATCTCCTCACGGTACTGGGTCTCTCCGAGGAACCTGCCCACTTCGTGCACGTCCATGACGAGAAGGCGGGAGTAGACATCCTTCGAAAGGAGGAATCTCTTCTTCGCCTTCACGCGAGTACACGCGTATGCATAATTGCCCCGGTTGCCCGCAAACCACATGTTCCAAATCACCCGAACAGCTTAGTGTATATCTCCCGCATCTGCCCGTTCCAGACATCGTTCAGAACGCTCTCGAACCGGTAGTCTAGACGCACGCTCCTGTCCTTGCTCTCGAATATGAGCCCGCCTGCGCAGTCAATGACTCCTCCATTGGTCATTCCCGAGGGCAGCTGCAGCATCGACTTGTCCGCCTTGTTCGAGTACACGTAGCAGTCCCCAAGCTCCTTCTTCGCCTTAGCGATGAGCTTCGAATAGATCTTCTTGCGTTTGTCCGAAGGGTAGCTGGCCAGCTCCTCGAGCGACTGCGACCTGAGATCCTCCATGACCTTCCGCTGTGCGGCCAGGTGCGTCTTCTTCGATTCCAGCTCTGCGCTCGAGAGTTCCTGCTGTTCCATCTGGATGACCGCGGTTTCGGCCTTCTTCTCGCTCTTCCTCCGGTTCTCCTCGATCCTCTTGTCTGCCTGGAGCAACTGCTCGTCCCGCTCCTTCTCTCCGAGTCGGATGATCTCCTGCTTCTTCTCCTCCCCGCGTCGGAGGATATCCTCAACTACCTTGTTCAGGCTCATAGCCTCTCAGCTCCTTGGTGGACCGCCGCGTCCCGATATCACCGGTTCGATCTCCATGCTCACGTCTTGCCCAGCAACAGGAACGCCACGACGAACCCGAGGATGACGATCGTCTCGGGCAAGACCATCAGGATCATGCCCTTTCCGAACATCTTGGGGTCTTCTGCCGTCGCGCCCACTGCCGCTGCACCAATCTGGGCCTGCGCGATACCCGTGCCGAGGCCCGCGACACCAATCGCGATGCCTGCACCGATCAACGCAAGGCCGGCTCCTACCGCTGTTCCCGGATCTAGTGCCATTCTTTCTTGCCTCCTATTTTGTTGCGACTGAGTGTTTCCTTTCGTAGCTCAAGGGCTGGAAGTCAGTGCCTCCGCCCTCGAAGAACTTGAGGAAGAACTCCACATAGTTCAACCTGATAGCCTGGATACCCGCTGATAGGGCTCCCAGGAAGAACACGAAGAACATCTGGGTGACGAATAGCGCGAGTGCGCCCAGAATAGCGACGCCGATGTTCCCGCTGTCGAATATGAGCGGGAACAGAATCGTGTTGAACGCAAGCGCCATGGCGCCCTTGCCTACCGCTAGGGCGGCCAATCTTGCGTATGACACGAGGTTTGTGAACAGTCCGATGACCTCTGTCAGTGCCAGCGGACCTTCTGTGAAGGGAAGTGCGATTACCCCGAGCAGTATCAACACGACTGCTGGGATTGAGATATCGACACCTATCAGGGACATTGACGAGTCTGGCATGAAACCGTAGATGGTCGCATTGACGAATGTGCTGGTCTCCGTTGCATTGCCCGCGATGACCATGATCTCCTCGAATAATCCGAAGAGTATGACCGCCCACGCGATCTTGCCGAACGCGTGCTTCCTGTTGTGATGATAGTGATTATAGAATCCGAACACGAGTCCCAGGGTCAGGTGAATCCAGCCCACGAAAAGCGAAATGCCCAGCATCTCCTGCGTGTCGTGCATCTTGTCAAGAATCGGGTGTATCGGGATGTTGGCAACGACCTCCCAGGAGGCTTCGTCGTGAGCTTCAGCCGGCGGATGGAAGGGAACCCCGAACGCCTCAGCGAACAGGAAGACCCCGAAGACGCTGGCCAATAACCCGCCTGCGAGCACGATTGTTCCGAGCTTGTACAGGTCGGGGCTCGACTTCATCTTCCAGCGCATGATCGCGCCTAACGCCATCAGGCCGAGACCGAAGCCAAGGTCGCCGATCATGAACCCGAAGAAGAGCGGGAACGTGATGAACAGGACCAAGGTAGGGTCTATCTCCTCGTACTTTGGAGTCGACACGAGGTTGATGAAGAACTCGAAAGGCTTGACAGGCTTTGGGTTCTTGAGCTTCACCGGGGGTTCCTCGTGCTTCTCGGGACTCACGGTCTCGATGAACGCGAGGCCGCAACACATGGTGTCCAGGGCCGTCGTTATCTCTTCTACACGGGAGGTCGGAACCCACCCGTCGATGACGAAGGAGTTTGCCGATGTGGCGACGCGAAGGGGCGTCTCCGCCTTGAGTATCTCGATTGAGAGGTGCTCCTCCGAGCTGATGATGAAGTCTGCGAACTGCTTCCGGATAGCATCGAGGTCGGCCTCGATTCTTGCCAGGTCCGCATCGAGTTCTTTTATCTGCTTGCGCAGTTGGACCACTATCTCGTCGGGATCGCCCTTCACTTTTGGCAGTTTGAGCTCCTGAAAGGCGTGCTCTGCCAGTATCTTCATGGCTTCAGTCCGATCCTCGTTCCTGACGAACGCTGCGATGACGACATCAGATTTCCTGGAGTCGACGAAGACCTCGCATTCGGACACTTTGCCTTTCAGGGCGGCGCCCGGGTCAGTCCTGCATGTTCCGACGAAGCTCGAGAGGTTGTCATAACCGTCGTAGAGCTCCACCGCGATCGCGAAAGGGATGATTGGCTCCAGGGCCCTAATCTCTCCTTCTTTCTCCCTAACCAATGCTTGTATCTTCTGGCGAGAATCTGCCTTGCTAGATGTATTGAGGTCCAGAGTGACGAGTGCTTGATCCATCCGCGACCTGATGTCGTGGACATGCATGGGGTGGATTGGCTTGTGCTCCTCGATTTCGAGGGACCGCATCATCGCCCTGAGCTTAAGGAGCTTCTGAGAGGTGTCAGATGCTTTCGGGAGCGGCTGACCGATGCTGAATTCCTCATCCTGGTCCGTGAAGTCTATCAGATGGAGTATGCCCAACTCGTAGAGGCACTCGATCGTCGTATCGAGGCTTTCTATCGACCCGACGACAACGGCCCGGGTCATCTCCTCTGGCTTAAGCATCAATCGTCCTCTCAAACTCGGAAAGAACGAACTCCTTTGCCGTGCCCATGCGATTCTGGGCGGTGGCGGCCAGTGCGGCGGCCTTCTTCTCCCCTTCGGCAAGGACCGTCCTCTTCTTCTGGTCGATCCGCGATTGGGCCTCGGCCATCCTGGCGTCCAGCTGCTTCCTGAGAGTCGCTTCCGCGCCGTCTGTTCTCAAAATCGCCGCACGCTTCCCCTCGGCCTGGAGCTGCCGCCTCTTCTCCTCGGCCTCCTTCGTCAATGAGCGGACTTTTTCTTCCGCATCCTTTATTTGGCGGAGTATGTCGGCCTTGCCCAAGTCAGACACGTCCAGTCGCTGATGCGGGTTTCGATATAAATAGCCTACGGGGTTCGGATTTTTCGATTTATTTCTACGATAATTCGACAATCAACGACAAACCGGGTCCTGATTCGATGATAGCGAGGCTGCTTCGCTACTTCCGCAGCTTCTCCGCGAACAGTCTTTTGTCCATCCTAGTGACCTTGATCCCGGCCTGCTTGAGCAGCTCGACCCCCGTCAAATCCGAGTAATCATCGATGTAGACTACTCGGGCGACCTGAGCATTCAGGATCATGCGCGCGCAGATCGGGCACGGGACGATTGTCGAGTACATTGTGGATGCGCGCGCGTTCGTACCTGCTTGTATCAAGGCGTTCTGCTCCGCGTGAACGGCCGTACAAGTCTCCAGTCTAGTGCCCGAAGGGATTCCGAGCTTGTCTCTGATGCACCCGATCTCATGGCAATGCGGGAGACCCCTTGGGTTCCCGTTGTATCCCGAACTCTTGATCTCACCGACATCGCTGACAACAATGGCGCCTATCTGCCTTCGGGTGCAGGTGCTCCTCCGGGAGACCTCGATCGCGATGTTCATGAAGTACTCGTCTTTCGATATGCGAGCGTTCTTCCCGTGGGTCTTCTCCGCTGCCACCTGCAACCCCGCGGCCTCAATCCCATATTGGCATTTCTAGCTTTGCCTCGGATTGCAGCGTGCGCCAGCGCCCCCGCATGCATGGGAAAGGGTAGAAATAGAGATGGGACTCTACGAAACGCCGTTCAAAGGCAATTCGAATGAGCAAGTGGGTCAAGATAGCTGCCGGGATTATCGCCGCCGTCGCGGTAGTTCTTCTAGTGTACGCTTTGCTCACCCCAGAAGACACGACCGACTCGACCGACCACATGGGCATGAATGGTCACATGATCTATAGCTCCAGCAACGTCGGGATCATCGCCATCGCGATAGTGCTGATAGTCGGAGCCGTGATGGTAGTCGCCCTTTGGAACGAGTACGAGCCCTTGCCGTCGAACATGGTCCCTCCACCTACGCATCCGGAGCGGATGACGGAGGTGGCCAACAAATCCGAGCTGCATGCTGCAGTCACGAAGGAAATGACCTGTATCCCCTCCGAGGAGGAGGCGGCTAGCAAGAATTACCTGGTCCTTCGGCTGTTGACCGGGGACGAGCGCACGATGTTCAAGTCGATCATGGATTCTGGTGGAGAGGCGCTACAGAAGGACCTGATAACCAGGACCAAGATGTCGAACGCGAAAGTATCCCGAGTCCTGGACAGGCTCTTGCAGAAGGGCGTCATAACAAAGGAACGGTTCGGGGCGACCAACAAGGTCACAATTAAACCCGAACCTTGAATTCAGCCGTGTTTTCAGTCACTTTTCACCCCGGTGAAAAGGTTTAGGCCGCTTTTCAGGATAGGTCCAAGTACCATTTCACCCAAGTAGTCATCCACGGGCTTTGAGAGCACAAAGCGCGTGCGGAGGTGAATCAAGAATGAAGACTTCAGCGATGGTCGCAATAGTGGCGGTTGTCGGAGTCATTGCGGTTGCAGGTCTAGCTGCGGCGGCGTCCCCTACGGTAGCCAATGCCATGGGCCTCGGGTCTAGATCCGGGGACGGATACGGTGGTATGGGTGGTATGGGAGGTATGGGCGGTATGGGAGGAATGGGCGGGATGCACGGATGGTACCACCAGTCGTCGTACCAAGACGCGGACCGGAACGACACCTACCCGATGCACGACTACGACTGGGAACACAATTGCAACTACAGCTACTCAGACGGTCAGGGCGGCGATCCCAACGAGTACAACTGGAACAACAGCTACGACCGTGAGTACGGTGGCTGCCCAGGAATGGGCTGATCGGGCGACTCCTTATCGAGCCTTCAAAACCTCTTACCCTGCGTCTTTTTTCATTCCTGTTCTTGCCTCTTATGAGCAGTTTGATACCCGCGACAAGCGATGCGGGGGCCGGCATCAGACCAACTAGATAGAGGGAACACACATGCCGGTTCACGAACCGATAGGCGGCCAACTAGATATCTTCACGAGAGGCGAGATTCAGAAGATTCACGGCGCGACGATGGATATTCTCAAGAGGCTTGGCGTCAAGGTCTGGTCTGAGGACGGACGGAAGCTTTTCGCGGATGCTGGTGCGGAAGTTGACAACAAGACCATGATTGTGAGAATGGATGAGAGTCTCGTCATGGACACGATACACAAAGCTCCATCATCGTTCAACTACTACGGCCGAGACCCGAGCTACAAGCTGCTCATGGGCAAGAAAAGGGTCCATTTCTCGCTCTGTGGCCAGGGAGTGAAGGTGCAGGATCTGGACGGCGTGATCCGCCTCGCAACTCAGCGTGACCTGGAGAATATGGCACTGATTGGGGACTACTGCGAGAACATACACCACATATCGATGATGACCACCCCGATGGACGTTCCGCCAGAGACCATGCACATCTGGGCGCTTTGGGGCATCCTGAAGAACTCCGTGAAGACCGTTGACGGATACATTCACGGGACCAGGTGGGCGGAGGAGACGATTCAACTCGGATCATTGATTCGAGGGTCCACAGACGAACTCGTGAAGAAACCGTTGTTGCTTGGCTTCACAAATCCAGTGAGCCCGATGCAGCTCTCGAAGGAGCTTGTGGACGGATCGATTGTGTACGCGAAGTACAAGCAGCCTGTGCTATACGCTCCTGAGGCACTCGCGGGAGGGACCGCTCCCGCAACCCTGGCCGGACTAATGGTCCAGCAGACTGCGGAGGTGCTGTCGGGGATCATGGTCTCCCAGTTGGCGAACCCAGGTGCTCCGGTGTTCTTCGGCACGGTCTCGGCAGCGATGGATATGAAGACAGGCGCGCCAGCTCTGGGTGGGCCCGAAGTGGGCCTACTAAACCTGGCAACGGCCCAGCTGGCAAGGCACTACAAGCTGCCGTGCAGGGGGACTGGTGGCAACTCAGATTCGAAGGTAGTCGATGCCCAGGCAGGCATCGAGACAGCGATAAGCATCCTGCAAGCGAGTTACGCGGGAGTCAACTTCATGTACGACTCCGCGGGCTCGTTGGACGGTTCCATCACAACGTCGTACGAGAAGATAGTGATGGACAACGAGATCTGCGGCATGGTCTCGAGAATACTCAGAGGAATAGAGGTCACCGACGAGACGCTCGCAGTCGATGAGATAATCCGGATCGGACCTGCTGCAAGCTATCTGGGCACGCCCTACACGTTAAGCCATTTCAGGAAAGAGCACTACATTCCAGAACTGCTTGACAGGAAGTCAAGAGACTCGTGGGAGGCGGCTGGCCGAAAGGACTTGGCGCAGGTTGCGAGGGAGAAGGCTAGATGGATCCTTGCGAACCACACGCCCAGGCCTCTTGATAAGGATGTCTTCAGAGAATGCGACGAATACGTCAAGAAGGTAGTCAAGGGCTACGGTCACTGACCCGAGGACGATGACTAGCGAGTGACCATATCCATTTTATACGCGTCTTCCACTCTAAGCGTTGTGGCTGAAAGCAAGCTCAAAGGTATCAGAATACCCAGGAAGTATCGTGGCGTATTGTTGTTCCTGAGGGACGCCGGTATCGCGTTCCTTTTCGTATGCCTGGTGCTTCTGACGATGTTCGCGTACACAGGTATGTGGCCGCCACTAGTCGTTGTAGAGTCGAACAGCATGATGCACGGCGAGGACAATCTCAGCGACATCGGCACCATCGACACCGGTGACCTCGTTCTCGTGAAGAAGGTAGACCAGGCTTCGGATATCGAAACCTATCTCGAGGGTTATGTCTCGGGATACCGAAGCTACGGGGACTACGGGGATGTCATCGTCTACGAGCGAGGAGGCGTGTCAGCAGCCACCCCGATCATTCACCGCGCGATGATGTATTTGGAGATCAACCCGGACAACAGTGGCTATAAATGTGCGGCCCTCAAGAACGTCCCGCAGACAAAATGGTCGACCCTCAACACGGCCGACACCTGGGACAATCTGACGAGTGTACTAATCATTCACGACGTTGGGTGGGGTGGACAGTCTGTCACGATCGACATACGAGCCATGACAACATCCGACAGAAGCGGTTTCATCACGAAAGGGGATCACAATTCTGCCATCGACCAGATGTACGGTGCTGCAGGGCCTGTCAATGTTGACTGGGTGGTGGGAAAGGCTCGCGGCGAGATCCCGTGGTTCGGCCTCCTCAAGCTGTGGTCGACTGACACCCTTGGGAGCCCCGCACCGCCCAACAGCGTTCGCAACCTGTGGATCACCATCGCCATGATCGTCATAGCGCCCGTCGTCATGGACATTGTTCTCACGCACCGAGAGAAGAAGCGAATCGAGCGGAGACGGGCCCTGTACGCGGCGAACACGGAAGACCGTTCGAAAGTGGAGAAAAGGGTGGAAGGCGAGGAGCAGAAGGACCCCCCGAGCCGCCCATGAAGCTGGCTCAGATCACATCAGTGTCGTCTGGTAGCGCAGCTTGTAGTTCTTGAGCTGGCTCAGTATCTCGTCCTCTTCGAGTATTTTCCTCGCTTCCACAACGGGCACACTGGGCTCTATCTCCTTCGTTCTCCCCCCTCTCCCGAAGGACTTCACCCGAGCGTGTATTATGCCGAGCATATCGAGTTCCGAAATCAGGTCCGTGATTCTTCGCTGAGTCAGTATGGCAATCGAGGTGCACTGGCAGAGCTCCTTGTATGTCTCGTACAAATCTCCGGTAGTGAGCTTTCCATCACCCCTCTCCGTGTTGAGGAACACCCCCATCAGCACCATCTTCGATTGGATGGGCAAGGTTCTGATTGCCTCGCTGATGCAGTCGAGCTCGATCCTGTTCTTCGCCTTGATGACGTCCGATTCTGTAATGACCGACACCTGGTTCCGCTCGGCGATCTCAGCGGCCACCCTGAGAAGGTCAAGGGCCCTTCTTGCGTCTCCGTGCTCTTGAGCTGCCAGCGCTGCGCAGAGTGGTATCACCGAGGACTCGAGCGAACCCGCCTCCAGCACCAACTTGCTCCTCTGATCCAAGATATCTTTCAATTGCTCCGCGTTGTACGGCGGGAACACCATCTTCTCCTCGCTGAGCGAGCTCTTCACCCGCGGGTCGAGGAACTCCATGAATCGCAGGTCATTCGATATCCCAATCACGCTCACCTTGGCGTTTTTGAGGTCGTCGTTGATTCTGCACAGGTGATACAGCACATCGTCGCCGCTCTTCGAGACGAGCTGATCAACTTCGTCGAGAGCGATGACGATCACGCGTTTCTCCTCGTCGATCTTCTCCCTGAGTATGTTGTACACCCGTTCGGTGCTCCAACCAGTAAAAGGAATGCGGGCCTCAAAATCCTCGATGAATCTATTGCCTATGTTCTGAAGAATGCCGTACTGCGTGTCCACGACCTCGCAGTTCATGTAGATGAAATGGACCTTGTTCAATCCAGAGTTAGCGCGCTCGATCTCCTTGCCGATGTACTTCATGCAGGCGGTCTTGCCTGTCCCCGTCTTCCCGAAAAGCAACACGTTCGAGGGTCTGTTCCCCTCGAGCGCGGTCACTAGGATCCTCGCCAGCTCCCTAATCTGCTCCTCCCTGTGAGGGAGTACATCAGGGATGTATGATGACCTCAGAATGTCCCTATCACCCTTGAAGATGGACTGCGATCTGATGTACTGCTGGAATATGGTATCCTGCATCTCGTTCCTCCGCAGAAGCAAAAGGCTCCTTCCCTCCCCTTGTTTCCGATGGAAGCCGCTCTCGGAATCCACACGAAACTGAGGAAAAAGTGGAATGATGTAGAAGCTACTTAAGTGTTAATATTATCGCGAGAACTCATTTTACCTACAGCCCCGAAATTTTGATGAATCGAGCGAGCCAGTATTTCGAGTAAATGCAAGGGGGCGAATAATAAGAATCGATGCACAAGCATGCGCATTTCTGAAGGGGGACCCCTTGATTTCCGATGGAACCCCACGAAAAGTGAGCGCGGTCCTCGGGAATCGTGTGTGTCCATCGGAAAACATGGTTTCGAGGTATGGAATGTGCTGGATTTCGTTAACGCATATCATTATCTCTCAACATGGCCTAAGCAACATAGCAGATGAAAAAGGCAATCCTTCTATCCATCACAGAGGACACCGCGGAGATGCGCTCGCTGCTGGACACACTCGGAGTGCGAGTCATCAGCGAGTTCCATCAGAACCTGAGATATCCCCACAAGGTGAGTTTTCTCGGACCCGGAAAGATCGAGGAGATACACAAGGAGTTGGAGGAATCAGAATTTGATCTCGCAGTGGTGAACGGGACCCTCAGACCTTCACAGCATCACTATCTTGAAATGAAGTTTCAGAGGGAGTTCATCGACAGGCCAGGGGTCATACTTCGGATCTTCTCAGAACATGCACACACTCAAGAGGCGATCGCTCAAGTCACTCTCGCCAAGCTGAGGTATGAGCAGCCATTCCTCAGAGAGTGGATTCACAAAGCGAAGAGCGGAGATCGACCAGGGTTCCTGGCTGGCGGAGCCTACGCAACAGATGTCTACTATGAACACGCGAAGACCCACGCAAGGAGAATTGAAAAAGGGTTACGGGAGTTATCGAAGCAGAGGGAAATCACAAGAGCGAAAAGAAGAGAGCAAGGATACAGTCTCGTCTCCCTCGCGGGCTATACCAACGCTGGAAAATCGGCTCTGTTAAATAGACTGTGTGAGGCGTCGGTAGAGGTAGATGATAGATTGTTCTCTACTCTATCTACTACTACAAGACGGCTCAAAGGCAGCAGGGCGAACATTCTGGTGTCGGATACGGTAGGTTTCATCAGAGACCTTCCACCCGATCTAATAGACGCATTCAATTCAACGCTAGAAGAGATATTCTATGCTGATATGATTCTTCTGTTGTTCGATTCCAGCGAAAACGATGAAGAGATCAAATCGAAACTTCGAACCTCACTAGATATCCTCCTTCCGAAAACCGAGAGACGATCTCTCATCGTGGTAGGTAACAAGATTGATTTGATTGATGATGAAAGGAAGAAGAATATCGTCTGCTTCGTTCAATCGATGATAGAGCCTCATGAGCTGCAGATGATTTCGACTGTTGAGGAGGAAGGGTTGGACACGCTCAGGGAGCGAATAGGCGCGATTCAGAAGCTGTCGGCAGTTCTCAGTGTGGTACTCCCGTTGAAGGATGAGTCGATGGGTCTTCTTTCTAGGCTAAGAGTGTCATGCGATGTCAGTGAGGAGATTGTCGGCACCCGCGTGGAGGCAACAATCCAGTGCAGATCGGAAGATCTCGGCAAAGTCGTCGGGTGGTTGGAGGCAGCAGGCGCCCTCAAGATAATCTCGAACGACGGGCCGCGGGCAGAGGGGGCACAGAAGTCCGAGGCCTCCAGCGGAAGTGAAGGGGCCCCCCTTACATGAGAGCGCCTAGAGCTTGAACTCCCTCTTCTTCGAAATGACCTTGTCCTCGAATCGCTGAGGCAAGGACCAAGCCAGATACTCGATGTCGTCCAGGTTCCTGACAAACTTCGCCTTGCTCGGAGTGTCGATGAGGTCGGCGAGTTCTCTGGTCTTCTTGACAAAATCGTAAAGCCACCACGCGCAGACGATCAATCCGATGGGCGCCGCGACTGCGATCCAGGTGACCCAGGTCCCCAACGGATCCAGGAAGGATTCAAAGAACGAGATGAAGTCAGGGAGGTTGAAGATCACCTTTCCGCTTTCGTCGGTCGCCATTTCCATGTACCAGACGCCTACGATCGAGATCATCGTGAGAAAGGCGAACAGTAACGTGAGCAGGGTGCTGAGCTCGAGCCTGTACTCCGTCAGAATCGATTTGCCCATTCGTTCACCTAGCTGACGGATAAAAGAGGAGCCCGTTAAAATGATTTCCTATGGTTTGGGCAGGATACATGTAGCCGTCGTCAGCATGTTTCTCTCTGGTCGATCGGCCTCGGATGCTCTGCACGAGGTCGCGTCGGCGAATTCTGGCGGCGACAAGCGCGATCACTTTATGTCTCGTGGTCCTCGTGGGTTTCGGCTCTTCGGTGCCCGTCGTGTCGATTGCCGCCCTTGAGTCAGTCGATGATGGTTCCACTGTGGAGACAATCGGGCTTGTGGCCGAGTTTTGGGCATGGGATGATGGGACCGAGAATCTGTTGTTGGTGGAAACCACCTCGGGCTGTACCGTCATCATCATCTGTTCCCCAGGGATCCATGCCCAGCCAGGTACATATGTCCACCTCGGGGACGAGGTCAAGGTCGTTGGGAAGGTGTTCGGGTTACATTCTCCGAGGAGGCTCTATTCCGACAGTGATCGTGTGACCCTTCTTCGACGGTGCGAGTTCGTTCTGACTGTGGATGCATTGGCGAATTGCTGGAGACTGTTCGAAGGAGATGAGATCAAGGTGAGAGGGATTCTCTTCATGACGGATGGTGAGAGCGGATTCGCTCTGAGGGGCATGATGGGGGGAAGTACCCTTTCGTTGGATTCTACTTACGAGATCCAGCCGACGTTGCTGGGAAGGGAGGTGGTGATTGCTGGATGTCTTGTATTCGAGGAGGCCACTCTGACCGTGGTGCTTCATGCTGACTCAGTGGTCGCATCCTGACAACAACAACCCTTTTCTTGGGGCCCTGCGATGGCCTTCAGCGTGAGCGGTACTCTGCTTGCCTTCGACGATACTGATTCCCCGGACGGCATGTGCACGACATACCTGGCGTCTCTCATGATCGAGGAGCTCAAGAACTATGACCTGATCGGCCTTCCGCGCTTGGTGCGGCTCGATCCCAACGTGCCTTGGAAGACCAGGGGGAACGCCGCCATATGCTTGCGGTTCGGAGAAGGTACGGGCGTCTCAAGACTCTGCGGCTTGCTTCCGGGACGGGAGGTCAGATACTATGAGAGCGGCCGCGCTGTCGAGAAGGGAAGCCTCCTGGAAGAGGCATCGCTCGTGCTCGAAAGAGTTGCCCAGTTCGACTGTGAGAAGACGAACCCGGGCATCGTTGTGTCAGACCGGAGGCCCTCGCAAGGGCTGTACTGGGAAGCGGTGCGCGAAGTCGTCCCAATCAGGCGCGTCGAGAAGTCACTGAGCGAATGCGGCGCGGAGTGGAGAAAGTACAAGAGCGGGAGGGGAATAATCGGTGCAGCTTCCGCGATGGCGTGGCGCCCCAGAGATAGAACCTGGGAGGTGATCGCATATCGCCATCCCAAGATGTTCGGCAAACCACGAAGAGTTGATCCGAAGAGCGTGATCACCATGGACAAAACCACTAGGCACACTTTCAATAACTACGATTATGAGAGTGACCACATCGCCATCACTCCGGGGTCGCCTTGCCCCATCCTTTTCGGCATCAGGGGGGACTCAGCGGCCGAGCTCCTGAAGGCCAAGGACATGATAAGAGGGGAAAGGCCAGACAGGTGGCTTCTATTCCTCACCAACCAGGGTACGGATGACCACATCGCAAAGAGGAGGATTGGTGCGCTCAAGCCCATGGACTCCGCGAGAATCGAGGCCAGTGTCATCTCGCCGCCAGTCACGGTTCCTGGGAAGCACGTCATCCTCCGCGTATCTGACGGGGACGAAATCGACGCTGCCTTCTACGAGCCCTCTCGCAGTTTCCGTCAGGTGGGGCGGGCGCTCCTGCCAGGCGATGGAGTGACCATCTTTGGCTCCGTGCGCGAGGATAGAATGACACTCAACGTCGAGAAGATACACGTCAGGAGGCTCGTAAAGGATATCCGGAAGGTACACAACCCCGTCTGCAAGCGCTGCGGGAAGCGCATGGGCTCGATGGGATTCGGTCAGGGCTTCAGATGCAAGAGATGCGGTGCGAAGGCTTCTGGGTCAGCCGCGATGTCAAGAACCTTCGCGCGCTCCATCAGGCCTGGATGGTTCGAGCCGCCAGTCGCATCGCGAAGACACCTTCACAAGCCACTTCGGCGAATGTCGAGGGTGAACATAGACAATCTATAAATACGCTCCTGCGAATCATCAGCCTACCCTCCGCAAGGTGTTATCCAGCGCGCTGGGCAGGTGTGTATGTTCATGAAGGAAGCTGTCATCGTTAGCGCTACTAGGACTCCGATCGGCAAGTTCGGCGGAGCTCTCAAGGACCTGAGCGCTCCAAAACTAGGTTCCATTGCGGTGAGAGAGGCGGTCCTAAGGGCGAAAGTCTCCCCCAAGGAAGTCGAGGAGTGCATCATGGGGAACGTCCTCGCGGCAGGTCTTGGGCAGAACCCAGCGAGGCAAGCAGCTCTTCACGGAGGCCTGACCGAAGAGGTCGCCGCTCTGACCGTGAACAAGGTCTGCGGTTCAGGCCTCAAGGCGGTTATGCTGGCCTCTGACGCGATCCTGGCAGGAAAGGAACGGATAATCGTCGCCGGCGGTATGGAGAGCATGAGCAACGCCCCGTACCTCCTTGAGAAGGCGCGTTTCGGGTACAAAATGTTCGATTCCCAGATAATCGATTCGATGGTCAGGGACGGTCTCTGGGATGTCTTCAACAACTTCCACATGGGCAACACGGGCGAGATATGTGCTCAGCGGAACGCCATCACGAGACAGGACGCGGACAAATTCTCGCTCTGGAGCCAGCAGAAGGCCGTCCAGGCGATTAAGAGCGGCGCGTTCAAGGACGAGATAGTCCAGGTCGAGATCGAGTCCAAGAAGGAGAAGATCGTGGTCTCCGTCGACGAGGGACCGAGGGAGGACAGCACACTCGAAGGCCTCGCGAAGCTCAAGCCGGTTTTCAAGAACGACGGAGTCCTCACCGCGGGCAATTCCTCTACCATCAACGATGGGGCGTCTGCGACGGTCGTCATGGATTCCGAGCTCGCCAAGGAGAAGGGTCTGAAACCACTTGTGAGGATTGTGGACTATTTGACAGTAGGGGTCAGGCCTGAGCTGCTCATGGAGGCGCCGATACACGCCACCAAGAAGTTGCTCAACAGGAACAATCTTCAGATGGGCGATATAGACCTCATCGAGCACAACGAGGCCTTCTCAACGGCGTCCATCGCTACGATGCGCTCTCTCGTCATCCCAGAATCGCGATTCAATGTGAACGGCGGGGCGGTCGCTCTCGGACACCCAATCGGATGCAGTGGTGCGCGTGTCCTCACAACTCTGATCTATGCGATGAAGGCCAGAGAGGCGAAGAGAGGCATCGCAACACTCTGTCTGGGCGGCGGGAACGCTGTCGCGATGCTTGTTGAACAATAGTCCGGTTGTTGTCAAGCAAAGAAATATACTACTTCCAACTACACCGAGTGTCAACTCCAATGGGCGATAGCATGAATGCGAAAGAGCTGATGCAAACCGTAGCCGAGGACAGGGACGAGCTCGTCGGCAATTTCTGTGAGATGCTCCGGATCAGCGCCGTGGGCCCAGAGAGCGGTGGCGAGGGCGAGACGGAGAGAGCGAAGTACCTTACCAAGCTGGTCAGGGATCTCGGATTCAAGTCCGTCGAAGTGTTGGAATCGCGTGACCCGCGGGTTCCCTCGGGCAAGAGGCCGAACATTATCATAAGGCTCAGGGGGAGTTCAGACAGGAACCTCTGGGTCGTCACGCACATGGATACTGTTCCCGTTGGGGACCTGAGCGCGTGGAAATCACCTCCACTCGAGCCGAGGGTCGAGGAAGGCAGGATATTCGCAAGAGGTTCCGAGGACAACGGACAGGCGCTGATTGCCTCGCTGTACGGGCTCAAGGCCCTCGTGAAGAATGGGATTACCCCTGAGTGCAACATAGGGCTCGTATTCGTCGCGGACGAGGAAATGGGGAACGTGCATGGCATTGATTTTCTACTGTCGAAAGGGGTCTTTCGAAAGGATGACATTGCTGTAGTGCCCGATCATGGCGAAAAGGACGGATCAGGCATCGTGGTGGTGGAGAAAGGAATCGCATGGATTGAGGTCGAGGTCGTTGGAGTCCAAACCCACGCGAGCACACCGGAGAAAGGTGTGAATGCCTTCGAGGCGGCTGCACGGTTCATGTTGCTGGCACTTGAGCGCGTGAGGAAGCGGTTCGACCTGTGCGATCCTCTTTTCGACCCGCCTTGCAGCACATTCGCTCCGACGAGATGCGAGGCGAACGGCCCGAACGTAAACACCGTCCCCGGTCGGCAGCGCTTCGCATTCGATTTTCGGGTTCTTCCTGAATATGGGCTGGACGATGTGTTTTCGGAGGTAAGAGCAGCAGCAAACGATATCGAGAAATCGACTGGAGCTAAGATAAACCTGAAACTAGATCAAAGGGCGGATGCTGCTCCGAGAACGAAATCGGATGCCGAAATCGTTAGGAGGCTCTCAACTGCCATTGAAGTGGTTCGTGGCGTCAAAGCTCGTCCGATGGGAATCGGCGGAGGCACGTGCGCCGCGCCTTTCAGACGCTTGGGGATTCAGGCAGCCGTTTGGTCCACATCGACGCAGACCGCGCACGACGCGAACGAAAACTGCAAAGTGGATGATGTGATAGCTGACGCCCAGGTTTACGCGTTGCTCTTCGCCGGGGATAATCTCGATAGGAACTAGAGGGTCTCCGTCGACTTCGCCTGGGGTTCGTTGAAGATCCTGGCCACCATCCACTCAGGGTCGAATCTTCTGAACTCATCGTACTCTTGGCCTATGCTAACATAGGCGATAGGCTTGCCGATGGTTTTGGCGATGGAGAGCGCAGCGCCTCCTTTGGCGTCCGCATCCACCTTGGTGAGAATCACACCATCTATGCCGACCGCGTCATCGAATCTCTTCGCCTGCTCCACAGCATCCGAGCCAGCCAGCGCATCTCCTACGAAGAAGACTATGTCCGGCTTCGCAACGCGCCTAATCTTCTTCATCTCGTCCATGAGGTTCGTGTTCGTCTGCATTCTGCCAGCCGTGTCGACCAGGACGATATCCTTCTTCCTCGCTTTCGCATGGTCAATCGCGTCGTAAGCCACAGCAGCGGGGTCGCTCCCTTCTTGATGCTTGATCACTTTGCATCCGAGCTTCTCCGAATGCAGAGTGAGCTGCTCGATGGCACCCGCGCGAAATGTGTCTCCCGCGGCGAGAACAATCGATAGCCCGTGCTTCTGCATCCTGTAGGCGAGCTTTGCGATTGCCGTGGTCTTTCCGCCGCCGTTGATCCCCACGAACATGATCACGAAAGGCGGCGGTTTCTTCTTGATGAGGTCCATCAACGCAAACGGCTTCTGTTCAAGAATCTCCTTGACCGCCGCCCTCAGGGCGAGCCTTACGGCCTCGTCGATGTCAAAGGATTTGTCAATCCGCTTTCCGAGCAGCGAGGCCTTGACGCTCTTGGTCAGTTCCTCGGCCACCGGAAGGGCAACATCTGCCTCGAGAAGTCCCAGCTGGAGTTCCATGAGGAGATCATCCAGCATGCTCTCCTTCAGACGTCTTCCGGATTCGTCGACGACCTCCGAGATGTCCTCGATGCTCTTCGTCTTCGCCTCTTTCGAGACCGAGGAAAAACGCTCCCTGAGTCCCTTGAACATTTGCCGCCCTCAGATTTTGCCAGCGGACCGAAGCGCCTCAACCTGTGACTGCACCTTCTCCGACAGCTCCTGAATCAGCGCCTCCGTCTGGGCTGCTCTGTCAACAATGGATTTGAACGCGCGCGACAGCTCGTCGATCTTCTCGTCTAGGAATTTCTCCGCCTCTTCTGGACTCCTTCTCACGGTGACGCCAGAGCCGATTCCCAATACCGCGGTCTTGTTATCCGAGACCTTGGCATGAATGAACGAGTCAGCGCCAATCGGGACGAGAACATCGTCGCCCGGGGAGCCCTTAGTCAACGACTTCACTGTCTCTCTTGCCCTCACATGCTCCTCGACCGCGAGCTGGATTAGCTGCTGCTGTTTCGAAAGGCCCTCGATCTGAGCCTTTGCCGTTTCGAGCATCATGTAGTCTTCTTGCAGCTTCCTGTCGTCGACGGCCTGAGGCGGGGTCACTTCTTCGCCTCCAGGATATGCCTCACTGCGTGGTCGGTTACCTCCTCGACCCTGAGAGACTTGACATTCTCGATCTGTATGAACTTCCGTTTGACCTTGTGTCTACTCCCCATCAGGGCGAGAGTCTTCTCCTTCGCCGCCGACTCATCTGCGGCAGCCACCTCTAACGCGAACGGCTGCCATTTGCGATGAGATTCAATGAACTGACCGCTAACTTCGAACGCCTTCATCGTGACCAGCTCGCCCTACAGCGGGCACTTGGGATAAAGCTTTTGCCCGCAACTAGGGGACCGCATGAAGGCTGCACAAGATTCATTACGCACGCTCACAATGTGAAAGGTTCGTGGCACGGACGATCGAGTGCTTCTACCCGGGGAACAGCTTCCCAGCGATTTCGATTACAGGCAGAGCCTGCTCTCTGAATTGCAGGCACTGCGGAAAGAAGTACCTTGAGGGCATGATTCCGGCCGCGACTCCGGGCGACCTACTCGAGATCGCTGAGGCGCTCGCGCAGCGGGGAGCGAGCGGTTTCCTACTGAGCGGAGGGGCGGATTCTGTGGGCAAGGTCAAACTCGCAGACTATGCGGGCGTCATCAAGGAGATCAAGTCCTCGACCGATCTCAAAGTCAACGCGCATATAGGCCTCACATCAGCAGACGACATCAGCAAACTCGTCGAATCGGGGATTGACGCGTTTTCCGTGGACATCTACGGCTCCGACGAGACGATTCATGAGGTGCTTGGGCTCAATGCCCGAGTTCGCGACTATCTCACAGTCTTGGAGAATCTCGAGCGGGTGGGTGCGAAGATGGTCGCGCCCCACATCTGCATCGGAATCCACGCGGGAGAGCTCAGGGGTGAGTTCGATGCGATCAAGGCGCTCAAGCCCCACGCCCCGAAGACGCTCGTTCTGATGTCCCTGATACCCACGAGAGGGACTGCATACCAAGACATCGCGCCCCCAGCCGCTGAGGACATCCTCTCGGTCGTCCGGAATGCCAGAGAATCCCTTCCAGGGACCAGGCTGATGTTGGGCTGCATGCGCTCGAAGCTGGATCGGTCGCATGAATGCAGCCTTGTCGATGCAGGCTTAGATGGCATCGTGTTGCCGGCAAGCAGCACAGTCGAGAGGCTGATTGCAGAAGGATACAAGATCCGCAAGCGGTCAGTGTGCTGCTCCCTGATCTAAGTCATCTGTAGATGGAGCCAGCGGAGTATTTCCTCTCGATTGGTATGAGGTATGCGACCCAGGCAACATTCGTCACAACGAATGCGATCAGAAGTAGTGAGGTGACGCCAGTGAATGTGCCAGACACTTCTTTGATCAGTGTGACAACCGCGCTTGTGCTTATTTCGTCCATGCCGTTTATGACGATGTAGAATCTCGTGAATTTGTCCAATTTGGGGATCTTGATCAAGAGCTCGTTGTCGACCGTGATGTAGTCATTCGTATTCAGCCGATATGAGGAGAGAGTGTTCAGTGAATCCGGTCCGTTATAGTACTGTCGGAATGCCTGCTCGACAATGATGTAGACTTGGACCTGCCTTGGCGCAGTGACATGGACACTAGCAGTCTCCATGAGAGAGAGCACATCGGACGAGTAGAAGTACGGAGGGTAGGTGCCAGGGGTGACATAGACCGATTCGTTCCTCGATTCCTCTATTCCACCGATTATCGACGGTACCGTCATGGTCATGACTACGATCGCGGCAACTGCGGCCATCATGATGGAGCGTTTCATCGACCGCTTCGCCATGAGGTGGCGCGCGCTGGAGCTGCGAGCGAAGCGGAGTTCAAGCATCCTGAAGAAGAAACTCTCGAGGCAGATAATCAGGAGCAGCAGGACTAGGACACCGAAGAACGCGTCGAGAGGGATATACACATACGGCTCGATGGTCGCACCGCCGAAGACGAATATGGTCAGGACCGCAAGGGCGACTAGCATTACTGCCTGCACGGCGTAGAGCGTCAGCTTGATCCTGTGGATCCTGCTGAGGCGTATGGAATCCTCAAGGACTTTGCCAGAGGCAGGCATCGTCTGTAAAAATGCTGAGGTCTCATTAAATAGTTTTGTGCCTCGGTCAGCTCTGTGAAAATGACGATGGCTGCAAAAGACTGGCGGACATGAGTTCTCCCGACGTGCCTATCCCTCCGCTCCCATCCTAGCCAACTTCCTGCACAGGAGGTATACAGCGGCGAATTCAGGAACTGAGTTGCTGCCAGAATCCAAGGATAGCTTGCTCCCTTTCATACTCACATCGCATGGCTTGTCGCATTGGACAATCACCTCTTCTTCTCCGAAGGCTTCAGACACTGCATCTTCGAACGGGTCGAATCCGGTGAGATCTTGTCTCGTCAGTGGGATGACCTCGAATCCAGTCTTCCCGTGGAGCGATGTGGGCAGCCTAATCAGCCTCTTGATATCGGATGTGACGGGCTCGTCGGTCTCGCCTTTCATCCTTCCCCTGACGCGCTTGTCCACGAGATCAAGGAATGCATCGGAGTGTCGTTTTTCCGAGAACACCTCGAAGGTATTCTCCGCCCTCATTCTGTCAACCCCGCGCTTGCCGCTCCTCCCACCGAACAGATCCGTATAGAGCCCTTCCACAGTCTTCTTTCCAATCTCCCGTTTCGATTCCTTGAAGAGCTCCGCTAGTTTCGCATGCGCGTCAGCTGGTTCCATCGACTCTATCTCGTCGAGGAGCGTGTTGATCCCCTTTCTGATGCGCCTCCGCCAACCGCCGTCATCGAGAGAAGGCATCGTTCTCTTCTTGTCGGAGTCCACCCTATCTTTGAACCGGCCTATCTCGAATGGTCTGGGAGGGAATACCCAGTCAATGTCAAGATCCGTGCCGGTGACATAGTCCACGATTTCGCGTCTCTCGTGACTGGTTAACCGCAAGACCTTGGGGGAGTTGATGTGCACATGGTATCCCCTGCCCCCCGAGAACGCTATCTTGAGCTCGTCCTCTGGCACCCCAAGGTCTCCGAGCAGGAACTCGTCGACCAGTCTCGTGACCTCCTCCTTGACCCTCTCGAGCATCTTCTCATAAGGCATGTTCTGCGCGCCCTCAACATGATCCGCGTCTAAATCGAAGATCAGATCAGCACCCAGCCATTTTTTCTCGGGCATGGTCTGAGCGTCGGGTTTCTCGTAGTACGCGCACGAGTAGTATACGTGCGCGGGGGTCTGCTCTATGAGGTACTTCTTCAAGGATGCTCTCGTTGGGAATGCGGTATGTCGCACCATACCTTGGCGGTCGAAGAACATGAATCCGAACTCTCTTTTCGAAAACCTATCGGGCATGGCCAGGGCGGTCTGCCTGTAGTGTTTCGAGAACATCTTCATGATGAATCGGGTCGATGCGTCCAAGGCCATCGTATTGAGTCATCCAAGTGGCCAGTATATTAAACTCTCATCAGCGAGTTGCATGCATGTAACCCCTCAGAGAAAGCATAAAAAACCCACAGGGGCATCATATCGCAAGCCAGGTCGATGCAATGATTAAGACCTACATCCGAGTCGAGCTCAGCAGCGAGGGCGAATCCCCAAAGCAGATAATAGAGCGAATGAGGAGGATTGGCGCGGTCCCGATGGTAGGGGACTACGATTTTGAGCTGAGGCTCACTGAGGATGAGAGGCTGTTCGACAAACTCGAGGAGATACACCACGCTCTGAAAGGTTCGAACGTGAGGTACGCCCTGACAACGAGGACGGACGCGGAGGCCGAGGACATGGTCAGGAGCAAGCGCGAGATCACCCACTATGTCGGCGAGAAGCCGGTCGAGCTGAAGAAGGCGCTCTACAAGGCGAAACTGGACCGATGGAGGGAGATGGGTCTTGATGTTTCGGAGCTAGAGGAACTCTTGGAGAAGGACATCGAGTCCTTCAAAACGGCTAGCAAGCAGTTCCTGCGCACGCACCTCGATCAAATGGTCGTGAAGGACAAGAGCCCCGCAAACAACGTCATCGACATGCATGTGCTCGCTGTGCTTGACGAGAAAGGAAAGGATATCCGCGACCTCGCGCAGCGGACAAAATACACGGAAGAGCAGGTCACGCTCTCGCTCGGAAGGTTGATATCCGCAGGAAGCGCGGTAAGATCTCAGAACGGTGACAATGAGCTATTCTCTGTCACGCAGCCGCCCGCGCCGCCCAGCCACTTCAGAAAGACCGTTACAATCCTGCCCGCGAAGAGCGAAGCAGAAGCGGAGGATAGGATATTCGGCTCCATTCCCGTAGAAGGCATCTCGTCAAGAGATCTGATACGATCGGCGAAGCTGCCCCGCGACCAGTTCGTGAGGGCCTTGAAGAATCTCCAGAAGGGCGGGAAGGTCAAGATCATCAAGAAGAATCAGAAGGAATTCTACTACATGAAGGCTTGAACCGTAGCCCGAGTTCGGTTTTCGCTGGCTCTGCCTCCAAAGGTTTAATAGAGAACCGCCCGATTGAGCGATTCCTCTCCGCAGGTGACCGATGAAGGCGCTCGAGCTCAAGGATGTTCGATTCAAGTATCGTGGTTCCGATAACTGGGCACTGGACTCAGTCTCTCTGGTGGTCGAGAAGGGTGAGTTCATCACCGTCTTGGGCTGCAACGGCTCAGGCAAATCGACGATATGTCTTCTTGCGAACGGGCTCGTACCACATGCGATCCAGGGCGATTTCGAAGGGAGCGTCGAAATCTTCGAGAAGCCAGTGATGGGCCGAACAGTTGCTGAGATAGCCACCAAGGTTGGGATCGTATTCCAGGAGCCGGAGAGCCAGCTCTTCTGCATGAGCGTCGAGGAAGAGGTGGCCTTCGGCCCAGAAAACCTCGCAGTGCCGAGACACGAGATCAGAGAAAGGGTCGAATGGGCACTTGAGCTGGTCGGAATGAAGGGCTACAACGATCGCTCGCCCTTCAGCCTCTCGGGCGGACAGAAGCAGCGGGTGGCGATTGCCGCCTCGTTGTCCATGCATCCAGATATGCTCGTCTTGGACGAGCCCGCGTATGCACTGGACCCGATCGGAAGGCATGATCTGTACTCGGTCCTCCGTGAACTCAAAGGAAAGCACGGGATGACCGTCATCCTCGCCGAGCGCGACGCCGAAGAAGCCGCGGCTTTCTCTGACAGAATAGTCATCATGAACAAGGGAAAGGTAGTGGACGTTGGCCCGCCACGAGACACATTGCGCAACCCTGACAAGCTCAAGAGAATGGGCATCCAGCCTCCGCAGCTCTCGGAAGTCGCCTCTTTGCTGAACGCGCGCCTGTCTACCTCGAAGTACTCGTTCCTCACAGTCGACGAGGCCGAGAGCACGATCACGAGAGAGATCATAGGCAGAGGAGGGGTGGTCAGGAAGTGATTCCCGCTCCTTCGCCTGGCCAAGGTGATGACAAAATCATCTCCGTTCGCAACCTCAGGTTCACCTACGAGGGGGGTGTCGTGGCAATCACGGATTTGTCCATCGACATCCGCAAGGGGGACTACGTCGCTTTGGTCGGAGGGAACGGCTCCGGGAAGACCACATTCGCGAAGAACTTGAATGGCCTCCTCAGACCCTCCAGCGGGATTGTGACCATCAGAGGAAGGGATGCCGCAAGAACGGCGGTCCCGGAGCTCGCCAAGATCGTGGGGTACGCGTTCCAGAACCCGGACTACCAGCTATTTTGCGCTACGGTCGAGGAAGAGGTCAGGTTCGGGCCGTTGAACCTAGGCTACTCCGAGGATGACATTCGGAGGAAGGTCGAACGTGCGCTCGACGCGATGAACCTCCAGCACCTCCGAGACAAGCCTCCGCTCTCGCTCAGGCTGGGCGAGAGGCGACGCGTGTCCATTGCATCCGTTATTGCGATGGACCCGGATATCTTCATCCTGGACGAGCCGACAACGGGCCTCGACACTGAGGAGTCGGACATGCTCATGCAGAAGCTTCAGAACCTCAACGTCGAGGGAAAGACAATCATCCTGATAACACACGACATGAGGCTGGTCTCTGAGCACGCCAAGCGTGTGGTCGTGATGTCCGTGGGCAGGATAATCCTCGACTCGGATCCACGCGGCGCGTTCTCCGATTTGGAGATACTCAGGAGGAGCAATCTCGAGCCACCAGCCGTGACCAAACTCGCGCACGCTCTGAAGGACAAGGGCATCCCGGCAGACGTGATCTCGCCCCAAGAACTCGTCTTCCACCTGCTGAGGGGAGGGGAGTCAAGATGACGGGATTCGTGGACCTGTACACCGAGGGGAACACATTCCTCCACCGAGTCGACCCTCGCGTCAAGATCACAGCGGTCATCCTGTTGAGTATCCTGGCGTTCGTGCTCAGCAGCCTCGAAGCCCTCGCGGTGCTGTTGGCCTTCATCATGGTCCTCGTGGTTCTCTCGAGGACACCTCTTGCGAAGACGGCCTTCTCGTTCAAGTTCGTCTTCAGGCTTATGTTGCTCATAGTCATCCTCTGGCCGCTTTTTGACAGGTCTGGAGAACCCGTCATCGCATCGTTCGGGCCGCTGGTGCTTACTGAGCCAGCGCTCCTCAGGGGCGTCACATCCGCCACGAGGATCGGCTGCCTCGCGACGGTGTGGTACATCCTCATGTTCACGACGCAGCAGAGGGACATCGTGAGGGCGCTCGTGAAGCTCGGCATAAGGTTCGACTTCGGCCTGACGCTAGCGATATCGCTCAGGTTCTTCCCAACATTCAGTGCCACGATCGGGTCCATCATGGATGCGCAGAGGGCGAGAGGCCTCGAGTTCGGAAAGGGAGGCCCGCTCAAGAGAACGCGCAACTACGTCGCAGTCCTGATCCCGGCCATCGTTTCTGCCATGCGTACGGCGGACGGGCTTTCCTGGGCACTCCAGTCACGCGCCTATGGTGCTCGCCTCGACAGGACGTACCTGAGAGATTTCAAGATGAAATGGTCAGATTATCTGGCCCTAGCAGCTGTGGTGCTGGTGCTCGTCCTGCCTCTCACCGCGAAGTACGTGTTCGGCATGGAACTGTAGGATATCGTGCTGGCGCCCTCGTCATGAAGGGTTTAAGTATGGCCTGCACTTTCTCAAGTCGGAGGTCTTCGATACGGTGGCCAGCACTTCGGAGGACAAAGCAAAATCTGTCCGCCCACAGAGTAGAGAACTCATGGCGTTTAGCGCTGTGGCAGTCGTTCTGATAGCCGTTCTTGTGTTGGCAGGCGTTTTATCATTCGTTCTCAAGGAGGAGCTGCCTTACTACGGCCCATCATGGACCGAGCAGGACGATATCCCTGGCGACGTAGTCGCAGTCGCTGGTGAGAACCAGACCGTCAAAGTCGGGGACGAGGTCTCATTTGATGCCACGGGTTCGACGACAGGTCTGGAATACTCATACTCATGGCGGTTCCACTACGTAGAGGGCAATGAGACCGTCTTCGGTATGCAGGCTTCCTATCAGTTCGACAGGCCCGGTGAGTATGTCGTCACACTGGTCGTCCTGGAGTCCAGGGATGTATGGGCTGCTGATAACGTCACTATAACGGTCGAGGAGAAGACATTCGTCGAGCAGTATTGGCTGGCACTGGTCGTAGGCGCCTTCGTGGCAATCATGCTCGTCCAGTACATATCGGTCCTCAAAAAGGCAAAGTTCGTGTCCCCGAAGGTCGTCGCGCTTTATGGCGTCCTCGGAGCCCTCACTGCTGCAATAACGATGTCCACTGTGGTCCCGTTCGCCCCGACGAAAGGATACTTCAACCTCGGGGATGCGGTCGTGTTCTTCTCAGCGCTCACATTCGGGTGGCGGACGGGCGCGATCTGTGGTGGCTTCGGATCCGCAGCGGCCGACATCCTGCTCGGATCGGGGTATTTCGCCCCGCTTACCCTCGTGGCCAAGGGCTCTGAGGGACTGGTCGCGGGATTCATTGGCAGATTGGGCGGAGGCAAGAGACTGGCAGTCGTCGTCGGCATAGTCGCCGGGGGCGCGTGCATGGTCGCCACCTACTTCTTCGGGGAGCTGCTCCTGCTCGACGTGGGCCTAGGCGCAGCGCTTCTAGAATCGGCAGGCAACGCCATCCAGGTAGCTGTTGGCGGAACCCTGGGCTCCCTGCTGTCGATAGCCGTTAAGAAGAGCTATCCGTCGATCGTCTCTTCGCAGGAGTGAACGCTCACTTCCTGTCGAGCTTCGATAGTTCCTTCTCGCCGATCTTGTCCCTGGGGAGGATCCTCTTCATCGAGCCCATCATGTGCATTCCGAAGTTCATCAGGAACGCAGGCATCGAGATGCCATAGCGCGTGCCCGTCTGGACCATCTTCCCGGGGTTCATGATGCCGTACGGGTCGAGGAGGTCCTTCATCTTCCGAATCAGCTCGGCCCCGTGCTTCCCGCGGTACTTGCTGAGGTTGCCCGCGAAGAATATGCCCAGACCGACCGCGCGGCCGCCGTTGTCCGAGGCCAGGTCACCCAGCCTCTTGGCAAAACCCATAGCTGCGGTCGAGGCCACGAGCTTGTGCTCGTCCGTGAGGTAATAGGGCATGAGCATGACAGTGTTCTGGTCGGCGACTGTGCCGATCAGGGGAGCCTTCAGCTTGAGGTCCTTGATGAGCTTCGCCGTGCCCTGGAGCACCAGGTTCAGCTTGTCCATTGGGACTAGTATTTCTCCCGGAATTGCGCCAACGCCTAGCTCCCGGACCCTGAACTCGTAATTCCTCTCCTCCCATTCGTGCGTCGCCAGCTCTTGAGGCTCCTTCTTTCCTCCGGCGCTCTTCATTATCTCGTCCAGCAGCTGCTCCTCCATGTCGACCGAGGCCTTGGACCCGGTCAGCATGCAGGTCACAAGGCACCCGACCTGAGGCGCGTGCTTCCCGATGGCCCTGAGGTAATCGTAGTGCAGCTTGTCGCCGAACATGATGTGCATCGGCCTCACTTCAGAGCGGGCCAGCTTCACGAAAGCGGGCTGCATCTTCATGACGTCGTCGAACGAGTATGTTAGAGGTCTCATCTCCTCCGGCTTGGGCAGGACAGAGAGGGTAATCTCGGTGATTATTCCAAAGGTGCCCTCGGCGCCGATGAACAGCCAGTTCAGGTTTGGGCCGGCGCCGTTCTGAGGCACGTACTTGTCGCCCGTGTGTATGACCTCGGTTGTGGGCAGGACGACCTCCATATCGCGAACGATGTCCCCTGCGGTGCCGTACTTGTAGGCGCCGATGCCGGTCCCTCCTGTGCTAACCCAACCGCCAATGGTGGCTGAGGGAGCGCTGCTAGGGTAGCATGGCAGGAACAGTCCCTTGGCGTCGAGCGCGTCGGAGAGTGCCTTCCATGTGATCCCTGGTTGCACGCGGGCTATCAGGTTGACAGGGTCGATCTCGAGTATCTTGTTCATCGCGGTCATGTCGAGAACGCGTCCGCCCTTCACCGGCACGGAACCCCCTAGGCCCCATGTGCCCGCGCCTCTGGGCACCAGGGGCGAGTTGGTCGAGATCGCCTTCGTTACCAGCTGCACAACATCCTGTGTGTACTGCGGCCTGTCGACATGATCAGGCATGGTCTTGAAAATCAGGTCCATCTCCTTCGGGAGTGGCGCGAGGTCGTGGCTGTACAGTCTCCTTTCCATCTTGTCGTCTGTGGTCTCCATCTTGAACACCTGCCGTGGCACGATGTGTGTGAGGCCGGAGAGCCTCCCCCGCGGATGGTAACCTCTGCACCCAATTAAATCCTTACGTCATAACACCGAGAAGGGCCCTGTGAACAGCGCCAGGATTCGTCGGATAGTCTTGGCTTCACGTCGAAAGGTACTTATCGATGGGGATTGTGAACACTACCTTGCTCTAGTCGACTTCTAGTCGGAAGAGGGGGGCGGAAAATGCAGACCACACTCAGACTGATGGCGCTCTTCGGCGCGCTAATCGGGCTCTTCATGCTGATAGGTTGGGTAGTCGGGGGCCTGTTCTTCGACGATTGGGTAACAGGCACGATAGTCTTCGCGGCTCTTGCCGCTGTCATCAACTTCGCGAGCTACTTCTACAGCCACAAGATCGTCATGTGGTCGTACAAGGCGAAGGTGGTCACGCAGGCCGATTCGCCGAGGTTGTACAACGTGGTCAACAAGGTCTGCCTGAAGGCCAACATGCCAATGCCAAAGATCGCAATTGTCCCTACGCCGACTCCGAACGCGTTCGCGACGGGCAGGAACGAGAAAACCGCGGTAGTTGCAGCCACTGAGGGGCTGCTCACTGCGCTCACGGACGACGAGCTAGAGGGAGTGCTAGCTCACGAGATGGCGCACATCAAGGACAAGGACATGCTCCTGATGACCGTTGCCGCGACGATCGCTGGTGCGATATCTTTTGCAGCCAGGATGGCTTGGTGGGGGTCTCTCGGCAGCAGGAGGGGCAACGGGAACGCACTTCTGCTGGCCGTCATAGCCATAACCGTGCCCATAGCTGCGATACTGATCAGGCTCGCAATCTCGAGGAGCCGAGAGTACAAGGCCGACAAGGAGGGCGCGCTCATGATACAGAGACCGTTGGCGCTGGCTCGTGCCCTTGAGAAGCTCGAGGACGCGAACAGGAGAAGGCCGCTCACTCAGGGCAACCCTGCATCCGCCTCGTTGTTCATCGTGAACCCGTTCAGAGGGGGCGGGCTGATGACAGTCTTCATGACGCACCCGCCGATTGCGACCCGTGTCAGAAAGCTGGAGCAGCTGGCCGACCAAACTGGATTCATCGGCTGAGCGAAGAGAAGGCTCAACCAACCTTTTCCCATTTCTCCAATTTCATCACGCTTGAAAGAGTGCCGCCCTTCTTGATCTCTTCCCGGAGCCTGTTCTCTCTCTCGAGCACATCAAGGGCTCGGTTCGCGACCTCGACGGCGCTCTCCTGTGGGATGACGACAACACCACTCTCATCGCCGATTATCCAGTCGCCCGTCTTGACCGTGATGCCGCCACAGACTATCTCGTGGCCTATCCCGCCGTAACCCTTCGGCTCTCCCGCGTTTGACGCGATGTATCTTGAAAAGCACGGGAAGCCCAGCTCGATAATGGAATCAATGTCCCTTGCAGCTCCGTCGATGACGACTCCAGTCACACCTTTGGTCTTGCAGCTCCATGATGCGAGTTCGCCCCAGACCGCGATCTCACCGCCGCATGCGTCGATGACTATGATGTCCCCTGGCTTCGCCCGATCGATGGCCTCAACTGGCTTCGCCCAGTCGCCGTTGATCGTATGAACCGTAAGCGCCTTCCCGACCATCTTCACGCCGTGGGCGATCCTGGGATGGATCCCCTTCATCGCCCCCTTTTTGTGCTGGGCGTCAGCAACATTGGGGGAAGATACCTTTGAGAATGCGGTGAATAGGTCCTTCTCGGAGTACTTCTTGAACAGCTCCGTCTTGACCTTCTTCCCGCTCGTGATTGCCTTCTTGACGTTTCTCGCTGCCTTCGTGACGTCCTTGGCCTTGATGATGGCGCCGCCAACGATTATGATGGACGCTCCGGCCCGGACAACATCAGGAGCGGTCTCGCTGTTGATTCCTCCAGCCGCTGCGATCGGTATGTTGACGGCATCTACGAGCCCCTTGAGTTCGGACAGAGGGGTACCCCCGACCATCTGCTCGTCGACCCCGACATGTATGCAGATGTAGTCCGCGCCCATCCTCTCGATCTCCTTCGCTCGCGCTTCCTTGTCTCGCACGTTGAAGAGATCGACCATGACTTTGGAGCCATACTGCCGCGCGCTGAGAATCGCCTCAGTTATGGTAGGGTCCGAGGAGATGCCGAGTATGACGACCACGTCAGCCCCGGACTTGGCGGCCATCTCGACCTCCGCCCCACCCACATCGATGGTCTTCATGTCGGCAACGACCGTGTGGGTCGGAAAAGTCTTCTTGAGCAGCCGAACGATCTCCATGCCTTCGCTCTTGATCAAAGGCGTGCCGGCCTCGATCCAGTCTACTCCTCCCTTGACCGCGTCTCTCGCGATCTCAATGGCGCGGTCCCCGTGAACGAGGTCGAGTGCTACCTGCAGGACGGGTTTCATCTTCGTTAAGACCTCACTGCACCGATAAAAACGTGTCGCACATGCTCACTGACCTGTGCGGACAGAGCCTGCGTTCCAGCGTAAGAAACCCTAATATCGGTTCCATTGCATACTCGAAGAGTGATGGTGGCTAAGACTGCCGAAAGGGACCGCTGCGTCACGGGCGTCGAGGGCCTCGACACAATCCTCTACGGCGGCATCCCCCGGTCCAACACAGTGCTTCTGACTGGCAGCTGCGGCACTGGCAAGACATCGCTGGCGCTCGAGTTCCTGATGCATGGGGCCGTCAAGGACGAGAACTCGCTTTTCGTGAGCGTCACCGAGAATTCCGAGAAGCTGCTGCAGAACATCATCCCGTACAAGTTCTTCGACAAGAGCTTGATCAAGTCCGGCCGGCTCGTGTTCGTGGACATGCCTGTGATGTATGAGCGTCTTGGGCTCACGAAGGCGGAGCTGAGCATGGAAGAGATAGAGCTGCTGGTCAACTCGCTCGCGAGCCTGGCCAAGGAGCTCCAGACCAAGCGCCTAGTGATAGACTCCATCACATCCGTCTGTTACAAGCTGAAGACCTCGGAGAAGATCCGGGATTTCATCCTGAAGCTGTCCAAGGCCCTGTCTGACCTCGGGTGCACTTCGATATTGGTGGGAGAGGTGACCGCCGATTCGGCTTCGTACTCCACATTCGGAGTGGAGGAGGCAATCGCAGACGGCATCATACTTATGGCGAACATGGAGAGGCGCGGGGACCTCCTCCGTACGCTTCAAGTGATAAAGATGCGTGGCACGATGCATTCTCGGGCCAAGTACGTGCTCGACCTCACACCGGTCGGCGTGCTACTTGTCCCGCTCCTGAAGGGAGGTAGCACAGGATGAGCCCGGAGATGGTGAGTGCTCAGCAGATAGCGTCAGAGTTGAACGAGACGCCACCCTCGTCCGCCGTATCGCTCCAGATGAGCGTGGACAACTACCTGGATGTCATCCGCGGAGTGGTCGACCTTTTCGCCAACAAGAGGCAGATGGACACGATCTACGTCGCCGCGACGATCTCATCGGACGCGATCAAGCGGGTGCTCCAGGCGCTGGACATCGACGACTCGCGGGTGTACTTCGTGGACTGCATATCCCACATCATGTTGGGCGCGACCGCAACTCAGCAGGACGAGCAGACTACCTTGGTCGAGAGTCCTACGATGCTCGAGAACATCATGCTGAAGGTCGAGTACCTCATTCGTAGGTCGCAGTCGAAGGACAAGCTGGTCGTCATAGATTCCATCAATTCGCTGGCGATCCACAACAACAACTGGATCCTGTCCGAATTCCTGCATGTTCTGGTCTCTGGTCTTCGGTCCAGGGACGCATATACTGTCATTCTCACAGTGGAAGAACACTCGACCCCCGAGCTGAACAACATGGTGAGCCTCGTGTGCGATCACGGCATACACGCGGGCAAGAAGGAGGGATGAGGTGAATTTCACTAGCATCGGGATACCTGCGCTGGACGAGCACCTTGGAGGAGGGATACACAAGGGCTCGACTGTCCTGGTCATGGGCAGCCCGGGCTCGGGCACGGAGTTCTTCGCGAAGCAGTTCGCCTCGACTGGCCGGGAGGCCGTGACCTACTTCACGTCGACCGAGAGGGACGAGGACGTCTTGTCCGTCATGCGCGAGTACGGGTGGAGGACGGACATGAAGATAATCAACGTGGGCACGAAGTACTACGAGCGCGTGCTCGCGAAGAAGCTAGAGATCAGCAGGTTCAGGCAGGAGGGGATCACCCTCGGGGACATCAGGAAATTCAAGGAGGGTGACGCCGCGAAGGAAGAGAACTTCTTGACCTTCCTAGCGTACGAGATATCGAAGCTCAACCCTCCGTTCCGGGTCGTCATCAACTCCTTGGACTTCTTCCTCGAGAACTATGAGAGCCCTGAGGTGCTCATGGCGATGCGGACGATCAAGGCCCACACGCAGCACTCCGAGAGCGTGACGCTCATGACCATGCTCAAGGGAGTGCACGAATCCCGCATTCAGAGCAGCATCGAGGATTTATCAGATGTGATAATAGAATTGGACCGCGAGAAGGTCGGCCACGAGTTCAAGAAGTACATCATTGTCCAAAAGGTGAGGAACAGGCCCTCGCAGGTGGGCATCATACCGGCTGTCTACGACAAGACGGGGATCCGGCCGGCACAGGCCCCTTAGGTCAGTAGTCGCTTCTTTCGGGATAATTGTCGTTTTCTGCCGAAGATGCTCCTAAACAAGAAGACTACGTCTTCTTGCCCTGGCCAGCAAATGCGACATAGCCAGATGTGTCACTTCGACAATCGGCGAAACGACTAACACTCAATTCTGATAATCGGCCGAAAAGGTATTTAAGCTCAGCTCGGGCGTATTACAGTCCAAGCGGGCCGAAAGGTCCGCAGGAGGACTAAACAATGAAGAAGATTTGGGCAATCCGAAAGGATGCCGAGGCGGTGTCCCCCGTCATTGCGACCATCCTGATGGTCGCGATCACCGTCGTTCTAGCGGCCGTGCTATATGTCATGGTCCTGGGCTTCGGAGGGACATCGACTACAACCCCAGCCGCGACGTATGCGAAGACGACCGCAACGAACGGTCAGAAAATCAGCATCCTGTCAATAACGAAGACGGATGTACCATGGGACGACGTGAAGGTGCAGCTTTCTGATGGAACCAACTTCGCCGAGTGGGACACAGTGACAACTGACCTAGACGGCGGAGGCGCATTAACGAAGAACTACACCACGGACACCCTTGGATCGCTGACCGTATGCTTGCTTGTGACTGATGTGAGCGGTAATGGATTCGTGAGTGGCACTGACTACTTCGTCGTGTACACCTACGGTGGCGCGACCGGCTTCTCAGCTGGCTCTTCGTACAGTGCAGCGCTGATATACACGGTCACTGGCGAAAAGATGGGCACTGGTCAGACCTTCACAGGCTAGACCTAGTGTTACTAACTCGCGGTCGGACTGAGCACAAACCCTTTCTTTCACTTTTCATTCTCTGATGCGTGCGAAAGCCACGTCTCATTTCTCCAGTCCATCGATGGAAAGTCATATCACCGCCCAAGTGATGGCTCTCTCCATGAAGGGCGGCGAGGGCCCGCTCGTGATGAGCGGCGATGAGGCGGAGAAGTTCGTCATATCTCTGCTGAGAGAACGGGGTCCGCTCACGACCATGCAAATCGAGCAGCTCGCTCGGAATGAGCACAAGCGCTGCCCCGACCAGACGGTCATCTTTCTGACGAAGATGAAGCGAAAGGGCCTCATAAAGGGGGAGGCCTCGCTCGAGAAGAGGGGTTGGCTCTGGTGGGCTCCCTGAAGTGAGGTCGGCCTAGTGCAGCATCACGGATGTCCTCGCCATCTGGTCTGACCACTTCTGTCTGGGATCCTGCGAGTCTATCGCCAGGCCGATGATCCAATCGAGGAGCAGCAGCGGCCAGAATATCTTGGAGATGTTCCTCATCAAGGCCTGGGCAATGTCCAGCTTCCCTGAGGTCCCGACGACCTTCAGCCTCATGAGCATCTTGCCCACCGTGCCGCCGATCAAGTACTCGAAGAATGCGCAGTAGAGGAAGAAGAGAGCTCCTTGCGTGCCGATGGACCAGATGGACAGCCAACCGAAGCTCAACACGCTGAAGAACAGCGTGAATGGAAGCCAAATGATCAGCGCGTCAATGATCAAGGCTACGAACCTTCTCAGCCAATGCTCCTGAAGGGCCTTGTCCCGGCTCAGGTAGTCAAATCCTGTTACCATGGTTCTGCAACTCCGCCATCCCTCGGATGCCTCGCCCCTCTATATTATTTTCTGGGGGCGGCTACCACTCAGATCGCCCGTCTTTCATCACATGTCAGCAGGAATGTTCTCTTCACGGTGGCGGACGCATATCTACGCCTTACCTTATGAATAGTGAGGCCAGGTTTGTGTCTCTCTCCCGTACTCCTATATACTGGCTCGGCCACTCTTGTGCCGATGCCGGCATTCAAGCTCTATGCACTCCTGGAACATGAGGACGACCCCAAGAAGTGCACAGCAGCGAAGCTGGTGCGCCTTAGGGAGATCTCGGAGGTGAGGGGTCTGGAGCGCGTGCCCAGGCGGGTCATCGTGCTCGACCCAGAATCGGAAAGAGCCCTGTCCAGGGAGGACGCAGATTCGGCGGAGCGGTTCGGGGTGCTCGTCCTGGACTGCTCATGGAACAAGCTCGCCAAGTTCCCGAGGCTCAGAGCGGGGATGCAGCACAGGGCGCTGCCCTTCATGATCGCCGCGAACCCGACCAACTTCGGGAAGGCCCAGAAGCTGTCGAGCGCGGAAGCCCTCGCAGCAGCAACCTACATTCTTGGGGACAAGGCGCGCGCAGAGCAGCTGATGAACAGATTCAAGTGGGGGCCCACATTCATCGACATCAACAGAGAGCGACTCGACGAGTACGCAGCGGCGGCCACGAGCGGAGAGGTCGTGTCCGCGCAGAACCGTATGCTAGATGCAGTCAAAAGGAGCAAGGATGCGCACACCGACTAGTCTTATGTATCACATTGTTGATTCCCTTTCCCCTTTTCCCAAGCCTTCGTCACGGGGGAGGGCATCGACTTTGATTTGCGGGGGGAACTGAACGCCTAAGGAGTATACGCCCGAGGACCTTGTCGCCATCTGGGAGGAGTTCCTTGGTGGGCAAGAGCGGAGGCACCAGGTGACGGCGATAGCCGATCTGTACCCAGATGTGAGAAGCATCTATGTTTCGTTCTCCGACGTCGATAGGTTCGACCCCGACCTCGCCAACTACACGCTTCAGAACCCGACGCAGTCTCTCAGGTCTGCCGAGGACGCTCTCAAGCACATGATTTCGCACGCGCTCACCAACCCGTTCGTCCACTTCAGGATCAAGGAGCTTCCGCGCGACTCGAGGATTGAGATCCGGAAGCTCAGGGCAAAGCATCTAGGCACATTCGTGTCCATCGAGGGCCTTGTCCGGAAGGCCACCGAGGTCAGACCGAGGGTGACCATCGCGGAGTTCGAGTGCGTGAGGTGCGGCCACAGAATCGTGATAGAACAGGAGGGCATGCAGTTCCACGAGCCACTCGAGTGCTCGAAGGACGATGGTGGCTGCGGCAGGGGCACGGGGTCCACGAAGTTCAGACTCTTGACGGACCCATCCAAGTTCGTCGACACTCAGAAGATCGAGATCCAGGAACCCCCAGAGGGCCTCAGAGGGGGCTCGCAGCCGGAACGGTTGACGGGGTACATCGAAGACGATCTGTCAGGGAAGATATCGCCTGGAGACAGAGTGAACATCAACGGGATCCTCAGGAGCCAGCAGAAGGGAACGCAGGTCAAGTCCACTCTGTTCGAGATTCATCTCGATATCAACGCCATAGAGTTCGAGGAGAAGGAGTACGAGGAAGTGCTCATCACGCCCGAGGACGAGCTCAAGATACGCGAGTTCGCCGAAGCTCCCGACGCCATGGACAGGATAATCGCATCCATTTCTCCGACCATCTACGGCTATGATCAGGAAAAGGAAGCACTGGCCCTTCAGCTGTTCGGCGGGGTGAGCAAGACGATGGACGATGGCACTCGCATACGAGGGGATATCCACATCGCGCTCATAGGAGACCCTGGTACCGCGAAGTCCCAGATACTCCGCTACATGGCCACGTTGGCGCCGAGAGGCATATACACCTCCGGGAAATCTTCTTCCGCCGCCGGGCTCACCGCAGCAGCGGTGAAGGACGAGTTCGGAGAAGGTCGCTGGACGCTCGAGGCAGGAGCGCTCGTGCTGGCGGACAAGGGTCTGGCATGCATCGACGAGTTGGACAAGATGACGGACCAGGACAGGTCGAGCATACACGAGAGCCTGGAGCAGGGAACGATATCAGTCGCGAAGGCGGGGATCACTGCCACGCTGCAATCACGCTGCGCGGTGCTAGGGGCTGCCAACCCCAAATATGGAAGGTTTGACGACAACCAGCCAGTCGCTGACCAGATCGACCTTCCCCCGGCCCTGCTTTCGAGGTTTGATGCGATCTTCACGATGACTGACAAGCCCGATGCAGAGAAGGACAGGAACTTGGCGGTACATCTGCTGCGCGTGCACAGGCGTGGCGAGGTCAGGCTGCAAGAGTCACCAGAATCCATAACCGCGGTAGACACGAGAGAGATACTGAGGGACAGCGCAGGTCTGATCCCTGCGATGGACCGTGAGTTCCTCAGAAAGTACGTGGCCTACAGCAAGCGCATAATACCGATCATGAGCGACGAAGCCATGCGCACGCTCGAGAACTACTATGTCAACATCAGGAAGCTGGGTGAAGGCGAAGAGGCCTCCGTGCCCATCACCCCAAGGCAGCTCGAAGCACTGATACGGCTATCGGAGTCGAGCGCGAGGGCGGGCCTGAACCAGATCGTCAGCGGCGATGATGCCGCCAGGGCGATCAAGATCGTCGAGTACTACTTGAGCAAGGTCGCGAGCGAGAGCGGCAAGTTGGACATCGACCTCATAGCGACGGGCACTAGCAGGAGCCAGCGCGAACAGATATACGTTGTCCGGAACATGATCCAGCAGATGTCGGACGAGAAGCGGGGCGTGAGCGAGGAAGCCCTGATTCAGAGAGCGTCCGCCGAGAACATACCAGAGGACAGGGTGAGGGCGCTCCTCAAGAGGCTGAGCGAGGGGGGAGAGGTGTACCGTCCACAGCCTGGATACTACAGGCTGACCAGTGAGGAGCGCGTCGGATGATCTCCCTGAGGGTTCACAGCCGGGGAGGCGAGACGCTTCTGGCAGCCTGCGACAAGGACATTCTTGGCAAGACTTTCAAGGGCAAGGGGCTGAAGATCACGGTCTCCGAGGGCTTCTACCGGGGCGAGGACGCCGACGAGGAGATGCTCGTGAACAGGCTGCAGCTCGCGACCGTCGCCAATCTCGTCGGCAAGAGGACTCTGGAGATCGCGATCAGGCACGGCTTCGTCGATCCAGACTGCGTTCTGGATATCGGGGGCGTCCCGCACGCGCAGATGGCGAGGATGATGTAGTTGTTCTGCGTCGAATGTGGCAGAGAGGGTGAACTCATAGGCGCCCTGTGTCAGGACTGTTACTCCAAGAAGCACGTCCAGCCTACGATCGCCGACCATGTTGACCTGACAATATGCGCCCACTGCCAATCCATGCAGACCGACAAGGGTTGGGAGGATGTCGGGTCTATCAGGCAGGCGGCGGAAACCGCGATCGAGGATTCACTGGTGCTCCCGAAGGACGCCAAGGTGTCGGACTTCAGGGTACGCCTGTCGGAGAAGGACGAGCGCAACCTCGAGGCGAAGGTCGATGTCATGCTGGTGGTCCAAGGACACGAGTTCACGCGCGAGCTCCAGACAATAGTCAGGATCAAGCGCGGGTCGTGCACTGAGTGCTCTAAGCAGCAGGGGAGCTACTACGAGGCGATCCTACAGGTGAGGGGTCCTGAACGCACGCTGCCGAAGCAACTTGAGGCGGAGGTAGAGCGTGTGGTGAGGAGTCGGGTCGGCGCCATGAGGAAGTCGAGCAGAGAAGTGTTCTTGAGCAAGGTCGAGAAGGTGAAGGGCGGGCTCGACTTCTACTTCAGCACTGTGAGCTCGGCCAGGAGCGTGTCCAGGGAGTTGCAGGAGACATACTGCGCGGAGTTCAAGGAGTCATCGAGCCTCTGGGGCAGGAGGGACGGCAAGGAGGTCTACAGGATGACCTATCTGGTCCGCCTGCCGGGCATCTTCAGAGGAGACATCGTCACTCTCGGCGGAAGGGAGTTCTACGTCCGCGGGATGTCGAGGGGCATGTTGCATGGTATCGATCTCTTGACCGGCGAGGAGCGCGCCATCAAGTTCACCGATCGCACGGAGTGTTCGCTCTCACAGTCGAGGCCTGAGATCGTGAGTGCGGTGGTCCTCACTGAGAAGGAGCGCGAGATGCAGGTCCTCGACCCCGAGACGATGAAGCCGCTGGAGGTCAGGAAACCCATTGGGTTTTCTCGAAAAGGCGAACAGATACGCCTCGTGAAGACGAAGCTCGGAACATATGTCCTAAGCGACAGCTGGTAATCGTCCACATTTTGTCAGCTCGCATCAAAAGGGATTAATCCTGAGGTCGCCTTCACAGGCCCGAGGTCGGAGAGTAATGGTCACCGAGCAGGATGTTACGAACGCAGTGGTCGAGCTGCTCCGGAAGACCGTCGTCAGGCTCCCGCAGGATGTCGAGGATGCCCTGCGAAAGGCGTACGCCAGCGAGACTGACGAGGTCCCTAAGATGCAGCTGAAGGCAATCGTGGACAACATAGACATGGCGATCAAGGGCAACACGCCCATGTGTCAGGACACCGGTGTGACGATCTTCTACGCCGCTCTGCCCAAGGACTGCAAGGTGGATGTCGGGAAAGGGATCGTCGAGGGCGTCCGCAAAGCCACGAAGGAGGTTCCTCTGAGACCGAACGCGGTCCACCCGGTCACAAGAAAGAACCCGGGTGACAACGTCGGCGAGAAGATGCCGTACATCAACTGGCGGATCCACGACAAGGACTACATCGAGATAACGGTCATGACGAAGGGCGCGGGCTCCGAGAACATGAGCCAGCTCGCGATGCTTACGCCCAGCCAGGGCCTGAAGGGGATCAAGGAGTTCGTGCTCAACGCGGTGCTCAGGGCGGGCAGTAACCCGTGCCCTCCCACGATATTGGGTGTCGGCATTGGCGGCTCGAGCGACATCGCGATGAAGCTTGCAAAGGAGGCGCTCCTCCGGCCAATCAATGAGAGGCACAAAGACCCCGAGATGGCCAAGCTGGAGACCGAGCTGCTGGAGGCAATCAACATGTTGGGGATCGGGCCAATGGGCTTGGGAGGCAAGACCACGTGCCTCGGCCTCAACATCGAATACGCGTACTGCCACACCGCAAGCCTCCCAGTCGGATTGAACGTACAGTGCTGGGCGGGAAGGCGAGGAACCGTCAGGATACATCCCGACGGCAAGTTGGCCTATCCGACGCACGAGAGGTGATTTGGATGCCCAAGAGAATCAAGACACCGATCTCCGAGGCGGACGCGCGCGCGCTGAAGGTCGGCGAGACCATCTACGTCGACGGGATAGTGCTGACAGGCAGGGACGAAGTGCACATTCACGCCCTCGAGTACTTGGAGAAGGGCAAGCAGATCCCGGTCGAGTTCAAGGGCGCGGCCCTCTTCCACTGTGGTCCAATAATGAAGAAGGTCGGCGAGAAATGGGTTGCGGTGGCAGCCGGCCCAACGACTTCGTCCAGGATGAACTCGCTCGAGCCGGGGTTCATCGAGAAGTTCAGGCCGGGAGCGATAATCGGCAAAGGCGGCATGTCCCAGCCGACTGTGGACGCAATGAAGGAATTCGGATGCGTCTACCTCGCCTTCACAGGCGGGGCGGCGGTCCTGGCCGCAAAGGGCATCAAGAGCGTTGAAGGCGTCGAGTGGTTCGAGCTCGGGATGCCAGAAGCCATCTGGATACTGAACTGCGACAACTTCGGTCCCCTGACCGTTGCGATCGACGCGCACGGGAACAGCCTGTTCGCGGACGTGAATGTCAAGGTCAAGGAGAACGAGAAGAAGGCGCGTGCGAGACTGGGCCTGAGCTAGAACGTAAACGAGCGGCCTTCGGGCCGCTTTACTTCAGTTTTCTCACTTTCTTGTTTTTGAAGCCGCTTTCGATGTCCTCTGAGGCGGAGTCATCGTCTTCGAGCTCCGCTTCATCTGGTTTCTCACCGGCTTTCTCTTCCTCGGACTGGTCATAGACCGCCGGCGTGGTGGACGGGGAGATGAAGGTCCGGATCCGGAGCACCAACGCGACCCCGAATATGATGAATGTGAGGGCGAGGGCGAGCAGCATCATCGAGTGCGCCATGTCAAGCCCTTCGATGAAGCCCTCGAATGTCTGGCGCAGAGGAGTCAACTGGAACTCAATTATCTCAGTGGAGCCCTCGACCGCCTCCACCTTGCTGATCTCGAGGGGCATGTATCCAGTCTTCTCGAACCTGAGCGTGTAGTTGTCTGCTGGAAGCGCGGGGAACTCGAACTCGCCGTTGATGTCCGTGAAGACCGAACGAGGTTGGGGAGATAGGTCGATGACTGTGACAAGGACGTTCGCGAGCGGGGCGTTTGTCCGAGTATCCTTGACCGTCCCTCGGAGTCTGGCTCCTGGGAGTCCCGTCATGTTGAAGTTGAGCTGGGTGTCACTGCCAGGCAGGATTTCGACACTAGGGATTGTCTGGGTCTCATAACCTTGGATCGTTGCCGCAACGACATAGGCTCCAGCAGTCAGGTTCCTGATCTCGTAGTTGCCGTCAGCGCCTGACAATGTGAAGATATCGGTTCCCACGATGCTCACGTTGGCGCCTACTAGAAGGACCTGGCCAGATCTAATCACTCCATAGAGTCGCGTCGGTCTCTCCGTGAGGTTCAGGTCTACTCCCAGTGTGCTACTACCTCTGGTGACCTTTACACCAGTAACGCTCGCGGGGAAAAACCCGTCGCGGGATGCTGTGACAGTATAGATCCCTTCTGGGACGTTGTTAGTGAAGTTATAGAAACCATCTGCATCGCTCGGTACAGTGACAGTGATTCCCCCAATTTCGATGGAGACGTTGGTCGCATTAAGTGGGGTATGTAGCGCTGCGTGATATGTGCGTCCTGAGATTGATCCGCTCTGTGTGAGAAGCTCGAAGTTGGCCAATGAACTGTTCGCTATCGCCACGAAGACGTCCAGCGAGTGGGAAACGTATCCCTGCGCGCTCGCGGTCACGGAGTGGGTTCCTGCAGGCAGTCCGTCCAGCCTATACTCGCCAGTTGTTGGAGACGCAGAAGCAGAATACCCGAGGGAGATGATTGAGACGGTTGCACCGGAGATGTACCCGGTCGGACTAGTGACCGATCCGAGGATCGTGCTTCCATGGATGGTCAGTGTCACGTTCGTAGTCTGATTCTCGATTACTGCATCATAGCTGGGTAGGCTGTCCGAGTAGTTCGATTTGCTGGCAGAGAGTGTGTACGGTTTGTCCGTCTCGTTGGGAGCCAGGTTTTCGATCAGATAAGTCCCGTCCGTGTCCGTGACTCCAACAATGCTGCCGTTGAGCCTCACCGTCGCACCGGTCACAAGTCTCCCAACATTGTCTACGACAGTGACATTGATCGCTCCCAGGCCCGGGGTCTGCAGCATCGAAGCCGTTCTATGCTCGACGCCGGTCGGCGAAATGAGAATTCCAGCTCCGGTCGCTCCAAGAATGAGGACCAGTGCTGCAATCACCATTATCAGGGGGCTCGAAATCACTTGTCTGGCCATCGGAGATCCGTGTTCGTTCCTATCGGTTCGTTTACATAAATACATTTCCCGCTGCAAGAGCTTTTTCGGCCTCTTCTGAAAACGTATTAATATGTACGAAGGATAAGGAAATGGAATTTGACGGTCAGTTCACATGGTCACCAGAATTGAGGATAAGGGAACCACGGACCAGGTAATGTCCCTGATGCATCCGACTGTGTCAGACTGGTTCAGGTCGAAGTTCGAGGAGGTCACCGAGGCCCAGGGCATGGCAGTGCCCCTCATCCATGCCCGCAGAAATGTCGTCGTGTCGTCCCCGACGGGGTCAGGCAAGACACTGACCGCATTCCTCTCCATACTCAACGAGCTGATACTGCTGGCAGAGAGGGGGCAGCTGGAGGACAGGATCTACGCGGTCTATGTGTCACCTCTCAAGGCTCTGGCTAACGACATCAACGAGAACCTCATCAAGCCCTTGTCGGAGATATCCGAGCTCTTCAGGACAAAGGGCCTGGCGCCTCCAGATGTTAAGGTGGCCGTCAGGACGGGCGATACCCTTCCGAGCGAGAGGCAGAGACAGGCGCGCTCTCCCCCTCACATATTCATCACAACTCCGGAGTCCCTGTCCCTCGTACTGGCAAGTCCGGTATTCAGCACCAAATTCGCCGGTGTGGACTATGTCATCGTGGACGAGGTGCACGAGATATGCGATTCGAAGCGGGGTGTGGCTCTCTCGCTCGCCCTCGAGCGGCTCCAAAATCTGTGCAAGAAGGAGTTCGTCAGAATTGGACTCTCTGCGACGGTTGCCCCGCTCGAGCAGGTCGCGGAGTACCTGGCGGGACTCAGCGGCGGCAGACCCCGGGAGATCAACATAGTCGAGGTGTTCAAACAGCGCGACCTCGACCTGAAGGTGCTCTGCCCGACCAAGGATATGACCGCCCTCTCGTTCGAAGTGGTCAACTCGAAGATGTACGACATGCTGAAGGACATGATCAACCAGCACAAGACCACCCTGGTTTTCACGAACACCAGGAGCGGGGCCGAGAGCGTTGTGTACAAGCTCAAGGAGCGGGGGCTCGAAGACATAGGTACGCATCACGGGAGCTTGAGCAGAGAGACCAGGATGGATGTAGAGGGAAGCCTGAGGAACGGGCTTCTGAAGGCAGTGGTCTCCTCCACGTCTCTGGAACTCGGAATCGACATCGGTTCCATCGACCTCGTTGTCCAGATAGGATCACCCAAGTCGGTAGCAAAGGGCTTGCAGCGGGTCGGCAGGGCAGGTCACCAATACGGTGGCACATCGACAGGTAGGATGGTGGTCTTCGAGAGTGACGACTTGGTTGAGTGCGCTGTGCTCTGCAGGGCGGCTCACAGGAAGATGATAGACCGGGTGACGATCCCGGTCAATTCGTTGGATGTGCTCGCTCAGACTCTCGTGGGGATGTCCATTGAGCGCCGGTGGAAGGTCGAGGATGCTTTCGACCTGATCAGGCGCTCGTACTGTTACAGGGACTTGTCGCTGGAGCGGTTCGACAGCGTCCTGAATTACCTTGGCGGGAAGGAGCAGTTCGAGGGCATCTACTCGAAACTCTGGTACGACGACAAGGAACGCGTGTTCGGCAAGAAGCGCGGGGCCAGGATGATCTACTACCTCAACCAGGGAACGATCCCCGAGGAGGCGGACTATCAGGTCTACTCTGAGCGCGGCTCGCCTGTGGGCTCCCTCTCCGAGAAATTCGTGGAGCGCCTCTCACAGGGCGACATCTTCGTCCTTGGAGGGAGGAGCTACGAGTTCATCAAGTCCAAAGCGGCCAAGGTGTTCGTCAAGAGCGCCAGCGGGCGCAAGCCAACGGTCCCTTCCTGGACCGGTGAGATGCTGCCCAGGAGCTTCGACCTATCTGTGGCCATCGGCCAATTCCGTGGGGAGATGGAGCAACGCCTCGGGACGATGCCCGAGCAGGCAATCGCAGGATGGCTGAGAGAGGAATTCGACCTGGACGAGGGTTCATCGACGACTATTGTCAACTACTTCAAGGAGCAGAAGGCAGTCGCGATAGTGCCGACGGACTCGAGGCTTCTGGTTGAAGGCTACGTCGACGCAACAGGCAACAAGAGCGCCATCTTCCACTTCCCATTCGGCAGGCGTGTGAACGACGCCCTCAGCAGGGCCTACGCATCGGTCCTATCAGACAGGTTGCGGTCTAACGTGACCGTATCGGTGACGGACGACAGCTTCATGGTCACGGTGCCCAGGAGCTTCAAGCTTGAGGAGCTTGGCGACATGCTGCGCTCAGAGAGCTTGGAGAAGATTCTGAGAAACGCAGTTCGAGATTCCGAACTGTTCTCACAGCGTTTCAGACACGTCGCGACCAGGAGCTTCATGGTCCTCAGGAACTACAAGGGAAAGGTACTCTCTGTGTCCAGACAACAGCTCCGGTCGAGCCGCCTCCTGGACGCTCTCCACGAACTCGAGAAGTTCCCTGTCATTGCTGAGACCTATGAGGAGATACTCACCGAGGTCATGGACATGGAGCACGCGAGGGAGGTGCTCGCATCCATAGAGAGAGGAGAGAGGAGGATCGAGTATCTGCCATTCTCGGGCGTGCCCTCCCCATTCGCGCACAATGTGATCCTCGTGGGCGTGTCCGACATCGTGCTCATGGAGGACAGGAGCATGCTGCTCAGGGAGCTCCACAGGAAGGTGCTCGAACGGGCTCTCGGGGAAGAGGCGGTATCCGAGTATCAGTTCGATCCAGATGTTGTCGAGGAGTACTACGCTGCGAAGTTCCCCCGGATCGAATCCAAGGAGGACATCATCGGGGCACTCCGTATGGTCGGACCGATGAACATCTTCAGGGAAAAGGGGGAGAACATCTTCTCGCATTCGAAGATGTCGTTCGACAAGCTGAGATCATGGGGGACAGAGCTTCTCAGGGAAGGCAGGATACGTTCGGTCTGGATAGGAGAGGATCTGTACGTCTCGTCAGAGGAGTATCCGCTCTACGCGTGCCTTCACTCGCGCCAGGTCGACCAGAGCCCGAGCGAGAAGGCGATCGTAGACGAACTCAGGAATTCTCCCAGGACCCAGAGCGAACTCATGGGGCTCGTCAAGCTCGATAAGGAAGCGACGAGGGAGTCATTAAGGAAGCTCGAGACCGCGAACATCGTCTTCAGATCGGACATGAAGGGCCAGGCCGCGGTCTATTCCCTCGGGGAGTTCGAGTCGATGCCCAGGAAGGACTGTCTCACTGAGGCGGTGTCTAGGCATCTCGCATACCATGCCCCGATAACGGTCGATGACCTCGCGTACGAGGTCGGAACAACTGAGCAAGAAGCGGAGGAGGCCCTCAACGAACTGGCCATGGACGAAATCGTCGTCTCAGGTCGTTTCGTTGTGGGCGAGCAACAGCAGTTCATGTTGGCGAGGGACTACCTCCACCTGAAGGCCAAAGGCCAGCCCGTCTACGACAGGGAGACCGTACGAGCGTATTCAGAGAGGAAGCAGTTCGGCAAAGTGGGCTCGGTCGGGGAGTTCTTCGACAAGTTCGGCGAGGCCGGGATGATATACGACATCTTCCAGCGGGTCGACGGATTCGACATGCAGGAGTTCGGAGAGCTCCGCAGCAATGGGGAGATACTGCTCGGGAGGTTCGTGCGAGGTAGGCTGCGTTATGTGCTTGCGGAAGACGCCCCACACTTCCTAGGCGTGTATCGGCGCACGAAACTGGACAGATACGAATCCGAGATAGTGCGGACCATTGAGAGGCTTGGTTCAGGGACATTCCAGGAGATCGCAGAAGCGACTGGCTTTCCCCCAGATCTGATGAGGGAGCACTTTGATTCCCTCGACAGGAAGGGGTATATTCTCAGAGAGTACGACGAGGCCGAGTCGTGGAGTTCTCGGAACGTGTACACTGTCTGCAAATTGGAGCCGGAGATCGAGAACCCTTACGAGCGCGTCGTCAGGAAATATCTGAGGGGTTTTGGTCCGGTGACGGTGCTCCAAGCAGCGTCTTATCTGGGTGTCGATCCGAGTGAGGCCGAGACTCTCCTTCGGGGCACTGATGCGAAGAGCATATTCGTGGGCCTCGAACGGACGGAGATGTTCATCCTGCCTGATGAGCTCAGAGAGCTCGATCATGAGCACGTTCCCGACGAGACGCTGCGGATCCTTTCGCTTTACGATTCGTTCTTGAGCGACAAATGGACCGAGATAACTTCGAGGTTCGGCGAGGGATGGATATTCCCCCTTGTCAGACATGGCAGAATCGTGGGCATGGTCGAGAAGTGGCTGCTGGCAGGCTCAGTCGAGATCCGCGAGATCTTGCTGGACGATCCGGACGCACTCCCGCAGCTGATCCATTCGCTGGACTCGATGATGTCATTCTACAACGCGCTCGGCGTGGAGATCATACGAGTACGGAGCATACTTGGGACGGACATATCCGAAGTCAAGGACGAGCTCAAGTCTGAGTTTCTCAAGCACGGCTACTCCGAATCGAACGGAATGTTGGTCAAGGGCAGGCTGGTCACGGAGTGTTTTGACCTTCAGCAGATTCTGGACGTCGCATTCTCCATGCAACACATGACCAGTGCGTCGAAGTTCAAGGACATGAATCAGGCGCTCGAGGCCTACGGAGGTCTGAGGTCAAACCAGGAGGCACTTCTTCGAGTCAAGAAGTTCGAGCCACTCCCGAAGCTCCTGAAGCGCGGATTGGTCTTCAGAGGACATCTCATACCGGACCGAGTCGGCTTCTGTCCTCCCCAGGCAGCCAGTTTGTACAGATCGGCGAGGATCAGGGACCTCAGCGCAGATGAGAAGATCATCATGCGCATCATCAAGGACCAGGAGCCAGTCAAGAGGGACCGACTGCTTGATCTGTCCCCTCTCGGTCATGACGACACGATCGAGGCGCTCAAGGCGTTGTACAGTTCTTCCAGGGTCTACATCGACAACTCTAATGCGTATGTCTCATCCAAGCGACAGAGGACTTCTAGAGAGGCCGCTTGGACAATGGTGATTGGGCGCGTGTTCGACAGCTTCGGGATATTGAGCGCAGAGTCTCTGGCGTTCCTGCTTGGCCACGAGATACCGATGCGCGAGCTAAGGCGCTATCTGAGGAAACTCGAGGATGATGGAAGACTGGTCAAAGGCTACATCCTGCGAGGATCTGGGACCTTGCACTGGGCCAGCGCGAACGCCCTCGAGCTGCTCGGTAAGTCAAGGTTCTCAGAGACATTCGTCCTGTCCCCAGGAGACATGTTCACCCAGTATCTCAGGGCCACCTTCCGCAACTTGCTGCCTGAAACCGGCAGGTTCGCAATATTCCGCGGCACGGAACTCATCGGATCGTTTGAGGGGAGGCTGAAGGGCGGCACCCTCGAGATATCGGGACCGCAGGGCGAGCCCGGATGCGAGAAGATCATATCGGACTATGCGAAGAGGCTCGGCCTCGCCGCCTCTGAGCGCGAGGAGGGACGGATGTCCGAGTGGGAGATCATCGATTTCTACCAGAGGACTCATCCTGGCATGGGCGCAGACTGAGATTGGACAAGAATAATGTACGTGCCCGCGCTATGCCAATTCGTGGTCGACATCGCTTTTCTAGCGGACGATCCTGTCCCATCTCTGACGCTTGTCGTGGGGGGCCTGCTGTCTATAGCTATTGCGATGTACGGCCATCGCGAGGACTCATACTGGGATGAGGTGGGGACGTTCTTCGCGTTTCTGCTTGGTGCCGCGATGTTCGTCATAGCCTTCGCCGCGTGGTCCGAGGACGCCGTCAATTGGCTCACGCTTTTGATCATTGTGATTCTTGCCCTGACGCTCTTCCTAAAGCCAATGAGGGAGATACCTTGGGCCGCCATCATGGGGGCGCTCGCGGGCGGTGCGGTGGCCGCGATAGCGTCCTTCTTCTTGCCTTCAGAGGTTTTCGGAATTGAGGAGTGGATAGTGCTCCTGGTCATCTTTCTGGTGGTTGGAACGATCACTCATTTCTTCTTCCACTTCATCGAGGACTTGTTGTTGGTCGCCAGGATGGTCCTTGATTGGAAGCCAACGATGGTGATCGTCGGGCTAGTCGCTATAGCCGAGGGCATCCTGATACTGATGGACATGTCGATACTATCGTACTTCTGAGAATGCGCATGCGTTCTCGTGAGCTGCGGACCTCTCGTTGAAATACAGATACTCTTGAGCGTAGCCTGCATACTCTCCGAACCTCTCGAAGGCAAATTCGCTGAGCTTTCGGTACGATCCTTTTACATGATACAGCCGGCCGAGCGCACGTACAATCCAAACGTCAATCGGGAACGCCTCTAGCTTTCCGAAGCCGAACAGCGAAACGCAGTCCGAGACCTTCTCGCCGACACCATGTAGTTCCAGGAGTCTGTCCTTCAGATCCGGATACTCCAACCTGGTCATGGATTTCAGCTCGTTCGGCGTGAGCGACTCGCACAGTCCAGCAACGTACTTTGCCCGGTACCCGAGACCGCATTTCTCGAGATCCTTCTCCGAGGCCTCTCCGAGTCTTCTGATCGTAGGGAATGCGTGTTCTCCGCCACGGATGGGTTCTCCGTAATCCGTGCAGAGCCTATCGATCATCTTCTTGATACGCGGTATGTTGGCATAGGTCGCCAGCGTGTAGCTGACAAGACATTCCCACTCATCCATCTTGACGATTCTAAGTCCTCGGTATCTCTTCATCCCTCTGGTCAGGGTCTGATCCTTGGCCAAGGCACGTTGGATTCTGGCGATGTCGTCATCAGCCCGTAGATACCCTCGGACCAGCCTCACTACATTCTGGTCGTCGGTACATGCGTTGATAGCTACTGATCCGGATGACTGCCGTAAGGTCAGCATGTGTTTTCCGACAACGCCTGTCCAGAAACCTTGCTCCAGCTCCTTCCACCGAAAAGCCTGACCGCAATCAAGAGTCAGTGTGAGGTCTAGCGGACGGATATCTGTCTCAAACATCATTCAGAAGAACTTCCCGCAAATCATCTCTTGTATCCAATCATCCGTAGGAACGCTTTCCTGTCGTCAGCGTCCTTCGCCGTCTCGACGCCCTTCGGCCCCTCGCCGTCAATCACTCCCAGGATACCTCTTCCTCGTTCGTTCTCAGCGACGATGACGTCAACGGGGTTCGCGGTGGCGCAGAAGATAGAACAGACTTCCTGCAGGTCCTTGATCCTGTTGAGCACGTTGATTGGATAGGCGTTCTCGAGTACGATGATGAAGGAATGACCTGCGCCAATCCTCCCGGCGTTATCAGCAGCCACTTTCTTGAGGCGTTCGTCGTTTCCCTCAACTCGTATCAGGCACGGTCCTGACGCCTCGCAGAATGCCAGCCCGAACTTGGCTCCCGGAACAGTGCTCACGATGGCCTCGTAGAGGTCCTCTGCAGTCTTGATGAAGTGAGTCTGGCCAATAATCACGTTTGCGTTCTCTGGGATCTCGACCTTCACCGATTTGATGTCCATCTCTACCCCCGTCTCCACAACAACAATCGCGTGGAAATAGATTTCTCCGGACGCCAGTTGTGGTCGTGAACATGCGCTGGAAAACAACCGTTATCGGAAATCGAAATCAAAACGATTAACTATATATCCAGGCATATCGTAAACCGCATCTGAAATCAGAAGGAGGCCCCTCTAGTTGTCAGACTCCAGCGGGGACAAGCTCTGTCCGATATGCGATTCCCCCCTACAACCCGGTTCGAAGAAGTGTAGCTTCTGTGGAACTGATCTCTCGATTTTCGATATCGAGATGGAGCCGAGCAGAACCACGTCGGAACCAGCACCCTCACAACCCAAGGCAACTCTTGAGAGCAAGATCGAAGAGATACTCAGGCCAAGGCCTATGGTGACGACCCCGGTAGCTCCTGTGACCCCCTCGCCTCCTCCTGCGAAGAGGGTTGAGCAGCCGAAGCCAGCACCGCCGAAGGTGGAACGAACGATCTCAGAGGTTGTGGAGTCGAAGAGGGTTCCTGAACCGCCGAAACCGGCTCCTCCTGTTATTGCTGAAGCGCCTAAGGAGTACTTTGAATGCCCACAATGTGGCACCGCGATGGAGATCACCGCGAAGTCGTGCCCAAAATGCGGAGTGATGTTCGCAGAAGAGGGCGCCGATTCCTTCGAATGTCCTGCATGCAGTAGTCTCGTGCCGCTCGATGCCAAGACGTGCCCAGGATGCGGTGCGGTTTTCGTGGAAGAAGAGGAAGCCGCTTCTGCCCCGCCTCCGACGCCTTGGAAACCTCCAGAGAGACCGGTCGCAGAAGTGAGGATTCCTCCAGCCAAGGCAGAGGTTAAGGAACCGCCGAAGGCAGAGGTAGAGGAAGAGGCGGCTGAGAAGGGCAGGGGCTTCATGGGATTGTTCAAGCGCAAGAAGGAGCCAGAGCCGACACCTTCTCCGGGGAAACCCGCTCCATCACCAACCGCTCAGGCCCCGAAAGCGCCCGCCCCGGCTCAGAAACCAGCAGAAGCCAAGGTCATCAGAGAGGTCGCTCCCGCACCTGCACCGAAGCCGCCGGCGAGGCCCGCTGTCTTTGAAGCGCCGGGTGCGAGGGACAAGGGCAAAGACCTCGCGAGGATGGTCGCCGAGATGAAGCCTCTTCTCGCCGTCGCTAGGGAGAAGGATGTCGATATCGGCGAGAGCAAGCTCTTGATCGACGAGGCCGCGGTTGCGGGAAGAGAGCGCCAGCTGGACAAGGCAATCGAGCTCGTTGAGAAGTCCAAGACAGTGCTGATGGGTAAGATCGATGCGCAGCTGGGACAGCTGGTCCTCCAGCTGAACGATGAGACCAAGGCGGCGAGGGAGTTTGGAGGAGACATCTCCCGCGCCACGACTTACATTCAGGAGCTAGCCAGGGCACGTTCCTCGGGCGATGTCGAGGCGGCATATGTCTACGTCGAGAAGGTTCAGAAAGAGCTCATGCCGATAACCGGCCGTTACAACGAATCGAAGAAGAAGATAACCAGCTTGAAGCAATTCATCGCGAATTGCGAGGTTTTTATCGTTGACACGAAAGATGCAAGGAGAATGCTGGTTGACGCCACCAAGGCGTTCGATCAGAAGGATTTCGATAAGATCGATGCACTGGTCAAGCAGGCCACTGATAGCTTGAGCAAAGCGATTCCCGGTCGGATGAATGAGGAGATGTCAAAGGCGAAGTACGATCTCATCGGGGCGAAGGAGAAGAACATCAACATCACCCCGATGCTCACGATACTCAAGTCCGCGACGAACTTGATGAAATCGGGCGACTATCCGCAAGCAATGAAGGAGATGCGCGAGTTCAAAGAAATGATGAAGAAGGCAGCCTGATTCTCGACGCAATCACTCAGGTGAGGTTCAGGACCTCCATCTCCCGCTCCAGGATTGACACTTCTTGCTGCTTCATGGTCTCAGGGCTCAGGGATATGGCGAAGATGCAGTCGGATTCCGAGATCTCGTCGATCAGACTCCTGAGGAATCTCAGAACCGCTTCGAAGTTGGTGCTGCTAACGAGGTACTGGACTCCGTCCAGGACGATCATCCCCTTATCTCGATTCGATATGAATTCCTGCATCGTGTGTATGAGCATCTCTAGGGATGGAGGAACTGTCTTCTCCTGAGAGCTCTCTTTGTCCGTGAGCCACAGGATCTCAGGCGGCTTCTTGAACTCGTCCCGGATTCGCTTCGGGTTCATCCGCGTTATCACGAGGCCGGCATACCCTTCCTCGATCTTCCTGTTCAGGAGGACGTTGCTGTACATGGGCCTCTCCTCCTCTATGAGGTAGCAGTGGCCCGGGAGCGCCTTGACCTCCTTCATGATCTCCTTTCTCGTCTCCTGGACTGGTGCGAGCGGTTTCAGTATATCAGAAATCAGGTTGAGGTCGATGTCAAGCTTCATTATGGATGAGAACGCGACGATCTTGGTGATTGTGCTCTCGAGCTCGCGCACGTTGAGAGTCACTCTCTCAGCGATGTATTGTATGATCTCCTCGCTGAGCTTCAGGTTCTTCTCCTGAGCTTTCACCCTGAGTATCTTCACGCGCGTGTCTCCGTCCGGGGACTGCAGATCCGTCGTGAGCCCCATCATTATGCGGGAGTTGAGCCTCTCGCTGAATCCAGGGATTTGGCTCGGAAGACGGTCGCTCGCGAACACGACCTGCTTCTTGGAGTCGATGAGGTTCTCGATCACGATCGCCATGTTCAGCTGGGCCGCCTCGCTTGCTGCCAGGAACTGCATGTCATCGATCAGGAGCAGGTCGTTCTTCTTCAGATCCTCCCTGATCTTCAACCTCAGCTGCTCGTCCTCGGCATTGCTGACCGCTTCTACGAATTTGTCCGCAGGGACGTAGGCGACTTTGGAGTGCCGCTTCTCTTTGGCGTAATGGCCTATGGCTGAGAGCAGATGGGTTTTACCCAGGCCCGAACCACCGAAGATCAAGAGAGGGTTGTACGTTTTGCTCGGCGCCTCGGCGACCGCGGCCGCAGCCGCTGCCGGGAATTTCGAGCCCGGCCCGATTATGAAGTTGTCGAACCTCATGTTCTCAGGGAGCGGCTTCAAGTACTGGGGCGTGGGGACCTTTTCTGCGCTGCACTTCGGGCACCTTCCGTCGGCTTCGACCGGGCCCCCGCATCTGGGGCACTTCTTCTCGGGCTCATTTTCAGGAGTTGACTGATACTTCAGGATAAGGTCGTATACGTCAGCAGCCTTCTCCTCGCGCTGCTTCTCCTCCATCTCGTGCTTGATGGACTCCGCGTCGGCCTTTCTCTTCTGGATCTTCCTTCTGATCTTCTCCTGGAGGAACTCGATGTCGGACTCGATCTCGGCGATCCTGGCGCGGTCGTCCAGTTTCTTCCTTATCTCCTCGATCTCCGACTCGTGCCCCATCACGGGGAAGTTGTTGAGCACGACCTCGAACTGCTTCAGCTTCTGTGCGTCCTGCTCGAATGCGGCGAGCTCCTTGGCGAGGATGGCTGGGCCAGCGTTCGACGCCGCCTCGAGCGTGTCCACATTGAAGCCCTTTCTGCGCCACAGCTCGATTATCTCTCTCTCGGCGTCGACCTTCGGCTCTTCCTCCTCCTCGACCGGTTCTTCCGCCTCGATCTTAGCCACCTTCGCAGGCGCCTCTGCTATTCTCGCGTCCGGGAATCTTCTTTCGAACTCCTCGCTCGGGACACGGCTGTGGAGTTCTATGTTCGACACTTTGTCCTGCGAATCCTCAAGAATGAATCTGAGCGATTTCTCTCCCGTGTATATCCTTCTAAGTTCGCGCGGTTTCGATTTCTCGAATTCGTAGACCGCCATGATGGGCAGCCCTTGCTCCACGACTAGGTAGCCGATGGAACTCATGATGTCTTTCTGAAGGGTCACCTTGACGTATCCCGTGAAACTGTATTGCTTCAGGTCTGCGAGAATGGCCTTGAGGGAGTCGGGGCCTCCCTTTGCCGTCCTGACCACAATACCTTCTGGTATTCGCAAATCTGTGACCATCGGGCCGTCCCTTTCATAGATGTTGTCCGAGCCTTAAAAAGCCTAGCGCATCGGAGATGAGAGCCTGGGCTGCAAATATGCCGCTCCCATTACTTGTGAGAAGTCTTAATTAGCAGTACCATCTTCCCAACAACCTGCATGCCACTGTAGCTCAGCGGTTGCGTCTGCGCATGTGCCGGACGCCGCTAAAGAGCGGCGGTTTCGTAAACCGCAGGCCGGGGGTTCAATACCCTCCAGTGGCTCCATTCTGGAACCAATTGGGCAATGCTCATATTCTATGGACACAATCGTCCCAAGCATGCCTGAGGAATCCGTGGTGTTCGTCAGCAGCATGAGGTGCCCCTCGTGCGGTCTTGTCTCCTCCGGATATCTGCAGACAATGGGGGATGGAAGGGGCGTGGCGATATGCCCCAGCTGCGGTACTACAATCATTCAGCAGCTCCCGTCTAACTATGTGACTCAGATACCTCCGAGCGACTTCAATTCTCCAGTGCATCCCCATGTTCACGCGAGCCACTACCCTGGGCTGTACACAAAGCCGCGGCACGCCCCGAGGCTTGACTTCGCGGATCTTCTGAGAGTCGCCTACTCTCCTAGAACGGCTTTCTCCAATCTCTACTTGTCAACTGATCTTCATAGGGCGCTGGCGATAGTGCTCGTGTTCTCGATCCTCTCGTCATTCGTGAGCATGCTCGTGACCGCGGACATGGGCGAACTGCTCGGCTACGACACGGGAGACGCGCTGACACTGGCCTTCCAGGGCTTCGTCAGCTGGATCGTGTCATTGCTTGCGTTCCTCATATTCGGCCTCACTTCTGCGCTCGTGGCCAAGGGCATGTTCGGTGGCAGAGGCGAGCGCAGCGCTACGATAACACTTCTCGGGTACAGTTATCCAGCATACGTGTTGCTCAGCATGATCTTGATACTGGTATTCAACGCGGGCTTCGAAGGACTCGATTTCGGCATGATCGACCAGTGGACGGAGGATCAGGTCAACCAAGCGTCCGCGGCAGGGGCAGTGTTGCTCGTGGTGGCATTCATAGGGTTGGCTTGGCTCCTCTGGGTCGTCAGCTCCGCTGTGAGCGTTGCGAACGACGTTTCCAGAGGTGAGGGCGCGCTATCGGTGATTCTCGCAGCCATCGCTGCGGGCATTGTCTACATCCTGGTTGGGATGGTCATGCGTCTCCCTATCGGGCTTTCGTTCTGAGACGTCACTTCAGAAGCTTGTCCACCATCTTCATGGCGCACAGGTCCCCGCACATAGAACACACATCGGGGCTGTGAGAGCTCCTCCTGTTGTGGTACTCCTTTGCCTTCTCCGGGTCTACCGAGAGTTCGAACATCCGCTGCCAGTCGAAGCTCTTCCTCGCCTCGGACATCGCTCTGTCCCAGAGAATGTCTCTACCCCTAGCCAGGTCGGCTGCGTGTGCGGCTATCCTGGAGGCAACGACCCCTTGTCTCACGTCCTCGACTGTCGGCAGAGAGAGGTGCTCAGAGGGCGTGACATAGCAGAGGAAGTCGGCACCGAAGTAAGCGGCCAGCGCACCACCTATGGCACCCGTGATGTGGTCGTATCCCGCGCCGACATCGCTCACCAGAGGTCCGAGCACGTAGAAGGGTGCTCCGCCGCAGACGGCCTTCTCGAGTTTCACGTTCGCCTCTATCTGGTTGAGCGGCACATGTCCAGGCCCCTCTACCATGGCCTGTACTCCGGCCCTCCTGGCTCTGTCCACGAGTTTCCCCAAGACCATCAGCTCATGCACCTGAGGTACATCAGTCGCGTCGGCCACGCACCCCGGCCTCAGTCCGTCGCCCAAGCTCAGTGCGAACTCGTATTCTTTGGCCAGGTCGAGCAAGTGGTCGTAGTCCTGGAACAATGGGTTTTCGAGATCGTTCTCATGCATCCACGCGACCAGCAGGGCTCCCCCTCTGGAGACGACCCCCGTTACCCTCTTGTGCCGCCTCAGCGAGCCGACTGTCTTGCTTGTCACACCGCAGTGGACGGTCATGAAATCCACACCGTCCTTAGCGTGCTGTTCGATCGTCTTGAAGAGCGAATCAGCAGTCATGTCCACGAACCCTCCCTTTCTAGATGTGCCGCAGACCGCCTCGTAAATAGGGACAGTGCCGACTGGAACCTGGCAAGCGCGGATGATCTTCTTTCGAATAGCGCGTATGTTACCGCCTGTGCTGAGATCCATCACGGCATCAGCACCATACTTCACAGCGACTCTGACTTTCCTGAGTTCCTCAGCGACGTCAATGAAATCCCGCGAGGTCCCCACGTTTGCGTTGATCTTGACCCTCAGCCCCTCCCCGATGGCGCAAGGTTTCCCTTTCACGTGGATCGGGTTTGAAGGAATTACGGCTCTTCCGGCCTTCAGGAGCTTCGCTAATCTGTCTGGCTCGATTCCTTCTTCCTTCGATAGCCCCTTCATTTCCGGTGGAACTCGGGTCCTGTTCTTGCCCTTCATTCTGATTCGAGTCTGCTAACGGCCTATTCACTATAAAGGCTTTGATTGACACGGAATCTGGAAGCACATCCAGACCGCTCAGAAAGCGCATGAAATGCACATCTTGAGCGGCACTCGCAGCCCTTGACTTGATATGTGACGGACAGGGGAGAAATGCGCCGGTAACCTCCGCTCGGCATTTGTCGACATTTCACATGGAATTCCTGGAATCAAATCGTCGATATGTTGCAGTGGAAAAGCAGGGGGGTTGCTACACGAAGCCAGACAGTATTCTGAAAGCCTTTATATATGCGCATTTCCTTAATGAAAATCACATCGAAAAAAGCGCCGAAAAACGGATGGGATGCAGGTTAGGAAAATCGGTGTTTGAGCCTGCCTGATAGGGGTCGAAATCGCATGGAAGATAGTGCGTATGATGCAGAGAAAATCCAGGTCCTAGAGGGTTTGGAGGCCGTTCGAAAACGCCCGAGCATGTACATCGGGAGCACGGACTTCCACGGTCTCCACCACCTCGTATACGAGGTGGTCGACAACAGCATCGACGAGGCCATGGCAGGATTCTGCACGACGATCACGATAGCGGTCAATCAAGATGGCAGCGTCACGGTCGAGGACGATGGCAGAGGTATTCCTATCGGGATGCATAAGAAGTACAAACAGGACGCCCTTGAGCTGGTCCTCACGAAGCTGCACTCCGGGGGCAAGTTCGACAGGAAGACTTACAAGGTCTCCGGAGGCCTGCACGGGGTCGGCCTGAGCGTCGTGAATGCCCTTTCCGAGTGGCTCGAAGTGCGCATCAAGAGACAGGGCAAGATGCACTTCCAGAGATACGAGCGCGGGATCCCTGTGGCGCCCATCAAGGTCGAAGGGGAGGCACAAGGATCGGGGACCATAGTTCGGTTCAAGCCAGATGTGCAGATCTTCGAGTCCGTCGATTTCAACTACGAGACCCTTGCGGGGCGGATGCGAGAGGTCGCTTTCCTCAACAGAGGTTTGAAGGTTGTTATCACCGACCAGCGGAGCAACCAGTCGAACACGTACAAGTTCGACGGGGGCATCGCCGAGTTCGTCCAGTTCATCAACAGGAGCAAGACAAGCCTCCACGAGAAGCCAATATACATCAAAGTGGAGAAGGACGGCCTGTCGGTCGAGATCGCCATGCAGTATACCGACAGCTACGCAGAGAACATTCACACATTTGCGAACAACATCAACACGACCGAGGGCGGCACGCACCTCATCGGCTTCAGAGCCGCGCTCACTAGGACGATCAACGACTACGCTAAGAAGTACAATTTCATGAAGGGCAACGGGGAGGCCCTTGGGGGCGAGGACGTGAGGGAGGGCCTGACCGCCGTCCTGAGCGTGAAGCTTCCCGAGCCGCAGTTCGAGGGGCAGACCAAGACGAAGCTGGGGAACAGCGATGTCCGAGGAATCGTTGAGTCTGCCGTTGGCGAGAAGCTTTTCGAGTACTTGGAAGAGAACCCGAAGGTCGCCCAAGCATGCATCGGAAAGGCGATCCTCGCGGCCCAGGCAAGGGAGGCGGCGAGGAAGGCCCGCGAACTCACTAGGCGCAAAGGCCTCCTAGACATCGGCAACCTGCCGGGGAAGCTGGCGGACTGCACCGAGAAGGACCCTACCAAGTGCGAGCTGTTTCTAGTCGAGGGCGACTCTGCAGGGGGCAGTGCGAAGCAGGCGAGGGACAGGACCTTCCAGGCGATCCTACCTCTCAGGGGAAAGATACTGAACGTCGAGAGGGCGCGGCTGGACAAGATGCTCAAGAACGCCGAGATACGGACCATGATAACGGCCCTGGGAACCGGAATCGAATCCGAGCTGGACGTCGACAAGGCCAGGTATCATAGAGTCTGCATCATGACCGACGCCGATGTCGACGGCGCGCACATACGCACGCTTCTGCTCACTTTCTTCTTCCGGTACATGAAGCCCATGATCGACCGCGGGTACATCTACATCGCTCAGCCACCGCTCTACAAGGTCAAGAAAGGCAAGAGCGAGAAGTACGTTTTCAGCGACAGGGAGCTAACGGAGCTCGTCCGGGAGCTCGGGGAAGGATGCGATATTCAGCGCTACAAGGGTTTGGGCGAGATGAACCCCGACCAGCTCCGAACGACGACAATGGACATTCACTCGCGCATACTCAAGCGCATCACTATCGAGGACGCGGTCGAGGCGGACCAGCTGTTCTCCATACTCATGGGGGACGCAGTCGAACCGCGCAGGAACTTCATCGAGGACCACGCCAAGGAAGTGGAGTTCCTCGACGTGTAGGTGGTGCTGAATGGACGACGTCACTCAGGATCAGCAGATTGCGGCGAGGCTCGTCCAGAGGTCCATCGAGACCGAGATGAAGAAGTCGTACATCGACTACGCGATGAGCGTAATCGTGAGCCGGGCGCTCCCCGATGTCAGCGACGGTCTGAAACCAGTGCACAGGCGCATATTGTTCGCGATGAACGAGATGGGCCTGCAGCACAACAAAGCCCAGAAGAAGTCGGCGAGAGTGGTCGGAGAGGTCCTGGGCAAGTTCCACCCGCATGGCGATGTCGCGATATACGACACCTTGGTACGCATGGCCCAGAACTTCTCGATGCGCTATCCACTCATAGACGGCCAGGGCAACTTCGGGAGCGTGGACGGCGACTCGCCCGCGGCGATGAGATACACAGAATGCAGACTGTCCAAGATCGCCTCCGAGATGCTCCAGGACGTCGACGAGGACACGGTGGACTTCGGGCCGAACTTCGACGGTTCCATGAAGGAGCCCTTGGTCCTCCCAGCGAAGCTTCCGAACCTTCTGATCAACGGCTCACAGGGAATTGCGGTCGGCATGTCGACGAATGTGCCCCCGCACAACCTGAACGAAGTAGTCGACGCCATCGCGCTGATGATAGACAGACAGATTGGCGGAAAGGACACCGACCTCAAGGACCTGATAGAGGTCATCAAGGGGCCTGACTTCCCGACAGGAGGCGTGATCTACGGCGCCCAGGGAATCTACGAGGCCTACGCCACGGGCAAGGGACGGATCCGCGTGCGCGCGCGTTACACGATCGAGCACGACGAGGACACGGGCCGCGCGACCGTGGTGATCACAGAGATCCCTTACATGGTGAACAAGTCCACCCTGCTTGAGGAGATCGCAGAGCGCGTCAAGGCGAAGAGCATAGAGGGAGTATCCGATTTGCGCGACGAGTCCGACAAGGAAGGTCTGCGGGTCGTCATCGAGCTCAAGAGGGACGTCATCGAGGATGTGGTCCTCAACCAACTGTTCGCTCACTCGCAGCTGCAGACGACGTTCGGGATCATCAACGTCGCACTCGTGGCGAACCAGCCCAGAGTGCTCACGCTGAAGGAAATGCTGGAGTACCACATCGAGCACAGGTTCGATGTCGTCAAGAGGCGCACTGAGTACAGGCTCAAGCAGGCAGAGAAGCGGGCGCATATCCTCGCGGGCCTGATGATCGCATTGGACCATCTGGACGAGGTCATCAGGATCATCAGGAAGGCAAAGACGAGGGACGAGGCGAAGAACGCCCTCATGGCGAAGTACCTCCTGTCCGAGGAGCAGACGAAGGCCATCCTGGAGATGCAGCTCCAGAGGCTCACGGGCATGGAGATGCAGTCGGTCAGGGACGAGGCCGAAGCGACCAAGAAGCTCATCGACGAACTGAAATCCATACTCAAAGACGAGAAGAAGATACTCACGATGATCAAGAAGGAGGTTATCGCGGTCAAGGAGGAGTTTGGGGACGACCGAAGGACCACCATCGAGGCCAACGCCGTCGACATGGACATCGAAGACCTGATCCCAGTCGAGGACGTCGTGGTCATGATAAGCAATACTGGTTACATCAAGCGTCTCCCGCTGGACACGTACGAGAGCCAGCACAGGGGAGGGATCGGGCTCATGGGCATGGAGACGAAGGAGGAGGACTACGTTGTTGACCTGTTCGTAACATGCTCGCACGACTACGTGATGTATATCACGAACAAGGGCAGGGTCTATTGGCTGAAGGCCTACAAGATCCCCGCGGGCGGGCGCCACGCGAAGGGCAAGCCCATCGTGAATCTGCTCGAGCACCTCGTGGAGGGCGAGAAGGTCGTGAACACCATCCCGGTGAAGCTGTTCACCGACGAGAGCTACCTTGTGTTCGCCACGCAGAACGGCACCATCAAGAAGACCAAGCTCTCGGCCTACGCGAACATTCGGCAGAGCGGCATCATAGCCATTAGGCTCGACGAGGGCGACAACGTGGTCGACACCGCGATAACGGACGGCTCGCGCGAGATCATCCTGGCGACCAAGAAGGGGCTCGCAGCGAGGTTCACGGAGACGGATGTGCGCCCGACCGGCAGAGCGACCTACGGCGTGCGCGGAATCAGGCTTGGGAAGGGGGACGAGGTGGTCAGCATGGCGATCGTGTCCCCCAAGGACCAGCTGCTGACGGTCACGGAGAACGGCTACGGCAAAAGGTCCCTTGTGGAGGATTACAGGAAGATCCGCAGGGGCGGGAAGGGCGTGATCACCATCAAGACGGGCGGGAGGAACGGGGACGTCATCACTGCAAAGCTCGTCGAGGACGACGACGAGCTGATCATCACTAGCGTCAACGGCATGGTCATCAGGATGCCGGTCCAGGGCATCAGCCTGCTCGGCAGGGCGACCATGGGCGTCCGCCTCATGAAGCTTAGGGAACGCGACCTCATCACGGCGGTCACTCGTCTGATCGGTGCGACCGAGGAGGAGCGCGCAGTTGAGGCGGGTAGGACGATAACGAGCTGTCCAGCCCCGAACGGAGACCTCGCCGATGAGAAAGGCGAAGACGAAGGGGACAAGGAATCAGAGGAGCCAGAGGAAGAGCAGGACGAGACCGAGGACGAAGACAAATGAGGGTCTAGGAACTCGCTGGCCGTCGTTTCAATTCTGATAACGACCCGGAAAGGTTTAATAGACAACATTCCATTGAAAAACCCTAGGTCCCCCTAGGAGGCCCGATTCGTGTTCAAGGATTCCATACCCGGCCTTGATAAGGTCTTCAAGAACGATGTCGACAGACCGAAAGTGATTCTCGTGACCGGCCCCCCTGGCTCGATGAAGACCACATTCTGCTACACCCTGATGTCCAATTACATCAGGGACAAGAACGAGTTCGGACTGTACACCACGCTCGAGGAGACCGTTGACAGCCACCTGAAGAACATGGAGAGCATCGGCGTCAAGCTATCCATGAAGATGCAGATCTCCGACCTTACGGACCTCAGAGAGATCGACCAGATCGACGAGGTCATCGGGCAGGAGGCACAGACGGACTACGTGTTATTCATCGAGAAGATGATACAGAGGTTCAAGAAGACGCACGGGGACAGGTTCTCCGTGTTCGTCCTGGACTCGCTGGGAGCTCTCTATTCACTAATGGAGAACGTCTCGGACATGCGCAAGAAGATGTTCTACTTCTTCAAGATGCTCAGGGACAACAACCTCACCTGCTTCATCATAATGGAGCGCTCGTTGTCCGGCGAGTCGCAGCTCCTCGGCAACGAGGGCTTCCTCGCCGACGGCATACTGCTCCTCGGGCTTGACAGGCAGCGCGGCAAGCTGATGCGCTTCCTGCAGGTCGAGAAGATGAGAGCGGCCGAGCATAGCATGGAGAGGCATGCCTTAGAGGTCGGCAAGAACGGCATACAGGTGCTGGGCCCGATCATGAGCGTCTAGTGAGAGGATACTGCTCGCTATCAGCAATCAGAAGATAGAGAACAATCTTTAAGCTGTTGGAAGTGTTCCAAAAAATCCGCGTCCGTAAAAGCACCCCTCAAGTGATTAGACATGGCAGATGATCAATCGATCGACCAGATTCTCACGACCGCCGTCAGCAGGCTGAAGGAACAGCAGGACCAGGCCAGGAAGAAGGAGCTGGAGCTGAAGGCGGAGCGCGACGCCCTGTTGAAGCAGAAATCGGATCTCGACTCTCTCGAGCAGCGCCTCCGCGAGAAGGAGGACACGTTCCGGCAGAAGGAGATCGTGCTCGACCAGAGAACAGAGGAGATGAAGAAGCGCGAGTCCGCGATTCAGGACCGGGCGAACCAGGTCGAGGCGAAGAGCGCGGAGGTCGTCAAGGCGGAGGCAATTGCGAAGTCCGCGGTGAACGCTGCCGAGGCTAGGGAGAAAGATGCAAGTGACAAGCTCGAAGAGCTGGGGAAGCAGCAGGGCGAGGTTGCGGAGCGCAAGAAGAGACTCCTCGACAGGGAGGAGCTCCTCGGGAAATCGGAGCAGGATATTCAGCGCGTGCTCGAACAGATCACAGCCCGCAGGGACGCTCTCGTGTCGCGCGAGCGCGCGCTCGCGGACGAGGAGGAGACGATCCGCAGGGACAGAGACAAGGTCGCGGAAGATGCCCGCAGGCTCCTCGACAGACAGAAGGACCTAATTTCCAGGGGCGCAGCCCCAGCGGTCGTCGAGACCAGAGGAGAGCCCGCCCCTCCGGTCGGTGAGGACGAGATGGCCTGCCCGAACTGCCGGACCGTCATTAGCAAGGATGCAGTGATGTGCTATGCTTGCGGACAGAAGATCCGGGATGACGTGACGACTGAGCAATCGGCAACCGAGGAAGCCGGCGGATCGGAAGAGGAGATACCCTGCCCGAACTGCAAGACCATGGTTAGCAGGGAGGCGGTCATGTGCTACGCCTGCGGAGTCAACATCAAGGAGGCATCGGCGAAGCTCGAGGCCGCGGCGACTGCCGAGAATCCCGACAAGGCGGGGACCCTGAAGAGACCGCAGATTTTTGTGAAGAAAATAGTGAAGAAGAAGACAGCGTAGCCAGATGCTCGAAAAAACATTTCTTTTCTACGAAAATCTGGTGAATAGCTTTTTATATGGCTGAACTGCTTACTTCTTCCGCAGTACCCAGTATCTGGGCAGGTGAACTTATGATAGGCAAAGCTGACATGCTACTTGCCACTAGAACTCTGAGCGCTTTGGTCGTGATTTGTGTCGTGTTGTCCGCATTCGCGGGCTTCATGTTCTTCAGCGGCCCGACCCCGACAAAGGCCGCCGCGGGAGACCTGATCGTTACAGGAACGTACATTATTGAGGACATCGAGCAGCCTGTCGATGGCGATGTCATCGTGCAGAACGGCGGTCACCTCATAATCAGGGATGCATCGATTGGGATTATCAGCAACAATGACCCTGCATTGATGCACAGTGTGACGGTCCAAGCGGGCGGCACGATTACCCTTGACCACGGTATGATAACTACCTACGTGGATCAGATTGACCCGTGGCCGTTCCTGGACATGGTTGTCAGTGGCGGTTCGCTCATTGCCACGAACTTCTCAGAACTCATGTTCCCGGGAACTCTCACCTTCCAGAATGGCGCATCGGTTAGCCTGACCGACACATGGATCCACGCCCTACCCGACTGGCTCATCACCGACTTCCTGATCGGGTCGGGGGGAGCGATATCGATGGATACTGCAGATGACGGCCCGAACATGACGATCTCCTCCTCGACGCTGATGCTGTACGACTCTGCGATAGAGGACATTCCGGAGTATCCGCTCAACGCCGTGGCCGCGAGCAACATCGAACTCACGGGCACATCTACCCTGCTGGCGGTAAATAGCTACATCGGGGTGGACTTCGGGCCAGCCCTTACAACGCCGCAGACATACACTCATAACGCACTCGAACTTTCGGACACATCCACCGCGCACCTTTATGGATGTTACTTCGAGGATTACTATGGTGCGAATGCGGATCGTGCTCCTGCCGTGATATCCAACGGCGACACTTATATCGGTCTCCCAACTGCGGCAGAGGTTCCCCCAGGTGATACCACTGTGGGCCAATCCGTTAGCTCACTATGGGTCAGCGGAGAAGGAATGACGTATCATGTGGCTCCCGCCGAGATAATGGGTATAAACACTTTCGGTGCGGGCGCTCCTGGCATACCCGTAGATGGCGCGAGTCTGTTGGTTAGATACAAGGTTGATCCAGGGTACGGTGGCAACAATCCAGTGCTTTTTAGCATTAACGAGGGAGGAATCTACCAGAGTACTGGCATAGTTCCCTCGAATGCCGATACATCGTTTGTTGATGCGAGTTGCGATCTCTTCGCTGGCGGAGCTACGACAACCACCCTACTTGGAGCACTGGACATCAGGTTTGTAAACAATGGGGCTAGCCATGTTCAATTCGACAGCATGGCCCTGGTTATCTCAATTGGACCCGAAGTCTATGTTTACAGGTGGCTGAACTTGACAGTTGGAGATGAGTATGGAGTTCCGATATCTAACAGCAAAGTCTCTGCCGTATTCACAGGATCATCCTCCTACGGAGGCCAGCCGGCGTTCTACTTCGGCTTTGACGGTATCGGTCCGTATCCTCCGGTTCAGGTTTTGGACTACATGGGACAGGATGAATCGACATTCGCCACCACCGATGACTTTGGAATGGCAAGCATCCCCTACCTAAGTGACATTGTTGCCGGTGGTCAGGCTCCGAACTCGTTGTTCGTCGGGGTGTATGAGCTGACCGGAAGCTATGGGACGGCCCAGTCAACTCAGTCATTCTCGTTCACACCCTATCCTGCCATGAGTTCAAGTGACCAGAACTTCGAATTCACTGTATCTATAGAAGGCGTATCTGCGACAAGCCCAGACCCATCGAGATGGCTAGTCGTGCCGCCTTCGCTCGAAATCCAAGACATGACATACTATCACGCAGGTGATGTCATTGTCGCGGCGAACGGCATACTCACGTTCACG
>MGWC01000062.1:0-37548 GCA_001800815.1 Euryarchaeota archaeon RBG_19FT_COMBO_56_21
GTGGTCGCGAGATCGCAATGGACGCGAATGTGTGCCAGTATTGTGGGCATGACTACAGGATGCAGGCGGCGCCTGCAGCGCCCGCCGAGAAGAGCGTATTGTCCCTCATCGGAGGGATTCTGATACTCATCGCGGGCATAATGGGGCTCGCCTTGGGAGGTATCTTCCTGATAGCAGCCGACAACGTCGACACTCTCACAGACTGGGGAGTGGACGTTGCTGGAATCGGCGACACGCTATCGGACATATTGACCGTCTGCGGCATCATAGTGATCGTCCTCGCTCTGATTGTCGTAGTTGGCGGGTTCTTCGGCGTGCAGCGCAAGCACTGGGGCCTCGCAATACTCGGCGGAGTCCTCGGCCTGTTCCTTCTCGGACCGTACATGCTCGCAACCATATTCTCCTTGATCGGTCTGATCTTGGTTGCCGTGTCAAAGAAGGATTTCAGCTGAGCAAGCACACACGACGGACGCGGCCGCGTAGCCGCGACCAAAACACTTTATCCTTTTCACATTTTTGGGGCTGCCAGAGGCAATGTTATTCTAGCTCATACTCGGATACACCGTGGGGAGACCCGAGAGGCTCGGTGGCGGGTCCCCACACAGGGGGTTCATAGTAATGCAAGCTTCAGGTGGACAGGGAACAAGGAATTGCGTTTCGTGCGGGAGGCAAATCGCGTTTGATGCGAATGTGTGCCCATTCTGCGGCCACGACTACCGCATGCAGATGATGGCCCCGGTGCCTCAGAAGAAGGACTCCGGGATGCCTGTGGCCGGTGGAGTGCTCATCATCATCGCCAGCCTCGGCTATTTCTTGGTCGGCGGGCTGATGGCAGCGAGCGGATCGGTGGTCTTCGGCCTCAGCCTGGGCGCGAGCGGAGTTGTCGTCGCGTGCGGCGTCCTCCTGCTGTTGCTCGGAGTCATGTCTCTGTTGGGCGGCATCTTCGCGATTCAGAAGCGGCACTTCGGCATTGCGATCATAGGTGGTCTGTTCGTCATCCCGTCGATACTCGGGCTGATCGGTCTAATACTGGTCGCGATCTCCAAGGACTCCTTCGAAAGCTGATTCCACGATAGATGAGGGATTAGATCTTCTTCATCATGCCCAGCTCGGGCTCGTAGATCTCTCCCTTGTCCAAGAGGCTGCTGACGATCTCCTCGAGCCGGACCTTGTCGATCTTCTTGGCCTTGGCAGCGTCCACGACGGCGTCCCACTTGGCGCCCTTGCCGGTCTTGTCCAAGGATTCGATTATCTTGAGCACGGAGTCCTCCTCGTCTGTGCCGACCTCGACCTCGTGGAGTTCCTCGTCGGCCGCTTCGGTCTCCGCCTTGGGCGGCCCTTTGGACGCCTTCGGAGGGACTGCTCGAACAGGTCTCGCCTTCTGAGCTCCTTCCGGCAGGATGGACCTGAGGGCGTCCCTGACGGAGTTACGGAACCGTCCGAGGTCGATGTCCTTGTAGTACTCGATGGCCCGCACGACTCCATCCGCCAGGTTCTCCGGATGTCCGAGCTTGACGAGCTCGCCCATGCTCGGCTGCGCCATCTTCAGGCCGTCTTCGACGGCGTTGATTCTCAGCAAGGTGCTCCTCGCAGCCTCCACCACCCAGTAATCTCTGGCCTTAGCATCCACTTCGCGGATCTGCTCCGGCCGGATGCTCAGGTACTTCACGCCCTCCTCGGGACTGTAGGCCCTGCTCTTCCCGACGACCGCCGCAAACGCGGGCGGAGACATCTTCGAGAGCGCCATGGCGGCGGCGGGCTGGTACTCTCCAGCCGAGACGTAGTACGTTCCCGTGGGATCGGTTATGCGTGCTCTGAACCGCTGCTTTCCCCGTTCCCCGACGTCCTCGATGTCCGTCACAACGCCCACGACGAACAGCCTGTTGACCTTGGCCCCCAGGGGCGTGACGATGTACGACACCGGCTTTTCGCCTTCTCCGCTGTGCTCGAGCACTGAGGAGTTGTACTCCTCCGCGAAGACGCGCCATGCGACCTCGCGCGTATTCATTCGGACCCCTCCAGCTCGACCAGCAGTTTCTCGGCCTCTTCGCGCGCGTCCTGGGTCGCCAGGTCCGCCTCCTTCGCGATCATGCTGAGGCCGTACTGGTCCGCGGTGACGGATCCCGAGACGGTCACTATCTTGAGCGTGAGCCGCTCATCCATCATGTCCCTGACGATGTCGAAGTTCATCTTCTCCTTCGCCTTCTGCATCGACTCGTCGAGCGTGGTATCGAGCAGCTTCTCGGTCAGCGAGCGGTTCATGACGACGCTCACCGCGCCGCTCCCGTCATCCAGGATCGCCTTGATCCTGAGGTCCGGGGTGCCGTCGACGCGCCCATGGAGCTTGCACATGCCCTTCTGGAGCGCCCTGTTGCACTCGGGGCAGCGCATGATCAGACCGGAGCCCTCCCTGACCTCGAGGAGCACGCCCTTCAGCGAGACATCCGAGGCTCCCCCTCTGGAGGCGACCTCCGAGATCATCTTGAGCCCCGTCTTCTGGAGCTCCTCAACGCTCGGGAACTTCTCCTTGACCTTGGTGACCTCTGCGCGGTCGTCGAAGCTCAGCTGCGGGATGCCCTTCCAGCCCTTGACCGTGGCCCTGGATATCCTGACGACCTCCCCCTGTTTCAGCTTGAAGTCAGACCATGATGTGAACTGGATCTTGCCGGTCTGGTCGGCGACGACCCCGGAAAAGATCTTCTTCGCCTCTCCCTGGACGGTCACCTCGCGCGGCTCGATGGCGAGGATGCGCCCCTTGACCTCGACATACCCCATGGCCTCCTTGAGCTGACCGATGTCGGCGACCCTCGGTGGACCCTGGGCAATCTGGATGTCTCCGATCGTGCTCGGGTCCTCCTTCTTGATGGAGACCCTGTTCCCGAAGTTGACCTGGACCCTTCCCTGGTACTCGCGCGTGTACGCCCCACGGACGGAGATCACCTCGCCCTTGCTGAGCTCGACCCCCTCGGTGTCCCATACGGTGTACGGCAGGGTCGTGGAGTCGTCACCTATGAATCCGAAGATGATCCGCTTCTTCTCCCCTTTCGCGGTTATCTCCTTGTCGTTCGCGGAAAGCACCTTGGCCACGAAATCCACTACGGGCTCGTTCGGCCTCAGCTCCGCGAGCTTCCTCTGAAAACCCGCCTGGAACGACGATGCGTCCCCGCCGTACTTCTTGACGATGGTCCTCTTGGCCATCGGCAGGCTGAGGCGGTAGACCTCGACGTACTTCGTGAGTTCGTTCGCTATCTCATCCACTGACAACTTGTCCCCGAGCGCCCGTGCAATCTCTTCCACGTGGGGCGCTAGCTGATCTGGTTCCATAAGCTCCCCCTTCTGTCTAGCAGCCGCGTTTTTGTCTGTGCTGCTATTTGGTCAACTCGAGGGCCGGATATAAAGGGATGCGCTGCGGGCAGCCGAAAGTGGGCTGCTAGTAGCTTTTCAGCTCGGGGCCAGTCGAGAACTTCCAGAGCCGATAGACATCCCATTCCAGGAGAGAGATGCGCTCCCGCCCTATCACGGAATCGTCGTTCCCGAAGGCCTCTCTGAGGGCGGCAATCGCCTGTTCGTGGATCTCCTCTGGCACGAGCCATTGGCTCGAGTAGGTCCTCTGCTCGAAATCGTTGATCATGTCTTCGACCCTGATCGGATGTTCGTGGGTGACGATCAGCTTGTCAACATCGGGGGCGAGGAAGTCGGGGAGCTCGCGTTCCCTGAGCCCCGGGTGTCTGATCCTGCAGCCCAGCTCCGTGCACATCTTGTCGTAGAACTCTCTTATCTCCTCCGCGGGAGAATCATCTTTCCTGAATGCGACCGAGATGTACTTGTCTGTGGTGACCCTGCAGATCTCGGTAAGCGCCATGCGCCATGACGGTACAAGATGAAGCACGTGGATGCTCAGCGTGGCCCAGAAGACGCGGTCTTGGAACGGAAGCCGAGTGATGTCTCCCCTGAGCAGCCCCGTCGTGCCTTTCTCCGCGGCCTTCCGGAGCATCCTCGGGGAGAGGTCTATCCCGACGACGTCGAACCCCAGGTCCTGAAACGGCTTTGCGAACCTGCCGGTCCCCACACCAGCGTCAAGGATGGTCTTGTCCTTCCTCAGAGCCCCTTCTAGCGCTCCAAGGATGTCTTCCATGATAGTCTCTGGATAGCCCCTGGTCTGATCGTACCTGTCCGCTACGCGGTCGAATGATAGACTCAATGGAGTTCCCCGTGTGCTCTGGGATGCACTCGCTCTGATAATTCAGTTGCGACCGACAGATGCTCGGGAAACCATTATGTTAGCTCGCTTGGATACGGGGTCTGGAGTCGTTGGGGGAGGTTGAGTTTGAGGTTCAACAGAGCTAGCCTACTAGTCTGTGTCTTTGTCGCCGCCCTTGTTGCGCTGCCTGTCAGCGCCTTGGGCGGAGGAAACAGTCACCGCAATGCCCAGAAGGATTGGACGGTCCTCATGTACTGGGACGCGGACAACAGTCTCGAGTTCTGCACGGAGTTCGCCATGAGCACCTGGGAGGAGTCGCTGCCCAGCAATTCTGATGTGAACGTCGTTGCGCTCGTGGACATTCTATCTGAAGACGGGATCTGGATCTGGGATTTCGTTGACGGACAGCGGCACATGGTCGATGAGTGGGATGAGCTAAACACCTCGGATCCAGCGGTCCTGGAGATGTTCGTGGAGTATGCGATGGCCAAATTCCCTGCTGACAAGACCATGCTTGTGCTGCAAGACCACGGGTACGGATGGAGGGGCATATGCCAGGATGAGACCAATGGCGATGTACTCATGCCGATTGACGGTATCGCGACAGCTTTGAAGTCAGTCAAGGCCGACACGAAGAAAGGCGTTGACCTGCTGGCGTTCGACGCATGCAACATGATGCTTCTTGAGGTCATCTACGAGCTGAAGGACGCCGTGCCGTACATCGTTGGGTCGCAGACGATGGTGCCTTTCGACGGGCTCCCATACAGGATGTTCATCTCTGATCTGGTCAAAGACCCGGGATTGTCGCCGGCCGAGCTCGCTACGAACATCGTCAACGAGTATGTGTTGTACTACAGCTCCAAGTGGGACTACGAGCACATCATGACGTATAGCCAGGACTTCGCGACCGCTTCTGCAGTCGACACTTCCAAGCTAGACGCTTTGGGAGACGCATTCGGTCAGCTCGCCGCTGTGCTTGAGCCGATCATCCCTGAGCACATGAAGGAGGTCGAGGAGGCCAGAGGATATTCGCTCATTGGGACTTGGACGAACATGGCCGGCTGGGAATGGAACCCAGATGTGTTGACATTCGTCCGGGGACTGAGGGAGATATCCGGCCACCCTGAGCTGATCTCAGCGATAGATGCGTTCGAGATGGCTTACAACGAGGCTGTAATCGCCGAGGCGCACAGCAAGAAGTACCACGAGACGGCGCAGGGCCTGAGCTTCTGGTTCCCGCCCTCGTTGGCGCAGTACAACTCGATGGGCTACTACTGGGCCCGGCAGTTCGTGTACCATGACATCGGGCTGGACCTCGTCGCGGAGACCGCGTGGTACGACTGTCTGATGGCATACTACACCTCAAAGTAGAGTCCCAAACAATGGCGTGACGATGCTCACGCCATTGTCTTTGTTTCTCGATCTTGGATCCGTAACAATTCGGGTCGTGAAGGAATTGGATGGGATACTTGTTGGCTTCCTGGCACTGCATGTAGTCTGAGAATCATCATATGCCAGCAGCCGTGAAGGGCGAGATGCAAGGGGGAGCTCACTGCGTGAAGGTTTCTCCCTTCTCGTACTTCTCCCGGATGTGCTTCAGAAGGATCTCTCGGTCCCGTCTCAGGTGGCTCTCGTACCAGTTCTTGATGACGTCGGCGAGCGCCTCGTGATACTTTTTCTCGTCGAACTTCATCACGGGCACATCCAGCAAAATGTATTGGCTGAATATCCTCTTCCAGCCCGCGTACTTGTAGTAGTGCTCGCCCTCGCAGAACTCGAAGACGACCCTGAAGTGCGTCTGGCTGTCGACGTTGTAGTACCAGACCTTTATCGAGTCCCCGACCCTCGTCTGGGTCCTGTCCGTGAGGGAGACGTTGTCCACCCCCGCGAAGTCGAAGTCCGTCTTGAACGCCCACTGCTCAGGATAGACGGCAAAGAGCGCAAATCCTGACGACTCGGGCAGCATCGTGAAGTGCACGTTGATTTTGTTGAACCTCAGCCAGATTCGGAAGAAGTCCTCTAGGAGCGCTTTGTTGATGTTCTCCTTCTGAGTGTTCTGCTCGACGAAGTTGTCAGTGATCTGCGTGGTCTTCTTCTCGAGCTCCTCGTCGAGCTGAGAGAACCAGTCTTCTTCCTTCCCTTCAGGCTTAGCCATCGTACATCCCGAGTAAAGGTGATACTGTTGCGGGAATATAAGCCTTTGGTATTTATTCGTATCGCTCTTTAATTATCTGGCTCGACCGATTTTCCGCTCTCCCGCGCGGGCGCGCGTCATGGCGCTCCCTCGGAACTTAGAAGTAAGCAAATCCTGTATTCAGTAGCTGATGGCCGGCTTATGGGATTCGCTCATCGATTTGCTCTCGGCTTACCAGGCCGACCCTCTCACATACCTGCTGATCTTCTTCATATTTTGCCTGGCGGCGGCCATCATCCTTCCTATCCCCGTCGAGATAATCCTAGTGATCGACCCGATGGTGCCGTACCCGTTGAAGGCCTTGGTGATGGGGCTGGGTAAGGGCTCCGGTGCGTTTGCCGTGTACTACATCGGATTCGAGATAGACCACATCGCTCACAAGATGAGAGAAGCGACGTGGATGAGGCGGCTGAAGTCAGCGGCCGATGTTGTCGTTCGGCGCAGCCCTTTCCTTTTACGAGTGGTCAATTCAAATCGTTATCGCGAGCTCAGGCGGAAGCTCATCGCTCTTGTCAGGGACCGCGGGCCGAACAAGGGGGCCATGAGTTGGGGATGGATCAGGTGGATGATGAGAGGAAGCGAGAGACTGATCCGCAAGTACGGCTACCCAGCGATGTATGTCATCATGTCCATACCTGGCGTACCGGACACAGTCCCGCTATACATCTTCTCGATCCTCAACAAGGAGGGGACGCTTATGACAGTGCGCGGGTTCGTGCTCACGAACATCGCGGCAGGCATCACGAGGGCCGCGATTATCTGGCTGATATTCTTCGCACTCGGAATCGAGATCTTCAAAGTCCCCGAAACCGGTCTGTGATCATCCGATCTTCTGTATAGTAACGACAGATAGGATCGCACCATCTATCTTCAGCTCAAGGACCTTCTGCGGGAGCTCGGTCATCCTCATCTTCTGCACATGCAGTGAGAACCGCGTCTTGTCGGAGGTCGTCTCGTTGCCGATCTCCATGATCGAGTCGAAGTCCTGAGCCATCAGGTTGAACAGCTCCTCCCTGACCCCTTTCGGGAAGGTGTGGACAGTGACAGTGTCGAACACCCTCAGGTCCCCGAACGCCCTCCTGCCCCAGCGCATCATATCGACCGCAGATTTGCCTGTGAGTGTGCTCGGAACGCTTTCGCAGACCGCCCTCATCCCCCGCAGGTTGCTGATCCTCTCGACGGCTGTTGCAAGCCCGTTCTGCAGCAGTCGCTCGTCATCGACTTTCGTGACCGTGATGATCTTCTTCTGAACCTTTGGATCGACTCCCATAATCGCAGTTTTCGAGTCCATCGAGTAGCAGTCTAGGATTACCAGCTGGTCATTGGCCAGGTACTCTAGAACGTCGACGCCTTGCAGTCCCATGCTCCTTATTAGAGTGGCAGGCGGTCTCGCGAGGCAGCAGTAGACCGCGGGGGCGCCTAACTTGAGCCCTTCAGCGATGAACTGTTGCAGGAAGTACTCGACGTGATTCGAGGGCTCCGCTCTCAGCGCGATGGTGGTGTTGGTCGGGATACCTCCTTCGATCACAAAATCAAGGCCAGGGATGCCGCTCGGCACTCGGGGGACAATCATGGCAGCCCTCGGATGCTCTGGCGGGATATTAGGTGTTTGCTCTCGCTGGATTCTAGAACAATTCGAGTGGTGAAGAGCCGAAGGGGAGAGCTCCGTCAGCTATTGCCAGCTACGTAAGGCAGACAATGAAGAGTACTCTCCTCGACGCTATCGCAGTAATGGTGGCCAAGAGCAGATGCCTTCCGTCCTGAGGGACGGACATCATGTGCAACAGAACCAGAGCATCAATCCAGGATCGGCAGATACCCGTACCAAGAGCCGTCCTCCTCGAGGTACTGCAGGTTCTCCTCGAGCAATCCCAGGTGAACTATCTCCATCCTGACCAGCTTCGCGAACATCTTCTTCATCTTCGGGCTCGCCTTCGCAGCGCTCTTGGTGTAGAACGCGATCGACCTCTTTTCGGTGCTTATACCTAGCTTGATTGCGGAAATCGCATCCTTTGCGTGTATCGAGTTCTTGTGGATCCTCTCAGGAAAGACCTGTCTCAAGTCCTTCTTGAGCTTCTCGTTCGACAGCTTACTGGTCTTCTCTCCAAGGTTGTGGAGCTCTATCTCGAGGATGTGAGCGTGATCCTTCTCGTCCGCGGCCAAGCTCCTCAGCAGGAGCTTCGCCTTCTCGTTAGCTACCAAATCCTTGAACATAGAGTAGTACTCGCTTCCGAAGTGCTCCATTTCGATAGCAGTCGCCAAGATATCTCTCGAACTTGCCAGATAAAACCCTCCGCTGATCTCTCATGTCATAACGTAGTTAACGCAATTAATGATTGTGCCATGATTGCTCGAGATGACTCTCAATCCGTGACTCAGGGAACGATGCGGATTTCCTCCAACCGTTGCAGGCATGGATAGGACAGTGTATGCGGAAGCCGAGGCGGGCTGAGAGTGGGGGTTACAGCTATCTAGCGTCTTCTAGATGGGGGCGGCAACCGCGGCCGAACTAATCCTCGCCCGGAGCAGGACGACCCCGAGGACCACCATCCCAACTCCCGCCACCTGCACGAGGCTAATGCCCTCTGCAAGCAGCACGAACGCGAGGGCCACGGCAAAGACCGGCTCGACGCTCGCGACTATGCTCGCCTTGCTGGCCTCGAGATGTTTCAGGGCGACCATGGAAGGCACGAACCCAACGACGCCAGACCAGAACGCCACATTCAGGATCCAGAACCACGCCGAGCCGGACAGTGAGGTCTTTGCGAGCTCGATCGGGTTTGCGACCAGGACCAGGAACACAGTCGAGATGGCGAAGAGGTAGAGCACGATAGTGTTCGGAGAATAGGTCTCTTCGAACTTCTTTCCCCAGAGGTAGTAGACTGCAGTGGCAATTGCAGAGGCAAGGCCCAGGCCGATGCCAAACCAGTTGAACGACAGGCCTTCATTGATATGCCCTCCACCAGCAACCAGGACACACCCGGCGAAGGTCAGGGGCAGCGCCAACGCCTTCTGCGCTGTGAATCTCTCTTTGAACAGGAACACAGATGCGACCGTCACCATGCTCGGGTATGAGTAGTTCAAGACCACCGTGATCGCGACGCTAGTCTCGTCGATAGCGCCGAACCATGCCAGGTTGAGCAGCACCCCGGCGATGAGGCTGAAACCGATGAATGGCAGGATGTCCTTCTTCTTGATCCTGAGCGACTTGCGGTCAAAGACGGCCACGAGCATCAGCAGTATCAGAGTGCCTATGAGAAACGCGAGGGTCGCCACCTGTATGACAGTCGCATCTTCCCGGTAGGCCAACTCTGCAAAAGGCCCCGAGGTGGCCCACATCGCGACGGCGACCACCATGAGCGCGTAGGCCGTGTTCTTGGTCACAATCACAGTTGAGCTCCGGTGCCAGTTACAATGCCCTAGTGATAGCTTAATGCCTTTCGATAAAGGTAAAAAGGGGTCTGGCTACCTGTCTAGGATCGGGGTCGGTTCCTGTGACTCCTTGGCGATCCTCAGCAATATGACACCAACGAATACGAGGGCAACGCCGAGGCCCTGGAGTGCGTTGATGGTCTCGGAGACTACCAGGAACGCGATAGCCACAGCGGCGACTGGCTCGATACTGGCCACGATACTAGCCCTGCTCGCCTCGATGTGGCGCAGCGCGAACATGGAGACCACGAACCCTATCGTTCCGGGGAACAGCCCGATGGCGAATATCAGGGTCCATGCGTCCGGCGAGAGAGAGGTCTCTGCAAGTTCCAGCGGATTCGCCATGATTATGAGGCCAGGAATGGAGAGGATCGTCATGTAGAGTATGACGGTGTTGGCGGAGTACTTGTCGAGGAATTTCTTGCCCCAGATGTAGTAGATAGCCCCTGCAACTGCTGTGTACAGGCCGAGCGCGATTCCGACTGTGTCGAAAGTAAGCCCTTCCTCGAAATCTTGGGCGCCCGCGACCAGCACGCACCCGACGAAGGTCAGGGGGAGCGCTAGAGCCTTGTTCCTGGTCATCTTCTCTTTCAGCAGGAAGACCGAGGCGATGGTCACGATGCTCGGGTAGGCATAGAGCAGTATCACAGCGGTGGCGACTCCGGTAAGCTTCACACATGTGTACCAGGCGAACCCGAAGAAGGTGCCAGTGATCATGCTGAAGACCAACATTGGGAAGAAGTCCTCTCTCTTGATCCTCAGCGATTTCCTGTCGAGGATCGCTATAATCGGCAATAGGATTAGGCCAGAGAACGCGAATGAGAAGAGCGTAATCTGCATTGCAGTCGCTTCCTCGTCGTATGCCATCTGCGTGAAGGTGCCGGAGGTGGCCCACATGATCGCTGCCAGCGCCATCATTCCATATGCGAGGTTCTTAGTCGCCTTCATGGCCGTTCTCCTCCTGCGCTGACGGGGTATCATCAGCCATTGCATGAAGGTATCTCTACAGGTTTCTGAGAAAATCAGGCGTCATGATTATTAGCATAGCGAGCCGTGGCATGGATTAGCACTCAAGAGCGACAGGAGGGGGCAATCATCTATCGGACTCTGAAGAAGCGAACGAACGAGAACGTTGCGGTGATATTGGGTGTAGTTGGGCTCCTGTCCTTGGTTGTTGGAGCAGTCGCTTTGCCCGTCATGCTGGGCGCGCGTGGTGCCGCAACATCGAATGTCAACATCAGCGGATTTGCCTTCGTTCCGCAAAACCTCCTAATTGAGGTTGGAGATACCGTCATTTGGACGAACAATGATGGAACAACTCACACCGTGACATCTACTGATTTGACGGGTGAGCTGGACTCTGGAAACATCGGCAATGGCGGCACGTACTCGCATGTGTTCAACGCCGTTGGCACATTCACCTATCGCTGTGAATTACACACAGGCATGACTGGCTCGGTGTCAGTTGAGAATGTCATCCCCGAGTTCTCGAGTGTGCCGTTCGTGTTCCTGGGCATTCTGGCCTTGGTTCTCGGACTGATGGTTGTCAGAAGAAGGATCTGAAAAGATCGTCGGACCGTCCGCTCTTCCTTAGAACTCGCATTTGCAGTTTGTTAGGTGTAAGGTTTAGGTATACCTAAAATCTATCCTATCGCGGAGATACAGAGAATTGATCGCAAGCTTCGTGATAGCGCTTAGGGAAGGCATAGAGGCGGCCCTGATAGTGGGCATCATTCTAGGGTATCTCAGGAAGGTCGGGGCTCCTTACCTGCAGAAGCCTGTCTACTATGGTGTTGGACTTGGGATCCTAGCTAGCGTGGCTGTCGCAGGTGTCTTTGTCATCTTGGCCTTGGAATTCGAGGGAACCACGGAGCAGCTCTTCGAGGGGACCACGATGTTCATCGCGGCTGCCATGCTGACATCGATGATATTGTGGATGCACAAGAACAGCAAGGAGTACTCAGCCGGTCTGAGAGAGAAGGTCGAGGGCGCGCTTACGAAAGGACAGTCCTACGGGCTCGCGGTACTAGCGTTCGTCAGCGTTTTCAGGGAGGGAGTCGAGACTGTCCTGTTCCTAGGATCGGCGTCATTCTCGTCCACGGGTTTCCAGATACTTGTCGGAGGTGGACTCGGCCTTGCACTGGCTCTCCTGTTCGGCATCGCGATGATGAAGTACTCCGTGAAGCTGAACCTGAGGACCTTCTTCAACGTGACAGGAATACTGCTGATAGTCTTCGCCGCAGGCCTCGTGGCACACGGCATCCACGAGTTCGAGGAAGTCGGCGTCATACCGCCGATTGTGGAGCATGTTTGGGATGTCAATTGGGTCGTCGATGACCACAGCGATCTTGGAAGACTACTCACGGCGCTGTTCGGGTACAACGGCAACCCATCCCTGACCGAGGTGCTAGGGTACCTCTCATATTGGCTGCTGGTCATCTGGTGGATCTACAGGGATGTCACCGTGAACTTGTTCAAGAAAGCGGTGGCAGCGGTCAGGCCTAGTTGACCTGGACGTCTTTTCCGGGGGCGATGACTATGAGCAGGACGAGCGCCACTACAGCCATCATAGCACCGTAGGTGAAAGTCCCTGCAGGTCCAAGGGATGAATCCCACAATAGACCAGCGACCAATCCGCCTGGCAGCATGACAAGGCCGACAGAGGTATGGAAAGCCCCTAGGGCAGTCCCTCTGAGGCGCTTCGGGGCCACGTCTGTGACGTATGCCTTGAGGACGCCTTCGGAGGATCCCTTGTAGACTCCGAACAGGACGAACCCGAGAATCAGCAGCGGAAGCAGATCCGCAATTGCCATCGTCAGACCCGCGAGCGCGAATACTATGAAAGACACGGCGATGATAGGCTTCCTACCCCACCTGTCCGAAAGGTCACCTGATAGAATCGCGAACACAACAAAGACGACGTTGTAGAGCACATAGAGCAGTATCACCGATATGTCTACATCGAGGCCAGCAATGGATGTTCCGGCATCGCTCGCTCTCAGGATGAAGAACGCATAGCTGATTTCCCCGATGTAGAATGTCATGACGACGATCAGTATTAGGTAGAATGGTCTCCCGAGATGCCTGACCTCGCTGAAGAACAATCCGAGCTTGCTCCCACCCTCGGATTCTTTCTCTCGCACGAACATCAGTATGATGAATACCGCAACCAGGGCCGGTATCGCTGACACCAGGAATATCATCCGATAGGTGTCGGCCGTGACCGTAGCCGCGGCCAGAAGGACAGGTATGACTAGCAGCGGGCCAAACACCGCCCCCGAGGAGTCCATCGCTTTGTGGAACCCGAACGCGCGTCCGCGGTAGCCTCTGTCCGTGGAATCCGCTATCAACGCGTCTCTTGGAGCGCTCCTAACACCCTTGCCCACGCGCTCGGTGATCCTGAGTCCAAGGACGTGCCAGGGCTGGGTCGCGAAGTAGAGAAGAGGCTTCACCAGCGAGCTTGCCCCATACCCGCCGAGTATGAACGGCTTCCTCATTCGGTACCTATCTGAATACCATCCTGAAAACACTTTAATCAGCGACGCGGTAGTCTCCGAAGCCCCTTCAATGAGCCCTATCACGAGGCCACTTGCGCCAATTGCTGTCAGGAACAGCGGCATGATGGGGTAGATCATCTCGCTGCTCATGTCCGTCAGAAGACTCACTACGCCCAGGACCAGGACGTTCGTGGAGATGCCTGTGAGCACTGTCCTCTTGACCTTCTTGCTCTTTGCCGCGTCCGAGTTCTCCGATCCCACGTCGTGTCCCTCGCTCGATATGGAGCCGCCAAACCCGTCCCACCATATAATTCTTCCAGATTGAGGTTTCGGGCGGCAGAGACAACTAGAATAGAGACGGAGAACGATTCGGCTCTCGTGGCCTTCATCGATTTCTTTGGGCTCAGTGTGCCGGAAGAAGCCGCCAGGTTGCTCATAATGGAGCTGGCTCTCGGGGCGATCTTGGCCGCATCGTTCCTGATGGCCGCTCTACGCAAGGGCGCATGGCACCATTGGATGATGCTGTCGGCCTATGCGTTGGACGAGCTTGTGGCCAAGCCTCTGATGGCCCAGAGGCTCATGCTCGGAGTCGTGGGCGATTTCCCGTACGAGGGGACCGTCGCGCTCCCGCACCTCGCATTGTCGGTGACGGCGACTGCGTTTGGCCTCATCACCATCATACTGGGGTTCAGATTCAGGGTCAAGAAGGGCTGGAAGATGTTCATGCCTGCCAAGGGGAAGAAGATCCACCGGCTCACCGGCGTGATATTCCTCGTTGCATGGTTCGCGTCCCTCGCCCTGGGCATGAGGATGTTCTTCCTGTTCTATGGTGGATGAGCGATACCTAGTGTTCAAAGTGTAGTAATCCAATCGGGGCTGCGCGGAAGGGATACAGTGACTGTCAGGCAAATGGATCTCAAGACGAAGCTGAAGGATGTCGCGAGGAAGCGCGGCGCGGTCGCATTCGGAGTTGCCTCGGTGGACGACGCAGACGCGCTGAAGCCAGTCAAGATAACCTGGGGCGTGAACGCCTACACCAAGAAGCTCCGGAACTCCATGCCGACAGCCAGGAGCGTCATAGTGTTCGGGATAGCCTCTCAAGACGACGCGGACGAGCTGCAGATCACTCGTTCGAAGGGCAGCTTCGAATGGCCAGGATACACTCGTCTTGGCCTGATCGCGCGCGATATCATGCGCGTGCTCCGGGAGTGCGGGTTCAAGGCCAGCTTCCCGTCCGAACTCGCTTCATACAAGAGAATCGCGCAGCTTGCAGGAGTAGGTAGCTTCGGGAAGCACACATTGATAATCAACGAGAAGTACGGGCCTTGGCTCAGGCTCGAGATGGTCCTGACCGATGCCCCGCTCGAGCCCGACAAGCCCTTCGACGAGAACCTGTGCGGAAGGTGCGACAGGTGCGTGCGCGCGTGCCCGATGAGGGCACTCAAGCCGTATGTGATCGACCCGGACAGGTGCCTCGTGGCAGCGGCCGAGATGGACAGGGTCCCGCCTTCCATGAAGAAGGCGATGGAAAGGCACTCGCCGCTGATCACCCCGAACGCCCGGGTCATGTGCACAACCTGTCAGAAAGCCTGCCGGTACACGAGCGCCGAGCGGAGGCGTAGCTCAATCGCTAGGCGGGTAAAGGGCCGAAACGCATAACCTTGCTACTGAATCGAGCACTGGACATGCGAATTGCTGTCGGAGAGCAGCAGAACAATCTTTAAATCAGACAACAGAATATTGGCGGCAATGGTTTCGAAAGACCGGATCAACAAGATAGTTGCCGGCTACGACAAGGATAACCTCGTCGTGGCGACCGCGTGTTCTCACACTTCACTCCAGGTCTTTGCTGGAGCCAAGAGAGAGGGTTTCAAGACCCTGGGCATTGTAGTCGGCCAGAAGACCAAGTTCTACGACGCGTTCCCTCTTGGGAAACCAGACGAGTTCATGTACCTCGATTCCTACACGGAGTTGCTGGGCCGTGCGGACGAGCTCATCGACAACAACGCGGTGGTCGTGCCCCACGGGTCCTTCGTCGAATACATGACCCCGAAGAACTTCGTCGAGCTCGAGGTGCCCACATTCGGGAACAGGCATGTGTTGGACTGGGAGAGCGACCGGGACAAATCCCGCCAGTGGCTCGTATCCGCGGGCATAGAGATGCCATACAAGATCGACGATCCGAAGCTCATAGACAGGCCGGTCCTGGTGAAGTACGACGGCGCAAAGGGCGGCCGCGGATTCTTCATCGCGAAGGACTACCCAGACTTCAAGCTCGGCATCGATCACTCGCAGAAGTTCTCGATCCAGGAGTACGTCCTGGGGACAAGGTACTACATTCACTACTTCTACTCGCCTCTGAGGACAGACGGGTACAAGCTGAGCAAGGGCTCGCTCGAGATGTTGAGCATAGACCGAAGGGACGAGTCCAACATCGACGAGATATACAAGCTCGGGGCGACTGAAGAGCTCAAGAAGCTCGGCCACTACCCGACGTTCGTCGTCACGGGGAATGTACCAGTGGTGGTCAGGGAGTCGCTCCTGCCGAAGCTGCTGGACATGGGCGAGAAAGTGGTCGAGAAGTCGCTCGAACTCTTCGGGGGCATGATAGGCCCGTTCTGTCTCGAGTGCATCGTGACCGACAGCCTGCAGGTAAAGGTGTTCGAGATCTCTTCCCGCATAGTCGCGGGCACCAACCCGTTCATCTCGGGGTCACCCTATTCCGATCTTATATCGCCCGGCCTCTCGACCGGCAGACGCATCGCCCAGGAACTGAAGCTCGCCAGAGATTGGGATAAGCTAGGGGAGGTCCTGACATGACACAGTACTTCTTCATATTGGCCGACTCGGAGCTGGAGCTGGTCCCGAAAGAGATAGTGAACGAGAGATGCATACTCAACAACGCGCGGTCGAGGGGGAAGGCTCCTGAGAAGATGCTCCTGGACGCGTCCCATCATCACCCTGCGTTCGGCAAGCTCCCGGATTCGGAGAGACGCGGCAGGCCGGATATCACGCACTTCTTCCTGATGCTCTGCATAGATTCCGACCTCTGTGTCGAGGGGAACCTGCGGCCATTCGTGCACACACGGAACAACGATGTCATCGCGGTCAACCCGCAGACGAGGCTGCCGCCACACTATCCAAGGTTCGTTGGCCTGATCGAGTCGCTCTACGAGCAGAGGATCGTGCCCTCGAAGGAGAACCCGCTGCTGGAGCTGCGTCAGGGTGTGACGCTCGACACGCTGGTCAACGCGCTCAAGCCGGACGCGGTTTTGGTCATGACCCCGAATGGCGAGCAGGTACCTCTTCACGAGAAGTTCGCGTCCATAAAGGGCGAGCGCGTTGTCGTCATAATCGGCGGATTCTCGAAGGGGGACTTCAAATCGGATCTGTCCAAGATCAAGCACGACAAGATCTCGCTCGGCACTAGACTTCAGAAAGTCTGGACCGTGACCTCGAAGGTCCTGTGCTCAGTCGCGTTCGCCTCTCAGCCAGCGGCGGTCACTCCGGTCCCAAAACCTTCAAAATCTCGTCGCGCTCCGAAAAAGAAAGCGGAGTAGTCTTGCCTCCCGCGCGCACCACCGATCTTCCTTTTCCCGGGATCATCTTCCCCACAACGACGGCGTCGATCCTCATTTTGAGTACCTCGGCAACGAACCTCTCGGCGTCCTTCTGCCCAAAGGTCGCTATCAGAGCACCCGAGCCCAGCAGTCCTAGTGGCTCGAGCTCATACTTTGCGCAGATGAGCTCGGTCTCCCTGCGGACGATGAAGTCCTCCTCATCGACCTCGACTGACTTCCCGGAGGCCTCCGCGAGCTCGTACAGGCCCATGTTCACACCTCCTTCTGTGGGGTCGTGCATGGCGGTGACCCCGTGCCTAAGAGCAACAGCCGCCTCAGGCACGATGGACAGGCCTGGCTTGAACAGGTAGTTGGCAGCACGCCTGACGAAGTCCGAGTCGAACACTTCCAGCAGATCGTCCTTCTTCTCTCGCGCGATGACAGCTGTGCCTTCGATTCCGGCGCTCTTGGTGAGCACGATGGAGTCACCCGCGCGAGCCCCAGAGGTTCTGACTACTTTGCTGCCTTCGAGCACACCGTGCATGTCCCCGACGACAATCGGGTGGTCTATGCCAGGGGTGACCTCCGTATGGCCCCCGGTGATGGCGATCCCAAGGTCCTTGGCCGCCTTGGAGATCTGCTTGATGATCCTCTCCGCGAGGCTCTCGTCCGAGCCCACAGGCAGGAGAATCGTTGCTTGGAACCATGCGGGTTTGGCCCCCCGGGTGGCGACATCGTTCGCGTTGATGTTGACCGCGTACCATCCTATCATGTCGGATGCGTAGGTCACGGGGTCCGTCTTGAGCACGAGCAACTGCTTGCCCAGCTTGACGACCGCGGCGTCCTCGCCGATTGAGGGTCCTAGGAGGACCCTCTTGTCGGCCGCGCCTCTGTGCTTCAGCAGCCGCTCCAGCAGCTGCGGGGGCAGTTTGCCCGTCCTGAGCGCCATCGGCCCTTCTAAAGCCCTCTCGGCTAGATATCCCTTTCATACGGCAGATTAGAGCTATGCACAATGGACAAGGTTGAACACCATTGCTTTATATTGGTCATGCGTTTGCCGTCCTCTGGCGATTTGGATGATCTCGGAACGCGTGAAGAAGGTCCAAGAATCTGGCACCATGAAGATGAAGGAGCTGGCCGGGCAGAAGAAGAAGGAGGGCAAGAAGATCATCTCGTTCACCGTCGGGGAGCCCGACTTTGATACGCCCAAGCACATAGTCGAGGCCGCGAAAAAGGCCCTCGACGACGGCAAGACGAGATACCTCGACGCCCCAGGTCTGCCCGAGCTTCGCGAAGCTATCGCGAAGCAGGCCAAGGAATACAACGGAATCCCATGCGAGTCATCTAACGTTTTGGTGACTCCCACGAAGCAGGCTATCTTCGAAACGGTGATGGCCACCGTGAACGAAGGTGAGGAGGTCATAATGCCAGACCCTGCTTGGGTCACATACGAGCCGTGCGTCGTCCTCGCAGGGGGCAAGGCGGTCCCCTGCGTCACCAAGGAGGAGGACCAGTGGAGGGTGACGCCCGAGGCGGTGGCTGAGTTGATCACCCCGAAGACGAAGATGATACTGCTGAACTCACCATCGAACCCTTGCGGCGCCGTTGAGACGCACGCCGACATCAAAGGAATCGCGGACCTGGCAAAGGACCACAACCTGGTCGTGCTCTCTGACGAGGTCTATGAGAAGATCATATTCGACGGTCTGAAGCACTACTCGATAGCCGCCGAGCCAGGGATGTTGGACCGCACCGTGACCATCAGCGGCTTCAGCAAGACTTTCGCGATGACCGGCTGGAGGCTCGGCTGGCTGATCGCCCCGAAGCCCATATTCAAGGGGATCAACAAGGTGCAGCAGCACTCGATCACACACGCCACGAGCTTCGCGCAATACGGAGCCCTCGCCGCCATGACTGGCCCCCAGGACTGCGTGGCGCAGATGGTGAAGGAGTTCGGCGAGCGCAGGGACCTCATCATGAAGCTCATGAAGGACATCCCCAGCTTCAAGTGCGACACGCCGAAGGGCGCGTTCTACGTGTTCCCCAGGTACGAGGGCAAGATGGGCTCCGAGGAGTTCGCTCTGTACCTCATGGACAAGGCAGAGGTCGCTGTGACTGGCGGGGCTGCTTTCGGCAGATCGGGGGAGCAGCACCTCAGGATATCCTATGCCACGAACAAGAAGAACATACAAGATGGCATGGAGCGCCTCAAGAAGGCCCTCGCCTGATCTTCCTGAGCCTGAGACCGCTTCCCTTCTTCACTTTCTTGGCCTTGACCATCCTTTTTGTACGTTGGGGCTTCGGCCTGCTCTCGAGCTTCTGAAGGTCGAGGCGCTTGTATATCATGTACGGTTCGAACCCGAGACTGCGCCAGACCGCCCTCGCCTCGAGGTTGTCGTGGGCGACCGCCAGCTGGACCGAACGCACCTTGTTCTTCTTGAACCACCTGAGGGCCACATCGAGCATCTTGTTGGCGACGCCCTTGCGCCGGAGCTCCTCAAGGACATATACATCCGAGATGACTCCGATCTTCCTCTCCTTGAAGATCGGGGCGTTGGGCGACAGAAGACAGAGCATGAACCCCACCAGCTTGCCCTCCTCTTCCGCGACAACGAGCTTCGTGCTGATCTCGGCGAACTTGCGCTCGAGGTAGTCGGCCCACTTCCTCTTGCTGTCCCAGGCCAATTCGAAGTCCTCTGAGATCGCCACGTGGTGTCTTGCGAGCATCCCCCATAGGTAGACCACTTCTGGCAGATCGTCCTCGGAAGCTTCGCGGATGGTAACGATGATGTTAGCTATGTCGTCCACTCCTGTATCCGACAAAGAATGTGCAACGATTAATCTAACGCCTCAGAGCCTGATCGATGTGGCAGACTTGATGTCGGGGATCGCGCGGACCTTCTCCAGCACGGCAGCCGGCAGGTCGTCGTCCAGTTCTAGTATCATCATGGCCGGTCCCCTGGCCTTCTCGCGGGCGACCTCCATGCTCGCTATGTTGACATCGTTGTTCCCGAGGACAGTGCCGACCTTGCCGATCATGCCGGGCTTGTCGGAGTGCCCTATGAACAGGAAGCTCCCCTGAGGCTCGATGTCCACGGGGTGCTCGTCGATCTCGACGATCCTGGAACCCTTGTCTGGCAGCAGCGTGCCCGCGACCGATATCGTCTCTCCGTTCGCCGTCAGGGTCACCCTGATCAGGTTCTTGAACCGGCCAGCGTCATCGGAGGTCGAGGAGACCACCTCGATCCCGCGAGCCTTCGCCATCGCGAGGGCGTTGATGTAGTTGACATTGTACTCCTCGGACATGGGCTTGAGCATCCCGGTCACGACGCACGCAGCTACTATCCTAATGTCCTTCTGGGCGAGTTCGCCCCTGCAGGATATCTCGACCTTCCTCGCATTGCACATGCCCAGCTGGCACGCCATGGTGCCGAGCTTCTCCGCCAGCGGCATGTAGGGGACTATCTCCGGGTCCAGCTTGGCTGGCAGGTTGACCGCGTTCCGTATGATGTTGTCCTTGAGGTACGCTATCACCTGTTCTGCGATCTCCGACCCGACCTCCTCCTGCGCCTCCATCGTGGTGGCTCCCAGGTGAGGAGTGAGCACAATGTTCGTGAGCGTCAGTAGTCTCGAGCCGGCCGGGGGCTCAGCCGTGAAGACGTCGAGGGCGGCTCCCGCGAGCTTCTTCTCGGAGAGCGCCTCGTAGAGGGCGTCCTCGTTGACAACCCCCCCTCTCGCGCAGTTGATCAACAGAGCGGTCTTCTTCATCTTGGCGAGCTCCGCCTTCCCCAGCATGTCCTTTGTCTGCGCTGTGAGCGGGGTGTGCAGAGTTACGACATCCGCCTCTTGGAGCAGTCTGTCGAGAGCCAGAAGACGCACGTGGAGCCTCGTCCCGATCTCGGGGGAGATCAGAGGGTCGTACGCGATGACAGTCATGCCCAGCGCGGACGCGCGTTTCGCGACCTCCGCGCCCACTCTCCCTAGGCCGATGATGCCCAGGGTCTTCCCCTGGACCTGGGTACCCTTCATCTCCTTCCTCTTCCACTCGCCCTTCTTCATCGAGGCATCAGCCTGAGCTATCTGGCGAGCGAGCGCGAATATGAGTCCGATAGTGAGCTCCGCGGTGGATATGACATTTCCCGAGGGGGCGTTCATGACTAGCACTCCCCTCTCCGTGGCGGCGTCCACGTCGATGTTGTCCACTCCTATGCCGGCCCTGCCGATGACCTTCAGCTTGGCAGCCTCGATCACCTTCCGGGTCGCCTTGGTCGCGCTTCTGACAAGCAGCACATCGTAGTCCTTGATGACCTTGACAAGCTCGTCCTCTTTCATGCCTGTCTTGACATCGACCTTGTATCCCTGGGCCTTGAGCAGCTCAACGCCGTTCTTAGAGATCTCGTCCGCGACGAGCACCTTCATCCAGCTCACCTTCGCCGGGCGCGCGGGCCGGCTGGAGTGGAACAGATCAACCTAGATATGAATGTGTTGCACGGGAATGCTGGCAACGTCCTCTTTTGTCCTTCGAAAACGCACTCACTTCTCGGGCGGCAGCATGTTCGGGATGCCGTCTTCGATCGGGTAGTCTATGTTGCACTTCGGGCACCTGATGGTCCCCTCGAGCACCTCCTTCTCGTCCTCCTTCTTCACGGTGAGCTCGAGCGGGTGGTACTTGCAGATGGGGCATGCCAATATGTCCATGAGTCTTCTCTTCATCGGACCGCCAGACACGGATAGCCCCAGCCTGTAATAAGCTTTCATGCAGTATAGCAAAGCAATTATTACCAGAAATCTGCATTGCGAGAGCATGCGTGTTGGAGTGGTGGGCCTGGGGTCGATGGGTCAGAACCATGTGAGGATACTGTCCGAGAAAGGCGTTCTCTCGGGTGTCGCGGACGTCGTCCCCGAAGTCGCGAATGCGGTAGCGACGAAATACTCCGTGGAACGCTTCCTAAGCTATCAGGAGCTGCTGAAGAGCGACATCGACGCCGTCGTCATTGTGACTCCGACGGACACGCACGAGAAGATCGCCTCGGACGCGATCCGGGCCGGCAAGCATGTGCTCCTAGAGAAGCCGATGACGGGCAGCTCGGAGAAGCTCCGGCTATTGACCGCCCTTGCCAGGGACAAGAAGGTCGTCCTGGCAGGTGGCTTCACCGAGCGATACAACCCCATCGTCGATTTCGCGCACAGGAGCCTGCACGCAGGCGAATTCGGGGAACTCATCACCGCAGCGACAAGGAGGGTGTCCTCTCTTCCTACCAGGATTCGGGACGTGGGCGTGGTCATGGATCTCGGGGTGCATGACATCGATGTCATCCAGTACGTGGTTGGCAGGCGAGCGAACTCGGTCTACGCGCTCGGAGGCCAAGGCAAGAGCATGAAGTACGAGGATCACGCGAACATCCTGATAGATTTCGAGGGTGGCACAACGGGCTTCATCGAAGTCAACTGGCTGACCCCCATGAAGGTGCGGAAGCTGGCCCTCACATGCAGCAAGAACTTCGTCGAGGTCGACTACATGGACCAGGCGGCCAATGTGTGCTCGTCGTCATTCAGGCATTTCGAGAGCGGGAACCTGTTCAATGTACCAATCGATGTCGACCTCAGGCGCATCTCGCTCAAGAAGGAGGAGCCCCTCAAACGCGAGCTCGCAGATTTCCTATCGGTGGCGGCCAGCGGCAAGGACCCTCTAGTATCAGGCGAGAGCGCCATCTCGACCCTCAAGATCGCCGAGGCCGCCTTGGAGTCCCTGAGGACCGGCAAGAAGGTGCAGGTGGAGTAGACTTGGCGAAGATACTCGTTACGGGCAGCTCCGGCCAGCTGGGATCGTTCATGTGCGAGTTGCTCACGCAGAAGCACAGTGTTATGGGCTTTGACGTGCGCCCTCAGCCCTATCGCAACCTGCAGTCGATATCGATCGTCGGGGACATCACCGAGGAGGCCCAAGTGAAGCGTGCGGTCGAGGGCGTCCAGTCGGTCGTGCACTGCGCGGCCCAGGTCAGCGTCGAGCGCTCTACACAGGACCCGCTGTTCGACGCGTGGACGAACATACTGGGCACTATCACCTTGCTTCACGAGTCCGCGATGGCGGGCGTTTCGAAGTTCGTATACGTCAGTAGCGCGGCTGTGTACGGTCAGCCGAAGTCCATCCCGATCGATGAGAACCATCCGACCAACCCTATCAGCAATTACGGGACGAGCAAGCTCGCGGGAGAGAAGTACGCCTACGCATACGCTAAGAACATGGCAATGGAGACAGTCATCGTCAGGCCCTTCAATTTCTACTCGTCCCGAGCGGATCCTCAGAGCCCCTACTCTGGCGTCATCACTAAGTTCGTGTCGCGGGTCAAGGAGGACAAGCCCCCGATCATAGAAGGCGACGGAAGGCAGACCCGTGATTTCATACACGCGCGCGATGTGGCCCAGATGATCGGGCTCACCCTAGAGAAGGAGGGCCTTTCCGGGGAGGTATTCAACTGTGGCAGCGGAAGGTCCACGAGCGTCAACGACCTGGCAAGCACGGTCATCTTCACATCGGGGAAGCGGCTGAAGCCCGAGTACGCAGCCGCGCGAGTAGGCGACATAAAGGACAGCCTCTCGAACTGCGCGAAAGCAAGACGGATGCTCGGGTTCGAGCCCAAGATATCCCTCTCCGAGGGCATCGCGGAGCTCATTCGCTGAAGCCCTTGCCGACACCGATGTAGAATATCCCTGCCTTCTTCATCTTCTCCGATGAGAAGATGTTCCGGCCGTCCACGATGACCGGGGTCCTCATGATCTTCTTGATTGTCTGGGGCGAGATCCTCGCATAGGCCTTGTGGGAGACCATGAATACAGCGAGGTCTGCTCCTTCGAGTGCCTTCTTCCAGTCCTTGACCGTGTCAGTGCCTGCGATCTCCTCCAGGAACGGGTCGTGCACGCGCAGCCCTTTGGCGCCCCTGAGGGACTCGATGACAGGGATGGAAGGCGAGTTCCGGGGATCTCCGGAGTCCTGGAGGAAGGACGCGCCCATGACCGCGACGACGGAATCCTCGACGGTCCTGCCGGTCCGTCTGAGCGCGTTCGCAGCGAGATCGAGCACGTGGAACGGCATCGAGTCGTTGACGGCCCGAGCAGTCGGCATGAGCTTCGGGTTGGCCGCCTTTCCGCTCTGCGTGAGCAGCCACGGGTCCTTCGGGAGACAGTGCCCTCCGACGCCCGCCCCTGGCAAGTGCATGTCCCTGAAGGGACATGTGTTCACCAGCCGCCTGACCTCGAAGGCGTCCGCGCCGAGCTTCTCGCAGATAAGCGCAACCTCGTTCGCGAAGGCTATCTGGACATCCCTGTAGGCGTTCTCAGCGGTCTTGACAATCTCCGCCGTTATGAGGTCCGTCGGGTGCAGCTTGCCCCTCGTGAGCTTCGAGTAGATGGCGGTCGCCCTCTTGATGGTCTGTCTGTCTATGCCGCCGATGACACGGTCGTAATGGGTGATATTGAACAGCAATCTGCCGGGCATCACGCGCTCGGGGCAGTGGGCCAGCTTGAAGTCCTTCCCGAGCTTCATCCCGCTCTCCCGCTCGAGGGTCTTCGCGACCACGCTCGACATGGTCTCCGGCGCAAGCGTGGACTCCACGACCACCATGGCCCCCTCGCGCATGTTCCTGCCGATCCACGTCAGTGCGCCCTCCAGCTTCGAGTTGTCCGGCCTCTTGTCAGCATCGATGGGCGTGTCCACGCACACGAAGATCGCCGAGCGGTCCTTGCATGCCGAGAACGAGGTCGTCGCCCTCAGCTTGCCCTTCTTCACTACGCGCGCGAGCATCTCCCCGAGGCCGGGCTCATCCCCCTTCAACGGGAGTTTGCCCGCGTTGACCGCATCAGCCCTCTCCCGGAGGACGTCTATGCCCACGACATCGTAACCCTTGCTAGCCAGAAGCGCGGACAGCGGGATCCCCACGTAGCCTAGGCCCACCACCGCGCACCTCTCCTGGGCCATCGCGTGGCGATTGGATGTGAAGTGTATAAGGCTTTCCCCAGATGAAGAAACTCAGAGAAAAATGAAAGATGTGGAAGGGGTTTGTTCGGCTAGTCTTGGCTGTGCTTGCCTACTGCGGCGGTGTCGGTGGGGGCGCCTCTACCTTCTCGCTCTTGCCCATCACGCCTTTGCTCTTCAGGAGCGGGACGATGATCAGCAGGAGGATCATGATGATGATCAGCACCATGATGGTGAAGTCGGAGGCTGCCATGCCCGCGACGCTCCTGTCCCAGCCGCTCAGCTTGGCGTTCACGACCACGATCGTCGAGTCTCCTGACAGATAAGCGCCGGTGGCCGCGTCATAGGCCTGTACACTGATCTGTGTCTCGCCCGCTGGTGCGTCGTCAGGCAGATCAAAGTCGACGCTGCCTTCGTTCGAATCAACGAACACGCTCACACCAATGGGGTCGAAGTCAGTCCAGATGTACAGCTCGTAGGCCGGGAACGGGTCGTGGTATATCGCAGCTATGCTGTAGTGCAGCTTGACCGTGTCGCCAGGCTGGAACTCGCCACTCGTGTACTTCGAGCCGCCTGCCCAGACCCTCAATTCGTTCTCGCCGACGAGGTCAACTCCGAAGCTGGCCTCCTCGAACCCTCCGTCAACGGTGGTCATCCAGATAGTCGCACCATACCAGTCAGAGGGGTTCTCATCGGGCACATCGTACTCGAACGAGCCGCTTGTCTCGAACGCAGGGGTGTCTCCGGCCACTTTGGTGCCGTCGTCGTCAACGACCTCCCACTCGAGGCTCGCGGTCTCCAGGTTCGTCACGATCTGCCAGTTCCAGACAAGCGTGTCGCCTGGTCTGAACTCGTCCTTCTCAGCGTTCAGCGCGAGGTCGGCTATCCTGACATCCGCCCCGTCCCCGCCACCGATCGTGTATCCGTTGTACAGTCCGGTGACTTCGACCCAGACATCGCCATTGTATGCTTCAGGCAGGTCGAACTCGACCGTCAACTCGGCCTGGCTACCAGTGGCCATGATGATGTCCGTGCCGTAGGCGTAGTTGATGCTCGTCAGCTCGATGACCGCGCCATTCCAGATCGGCTCGAAGGTCGCTACGACATGGTCTCCTGTGTAGTAGTAGTCCTTGTCGAAGTTCGCTTCGATCCAGCCGTCCCAGTTGACCTCGAATGAGTCAGTGACGATTATAGAGAACGCGAGCTTGCTGATGGTCGCCTTTACAATGTACACTCCTTTGTTGGCATCCGCGGAGAGCGGGAACGTGTATGTGACGGTGCCATCCACGGCGGTCACAAGCCCCGTCTTTCCGTAGTCAGCCACGGCAGTGCCATTGTACAGCACGACAACGTCCACATTGGCACCGGGTAGATCGTCCCAATAGAGGGAAGCAGAAGTCTCTACGACGACCGTGTCGCCTGGCATGTACTCTGCGTCTGCGGCGTCTACCGAGCCCCGCAGAGCGCCAATGTTCACATCGACGAACTCCTGGACGCTCCTGACAGCGCTCTCGTTCGCCCAGAACATGAAGTACAGGTCATTGTACAGTACAACGTTCGTCGGGATCGTGAATTCCCAGATTCCCATCGACAACGTCAGCGTGCCGTTCTGCCATGTGTGGAAGACCGCGCTTCCGTTGGCAGAGAAGTTGTCCCACTCCGCCCAGTATCTGACTGTGACGCCAGGTACCTGTGCGTATGTGGCTATGTCAATAACGACAACCTCCATCTTCACAACCTCGCCCGGCAGGTAGTAGCTCCTGTCAGTCGAGACGTCGAAGTAGTACTTCTGAACGGTGTAGGTAATCGTGTGTCTCAGTGCGTGAGATGTCGAGTCCCTCACCTTCATCGTGTAGTCGCCATCGGGCATGTCCGCGGAAAGCGTGAATGCCTTCTCCCAGTATCCAGTCGGTGCGATCACAGTCGACCAGTTCATCCCTGCAACGTCGACACCTGTCGCGTTGGTCGTGTGGACGTACAGGATGTCCCCGGTATACTGCGTGATCAGCTTCGCCGTCAGGGCCTGACCAGGAGTGTACACTCCCATCATTCCCGCGGGCGGCTCGAGCCTGAGACCCGTCTTGAGGATCGTTATGGTCGTCTTCGAGATTTCGAAGCCGCTTGCATCGTCCTCCAAGATCACATAGAACGCCGCTCGGTCCTGGTCCACCGGGATTGGTGCTCCACCCGTCGCAAGGGTGAAAGCACCCACCTCTGTGCTGTTATACCAGCCAGGGTCAGGCGTGTCAGCTGTCACATGGAAGTTGCTCACAAGCCCTCCGGTCAGAGTTTCCAATCGGACCTCAATGTCTTGGGCCGCGTGGTACCCGTCAACGAGCACCTCACAGACCACATAGACGGCCTGTCCTTGGACATAGACGTCTTTGGGGGCCTTTGCGTTGTCCGTCGATTTCACACTGCCCGTAAAGTCAACCGCCGCGCTCGTAGGGAACGCGACAAAGACCGTAGCGAGCAAGCTCAGCGCCAGCACTATGGTTACAATCCTATTTCTCATGGGCTATCCCATCCCGGCCATTAATGGGTCTGTATATATATAACCTTTTGTACAATATTAACTGGTCTGGCACAACTGCACGAAGGTTATTTATGCTTCAACGATTCGCCACCCGCCACGCGTACGCGCGCCGAGTTCGTGAATGAGCGAAAGGGAGTTCATTCGTCGGCGTGGTGATGTTCCTCTTCCCTGTGCCCTGCGGTCGAACGCATCTCGGCCAGGTTCTCGGGCGAGAAGGGTGACATCGCCCTCAGCTTTGTGATGATCGGCGGCAGGATGCCCAGGATGAAGTCGATGTCCGCCTCGGTGTTCGACCTCCCGAGCGTGAACTGTACAGCGCTCTGGGCTTCCTCGGTCGGGATATCGCATGCGAGCAGCACGTGAGATGGCAGCAGGCTCTTCGATGTGCATGGCGAGCTCGAAGCCACCGATACGCCTGCCATGTCGAGGTTGAGCAGCATCGACTCCCCCTCAACGTACCTGAACCTGAAGTTCGCGTTGTTCGGCAGACGCTTCGTCGGGTGCCCGTTCATGAACGAATCCTTGATGTTCCCCAGGACCCCCTTGATCAGCTTGTCCCTGAGGCTCTTGAGGCGATCGCCGTCGGGCCCCATCTCCTCCTTAGCGAGTTCTGCGGCTATCCCGAAGCCGACAATCGAGGGGACGTTCTCCGAGCCTGACCTCAGCCCCCTCTCCTGCCCGCCTCCCTGATAGACCGCCTCGATCCGGGTGCCGTCGCGAACATACAACGCTCCGATCCCCTTCGGGCCGTACATGTCGTTGGCGGAGACGGAGAGCAGGTCTATCTTGGACCTCTGAACATCTATGGGCACCTTTCCCGCAGCGGCGACCGCATCGACATGGAAGAAGACATCCTTCTCCTCGAGCATCCTGCCGATCTCGTCGATCGGCTGCAGGGTGCCTATCTCGTTGTTAGCGTACATCATGCTGGCCAGGACAGTGTCCTTCCTGATCGCCTTCTCGAACTCCGCGATATCGACGAAGCCGTCGTTCGTGGGTTTGACATATGTGATCTCGAAGCCGCTCTTCTCGAGTGACTTCATGATGTTGAGAACTGAGATGTGCTCGATCGCCGATGTGACTATGTGATTCCCCTCACCGCGCATGCGCATCGCCACACCCTTGATGCCTATGTTGCTGGCCTCGGTGCCCCCGGATGTGAACACTATCTCGTCCTTGCGCTTCGCACTGAAAAGGGAGGCGACCTTCGTGCGCGCCTCCTCAATGGCCTTGCGGGGCTCCCTCCCCGCGGTGTGGAGCGATGACGGATTGCCGAACTTGTCAACGAAGTAAGGCATCATTCCCGCCAGCACGCGCTCGTCTACTGGCGAAGCTGCCGCGTAGTCTGCATACACCCTTCTCTTCGCTCCGCTCGCTTGCATCGACATGTCGGATTCCCTCCGCGGTTCGCAATCGCGGACGCAATCTAAAAGCTTAGCACCGCATCGAACTCGAGCATCAGGTCGTTAAGCGTCGCCGCCCCGACCACCTTGGCAGGGTCTTCGAACTCGTCAGGGGCGCCCTTCAGCCCGAGCATCTGGCAGCTCTGGCCGCATACGAGCATCCTGACGCCTTCCTTCGCGGCCTGGTCCATGACCTCCTTGACGGTCGGGAACGAGCCGAGCTTGATCTTCTCGGCGTTGCCCTTCATGACCGTGGTGACGCCCTTGCCGAGGAAGTACACCGTCGCATCGATCCCCATCGCCTTCGCAGTCGTCGCCAAGATGAATGGCGCGTACAGTCTTTCGGGCGTGTCCGTGCCCGACATCTGAACATATAGTATCTTCTTAGCCAACTTGTCCACCTCCGTCACACGAGTCTCCTGATGAGGAACCTGAATCCTCCTTTGACTTTTTCGATCGATATCAGCTCATGGCCCGCATGCTTCGCCCAGCTCTTTATATCGGACTCAGAAGCAGGGTCGTCTGCAAGGACCTCAAGAATCTGTCCAACGGGGACTGAAGTGATCTCCTCTCGGGTCCTGAACACCGGCTCCGGACAGTAGAGGCCGACGCAGTCTAGGGTTTTGGCGGGTTGGGGGAATGGGTCGCCAGTTGCTGTCATGTTAATCCTCTCCCCGGTCAGTCCCTGCAGACGACCGCGATCATCTTAACGATGTTATCGCATGGCTGATGAATGGATAATGGTTGTCCCTGCTGAATACGGGGTTCTCAGAGCCACAACAGTGCGGTCCTTCCGAGCCGGCCGGCGAACCGCCTCGTCCCGAAGCCCAGGCTCCTCTTCTTGAACGAGCTGGGAACGGTATCGATCTGCGATTCCGCCAGTGCCTTGATCGCCGCTATTCCAGTTGGCGTAGCTCTTTCTCCCGGCGAATCGCCGGACTGATGCTTCAGACCGCGCAGGAGGATAGCAGACGCCGGGGCGGGGATTCTGATGGCCCCGTGGCTTACGACCACCCAGCCGCCTCCGGTCGTGACAACGGACGATTTGAAGACGCCCGCCCCTTCTTTCTCGAGCAGAGCGGTTGTGAGGCCGATTCCGGCGATGTTGACCAGGGCCTGGGTCCTGCCGATTTCGTGCAGGTGTACCTGCTCAACTGCTATGCTGTGCGCCTCGGCCTCTGCCTCGAATATGCGGTCCAGGATTCTTCTCCCGATGTGCGAGGTCGAGCCCAGTTCCGCCTCTATCTCGGCCAGGCGCGAGTAGCAACCCTCTCGGGATGCATCGGGGTCACCCTGTGTCTGCGCCAGATATGATATCCCAAGGCCTTTCTCACCCTGCTCTTCTATCTCGAGCATGTGGAAGCCAAGGCCATGCCTCTCGCATGCGCGCGATATTGAGACGAGTGCATGCGCTCGATCGTCCGAGTTCAAGCCACCGAGCATCGCGGCGAGGAGCATGTCCCCCGAAACGCCTTCGCTCGCGTCGATGACGATCATCGGGCACGCTAAGCGTTGCCCTGGAAAATAACCTTCTCGGCGCTGCTCACTGCTTCGGCTTCGCCTTGAGTTTGCGCGTCTTCTTCTTGCCAGTGCCCGAGGAAGACTTCTTTGGGGTGGGAGCCGGCGCGCCTTCCCCTGTATCCGCCAATTCCGCCTCGATCTCCTCGAACAGCTCCTGAGGCGTTTTCTCAGGTTCAATCGGGGGTGCTGTTTGAGGCGGTTCGGCAGTTGGCTCAGGTTCGGGCTGCTCGACTGCCGGGGGCTCCGGCGGCGGAGGAGGGGGGCGTGACTTCTCGGGCTCCGTCCTAACGACATCCTTGGGCTTGCCCAGCATGGAGCTGGCGAAATCGATGACGCTGTTCCTCTCCCTGGCTTGAACGGGAGCGGGGCTCGGAAGCGTCCTCATCTCGGGCTGCTCTGGCTCTGAGGGACCCGTGAAGGACATGATCTCCTCGAGCTTCGACTCCGCATCTTCGGTCCGAGAGGCTGATTCGGCTTCCGCGTCAAAGACCGTCCCGCACTCCCCACACCTATGGTCCCTCGCTCCCACAAGAGCTCCGCAGACAGGGCACTGAAGTGCGATCTCCACGTCGAGGGACTTCCCGCACCGGGGACAATGGGTTTCCGTGCCCTCCAGGAGCAGGTCGCATTTCGGGCAGCTGAACCTCTTCTCCTCATCCTTGACCGAGGTCGCCTCGAGCTTGATTATTTCCATCAACAAGGAGTCTATCGAGTCGTCAGCTGCTTTCGGAGCCGCTCTCGCCTTGAACTCGCTGTAACTCACGTGACAGGAAGGGCACTTGTCGAGGCCGGAATGGACAAGGTCTCCGCAGAACGGGCACTCGAACCTCGTGTCGTCCCGGAACTCGTTGCCGCACCTGGGGCAAGACTGCTCGTTTGTGTCCACCCTGAACCCGCAGGTGGGACATCCGAATATCCTGACGCTGGTAGCGCTCATGGTCAGAAGTCGCCTTCGTCCGAGCTGAGAATTGGGAGACCGGTTATATAACATATCCACCGACAGCCCGCCGCGCGTGCGCAGCGCGTGTGAAAAGGCTTTATGATGTGGAAGCAATTCATACGCAGTCTTAGGAGGGGACCCCATGATTGCGGATCAGGGGGTCTACACAGGTGAGTCGTACATGAAAGCCGCCGTCGTGATCAGTGTCATTCTCGCTGCATCGGCCATGGCCTTTGCAGCCCTTCTCTTTGCCGTTCCAGATGCCGGGGAGAAGGTATCCAACAGGTGCAGCGCGGCGGCGTTTGTGGGGGAGCCTATCGCTGTCATCAAGGACCTGCCCGAATTCGTTTCGAACGGAACGCCTACGGCTCTCGACGGATCCGGCTCGTCAGACGCCAATGGCTTGATCGTGAGCTATTCGTGGAAGATCTCTGTCGCTGGCTTGAGCACCAATCTCACTGGAATATCTGTTACATACACATTCACGGTCCTCGACATATACACCATAGAACTGACAGTGACCGACAATGAGAGCAAGACTGCCACGACCTCCACAGTAGTAGAGGCGGTCTCCGACTCCGATGCTGATGGTCTGCCTGACTGGTGGGAACAGAAGTACTTCGGGAACCTTGTCCAGGGCCCGAACGACGATTACGACTCGGACGGCTACCTGAACCAGCAGGAGCTAGACGATGGCACGAACCCTGCCTACAAGGACGCAGGTCCGAGCACACTCTCAAAGATCCCTGTCTGGGGTTACGCTGCGATAGTTGCCGGTGTCGCGGCTGTGTTGTTCGTTATCTTCTGGCCGAAGATCAGGAAGAAGCGGAAAGAGAAAGAGAAGCAGAAGATACAGTACGCACTGGAGATTGAGAAGGCCCTCGAGGGAGACAAGTAGGATTTTCGTCAGAGAGTCAAGAGGACTACCGCGAGGCCCACGACCGCACAATATGCTGAGAACACCCAGAGCTTTCCGGCCCTTACCGCCTTCAGCAGATAGGAGATCGAGGCCAGGCCGGTCAAGAACGCTGCGACGAACCCTATTCCCGAGAGGTACAGGGTCGTGTCGTACTGTTCCAGGGTCAGGACACCGTATGTGAAGGCGCCGACGAGCGCAGGAACCGACAGAAGGAACGCGAACACAGCGGCGGTCTCCCGCTCAAGTCCTCTGACCATGCCCCCGCCGAGGGTCATCCCGCTCCTGGATATCCCCGGCATTATCGCGACGGCCTGGAACGTGCCGATCACGAGCGCGTCGATGAAGTTCGTGTTCTTTCCTGTTCCTTTGGACCAGAACCTCTCGAACACGAGCAGTGCGGCGGCGTTTGCGATCAGCGCAAAGCCGACCAGCTCGAGCTCGAAGATGTCTTCGATGTAGTCGGTGAGCAGCACCCCGGCCAAGGCCACTGGCACGGTGCCCACCAGGAGCACTAACCCGAGCTTTCTGAGCTTGTTCTCCTGCTCTCCTCTGTGTGCTTTCGTCATCAGCAGGGACAAGACGATTCTTCCAAGCTCCTTGCGAAAATACACGCACACGGCTGCCAGGGTGCCCAGGTGGACGACGAGGTCGAAGACCAAGTTCTCGTTGGCCGGCACCTCGAGCAGTTCCTGGGCGATCACCAGATGACCGGAACTGGACACCGGGAGCCATTCGGTGATCCCTTGGACTATCCCGAGGATCAGGGCTTCGAGGGCGTCCATCGGCTGCCGAACACGTTTCGATACTATTCAACGTTCGCTGAGTAGGATACATCATCCAGGCCGGCAGGATCCGGTATCAGAAAGGATATTGATGGGAAAATGTATTTATCGCATAGAATGGGTAGAGAATGTCTGGACCGATTCCAGAAGTCCGATTCCCCCATCCACAAGGGATGCATAGAAGGCCTGAAATGCGCTCATACACTCTCCTAGCATTGCTCATAGCGTTCTCAATAGCGTTCCCTACGTCATCCGCTGGCAATGGGTCACCAGGGGCTTCACCTGGGGCCTCTGTAGCAGCTGTCGACATTTCGGACCCTGCTGCCAACGTGGTCATCGAGGTGGCCAGTGCGGAGGCATTCGACAGCATCCTCGCAATCGCCGACTCGATGGGTGTCAGAGTGACATTCTCCAGCCAAATGACTGGCATCGTCACACTCGAGGGAGGCCCTGCCGTGCAGGAGGCCGCGGCGATGCTCGCTGCGATGCCTGGTGTCGTCAGTTTGTCTTCGGAGCACAAGGTGAGGTTGAGCTTCACTCCTAACGATCCATCGATGTCCCTCCAGTGGGGCCTGGATACGGTGAACGCATACGAGGCGTGGGACATCACGCTCGGCTCGCACGACGTCGTCGTCGCGGTCCTCGATACCGGGATAGATTGGAATCATCCGGACATAGCGGCCAACATCTGGAGCGACACAAGCGGATATCACGGCTACAACTTCGTCGATGACAACTGGATCCCAATGGACGACAATGTCAACAGCTTCGACGACGACGGCAGTTGGCAGTCTGGCACTTACACTTACCACGGCACACATGTGGCCGGCATTATCGGTGCGGTCACGAACAACGCCCACGGAATCGCGGGCATCGCCCAAGCGAGGCTCATGGCCGTCAAGGTCATGAACGACTCGGGCGAGGGCACGGATTCCATGGTCGCGAGCGGCATCAGGTGGGCGGTGGACCCGAACGGCGATGGCGACACCTCGGACGGGGCGGATGTCATCACGATGAGCCTGGGGGTCGATGGGGCCTCGACGATCCTGAGCAACGCTGTCAACTTCGCTTCGTCCCGCGGAGTAGTGATGGTTGCAGCGAGCGGGAACAGCGGCACAAGCTACGTGAGCTATCCAGCGGCCTATCCCAGCGTGATTGCGGTCGGGGCCGTGGATAGCAGCATGAACAGGGCATCCTTCAGCAATTTCGGGAACGACCTGGACATCATGGCGCCGGGCGTGCAGGTATACTCCACTCAAGGCGGAGGGGACAGGTACCAGTCGCTCTCGGGCACATCGACCGCAGCGCCGTTCGTCTCTGGCGTGGCCGCATTGATGCTCACAGAGAACCCTGCCCTGACTCCTTTGCAGATCGGCCAGATACTGAACAGCACGGCTATCGACAGAGGTCCAAGAACGGGCTTCGACACGACCTATGGCTGGGGGATCGTGAACGCATTCGCCGCCGTCGAAGAGGTCTCCAATCCGACGGTCACTCTCACAGAGTATCCTGAGTATGCAGGTTTGAACGCGACCTTCTCCGTCACCTGGATTGTCAGCGGAGGGGACCCGGGGACCATAAGCAACACCTACCTCAGCTGGGGCTTGTCCTCCACGAGCCTCACGGAATCCAGCGGGTCTTTCACGGGCACGACCTGGGCTGTGTTCACGGTGGACGACATCCAGGCACCTGGGTACAACACCACGATCTATCTCAAGGCCTACGCAGTGGTCGACGGGGTGATGTACGAATCCGCTCTGCTGGCGATGCCCGTCCACGAGGTCATGCCTGAGGGGATGTTCGCTCAGTTCATCAAGCAGGTCCAGAACTTCATCTTCAACGAGCTGGGGATATACAACTTCCTGCTCCTCGTCGCGATCCTCATTGCGGTTCCAGCCATCGCAGTGGCCTTGAGGCCCAAGAGAAGGCGCGCGATGGCGCAACAGCAGGCGGTCGTCCCGGCCGCGCTGCATCAGATGCAGCCGGTGGCTCCGACCCAGTACATCCCGCCTCCTCCGCCCCCGCCTAGGTTCGAGGCGTATGTGGATGTAGTGGGCCAGGATCTCATGCCTTCAGTGATCAAGGTCATCGAAGGGACGAAGGTCGTATGGGTGAACAGATCGTGGGCGCCCCCGCCCGGCGTCGCCGTCAGGAGCGGAGTCCTGGACCAGAACGGAGAGCACCCGGACGGCATGTTCCAGAGCGGCATGCTGATCGCGCCCGGGGACTACTGGAGCGCCACATTCCACCGCGCGGGCGTTTACGAATACTATCTCACTGGCATCTGGAAGGCCGGGAAGGTCGTCGTCGAACCGTACAGGCCGAACGTTCCTCATGCACAGCAGGCCAGCTAGCCCCGAGTGTTCTTTCGCTGTTTATTCGCCCCAGACCTTTTTCGAAAGGTGGGGTCTGGAAGGGCAGAGATGTCGGCGCAAGATGGTCTCTGCGGGAGTCGATCAGGATGGTCGAGCATCATCTCGGAATCTCAAGACGAGACTATCATTCGCCCATCCGTTCGTCTGTAACCAGCAGCGAGAATCTCCTCAAGCAAATGTAGTAATACCATCAACCGACTATTCGTGAAACGATGACCCAAGGGGCGGAAACACCTGTCCCACCTGTCGTAAGCTCGAAATCAGGGAGATCTTACCGCTCAAATCCCAGCATATACTACTACGGCCCCGCACACCCATGCCATGAATCAATGTTCCTAGAGCCGCCTGAGGGCTTCCGTTTCTCTGCAAATAGGGACCCTTCCTACTTCGACGACTACACAACCGCTCCTACCTACCGCCCGATGCGGAGGGCAAGCGTCGACCTCGCCGGGCGCCTCTTCGGACTTGTTGGTAGCCCGAGAAGAGTGCCGATTGCGAAGAAACGCGATTTGATCCACGTCGATGGTGCAGTACTTCCTATCACGCACGGTCCATGGATTGTCGGCGGCGTGGAGTACGCCTCGACGTTCTTCTCTTTCAATGATACCTGGTACACTAGACGGACAATGCGTCGCTCGCTCATTCGGCTTCTGTCCGACCGTAAATGCAGGAAGATACTCACCTACTCTGAGGCCTCCCTCAACTCTCTGAGACTGGGACTGGGAGAGGAATTCAAGTCCATTGAAGCGAAGTCAGGGATCCTTCCACCGGCTGTCCCCTCGAAGTATCTACTAAGGAACCCACCGAAGAGAGACGATGGCGGGATGCTGAGGATTCTCTTTGTGGGCGGTCATTTCTTCGACAAGGGCGGGCGGGAATTGTTCTATGCGTTCAGACGCCTCAGGCAGAAATTCGATGTCGAGTTGACGCTCGTGACGGGGGCTCCAGCACATCACGCAGAGGCTTTCGATTTCTTCGCCGACGTTATCAAGAAGGAACCAGGTGTCAGGCTCTATTCCAGGCTTCCAAAAGCGATTCTGTGGGGCGAATGCTACGCGAAGTCCGACATATTCTGCCTGCCGTCTTACATGGACACCTTTGGCTATGTCAACCTCGAGGCAATGGCAAATAGGCTGCCGATCGTCTCAAGCGATATGTTCGCCATTCCAGAAGTCGTCCGAGAAGGGGAGACGGGCTTCCTTGTTCACGCCCCTATGTCCTCCTTCGAGCGAGATAGACTCAGAACCCCGGAAAGCCTGCAACAGTATCGCGGCGCGATCCTGAACGAGAAGCTTTTCGAGTCGGTTGTGGACTCCCTGGAGGAGACTCTCACCACTCTTTTGGAGGACGGCGCGATGCGGAGAAGAATGGGCGAGACTGCCTTCAAAGAGGTCGAACACGGAAGATTCTCGGTTCCGTATCGAAACAGGTTTCTTCGCGAGGTTTACCTCGAATCGCTTGAGTAATCATCGGCGCAGGATGGCACAGATGCGGGAATGAACCCAAGCGTCCATGAAAGCTGTCGGGCCCCGCCTTGTGCATATCTTCCTGCCTTCCAGATGAGGATTCCACAGAGCGTTGGCTGTGTGAATGATAAATAAGAAGATAGTTGAGGAGTGAGGTGGCCGGAGGCGGTCCCACCAGAGCACGCATGGCTCGCAGAGACCGTCCGTTCACGGACTTCACCGCGGGTGCCTATGCCCGCGTCGATCTTCCGCGTGCCTGTCCATGCCTCTTGTTGGCCCGCTCGCTCCTCAGCGTGTTTATGTCTCTCCAGACTGACCTTTCCCGTTGTGCTTGCCGTTGTCGCCATTGTTGGAATGATCGTTGCTCTGGCCCTTGTCCTTGTCCTGGCCATCATCTGCTTGATCGCCGAGGTAGGCCTGCTGCTGAGCTTGGTACTTAGCAGCAAGCTTGTTCATGGACATCTCCAATCCCTTGGGGATATCCTTTCCCTTGTCCACACGTTTCTCCATGTTCCTCTCGTGGACCTGGAGAGCGCGGGCCAGTCCGCGTGCCTTGCCGTCATCCGACGGTGGGTTATCGTCATCATCACCCTGATCGTCGTCATCATCTGGGTCCTCAGGTTCGGTCTGGGCGTCATCGTCCGGATCGCTGTCATCTGAGTCGGACACGTCGCTTGGTGTCACAACGGGTGCTGTCGGAGTGTTCTGGGGCGCCTCGTCTTCGGCCGGAGGATTGTCAGTTATTCTGGG
>MGWC01000062.1:37781-51824 GCA_001800815.1 Euryarchaeota archaeon RBG_19FT_COMBO_56_21
ACGTCGCATTTCATGATTTTTATATATTTGAAAATATGGTGGTTCGACTGCTGAAGTAGGGTCTCTTCCTAACCCTAGACGAGCACTCGATTCTCATACTTCGTGACGTTGAGAACGACCTGCGTGTAGGTCCTGTCCACGTTCTCGTGGTCGAGCACCTTCTTCACGAACTCGTTCAGCTGACCTCTGTTGTGGAACCTGGCCAGCATGATGGCATCCCATTCACCGGTCGAGTCGAACACCGCGAAGACTCCTGGCTCCTTGGCCAGATCGCGTTCCGTCTCCACGATCCTGCCATGGATGACCTTGATACCTATGACCACCATGATGTCATATCCCAGCTTCTCGGGGTCGATCACGGGGATGTACCCCTGTATCACCCCGTTCTTCTCCATGGCCCTCACTCTGTTGGAGACGGTCGTGAGGGAGACTTGAAGCTCCTTCGCTATGTCTCTGAAGCTCTTCCGCGCGTTCGCGTTCAGGCTCCTCAGGATGTCAATGTCCAAGTCATCCAATTTGAGTGTGCCAGCATCGTCCTGACGGGCCGTCATGCAATGCTCGAAACTACTTCTGTTTATAAATACCTTGCATTCAGAGTGGCATTGGGTGGTCATTAGAACACATAAGATGAGATATGTTGGTCAAATGAACGATAAATTCAAAATAATATTGATATATGGTCATTATCATATGGAGTACTGCAGGAGGCGACATTACTTGGTTTCAGGAGAGAGCATGACATACGATGCGAGGATCCGATACTGGGAAGAGGAATGGCTGTCGGAGCTCCTGCAGGAAGCCCTGAGGTTGAAGAACGCCTCGTGCCACACCTCGGGCGACCAGTGAGCGTTTTTCGTGGCTCGTCCCGCCTTCAGATATGATATCACTCAGGGATGGCCTTGGTCCGCGCCGCCTTGACTGGGCCGAACTCTGATATCCTCTTGAAGTACGCGTAGAAGATGATCGACCCCGCCACATATAGCGCGCCGCCGATCCAGAAGGGCCCGGTCTTCGAGTAGTCATCGGCCCAATAGGTTCCCGCAAGCGCGAACGAGGCCGAGTATCCCAGCTGCCAAGCGAGCTGCGACATGGCGAGGAAGGACGCCCTAATCTCCTCCGTGCAGATGTTCATGACATAGGCGTTCAGCACGGGCTGGGGCACGAGCATCAGGAAGGACCTCAGTGCGTAGAGTATCGCGACCCCGATCAGCATGGGTGAGTAGGGGATTGCGACCATGAACGCCACCGACGCTATCTGGCAGCCGGCTATGAGCGCGACGCTCCCCCTGAAGTCCGCGAACTTGGGGACGACGAACCAGCCGATCGCTATGATGGCGTTGGCGAGCGTGAAGATCACAGCGACCCACTCGAAGGATGCGCCCATTCCCTCCCCGAATATCAGGGCCAGCCAAGGAATGACGAACGCCGCCCCGATGCCGATCAGGCTGTTCTGGAAGGAGTAGACGAAAAGCCTCTCTCGCATCTTCTTGTCGTACGAGAGAATGACCCTGGTCTGTGTCATCCTCTGGTCGGCGATCTTCAGGACGAACATGAATGGAGCGATGGCGCAGATCGCCACCGCGACGAACACGAGGTTGTATGCGGAGGACAGCTCTGTCCCGTACTCCCTCTCCATGAAGGGCGGCCCGAAGACCCCGAAGAACATGGCTACGGTGAGGCCCAGCTGGTTCGCGAACCCCTGGACTCCGTAGAAGTACTTGGATTTCTGAGCTGTGGTCTTCGTTGCCATGAGCGCTATCAAGCTCGGCCAGGCCAATGAGCTGCCTATGCTTGTGAGAGCGTACGCGGCGGTGAAGACAACGATGTTCCTCTCCGATATGAACAGCAAGAACCCGAGGGCGGTCGCCACCAGGCCTACAACATACAGCTTCTTCCTGCCCATCCTGTCCGCGAGATAGCCGCCGACGAGAAGGCTGATCACACCAGCGCCGGTGCCCAGCGCCCCCATGATCCCTATCTCAGTGGACGAGAAACCGAGAGCGTCCCAGTAGAGTATCAGCGGATACCACAGGATACCTCCTGTGATCCCTGTGAAGAACGAAGCCTTCACGAGCCTGCGCTCGTCCGGGCTGGACTGGGAGTAGTACTTCGCGGTCTCCTTGGCCCCGTCCTGCCCCGCCTTGGCCATGCCTGAGATCGACCACGAACCGCCATCGGCCAAAACCGCGCCCTCGGGCGACCCGGAAGCCTTGGGCCGGTATTAATGTCGTGCAGGGACAACGATTGTTCATGGTTATCTTTATCCAGTAGCAGAATCTACTCCCATTTGATGGCAGGCGTTTGGAGCAAGCTGGTCGACCCCTTCGACAGAGCCTTTCCCCTCGGCACGCCGCGCAGGAAGCTGCTGCAGATAGTGGCGATCATCCTGCTTTTCGAAGGCGTCACCGTCATGCTTTTCTTCTCGTACACGACCCTCATCTTGGGGGTGGCGTCCATATTCGTCGGTATGTTCCTCCTCGCGCTGGGGTATAAGCCAGGATCGCTCATCGCTCCTGAACCCCTGGTCGGTCAGAAGATAGACCCTCCTGGCATAAGGCTCGTTGACGCGATTGTGAGGGAGGTGAACAACGACTACATCATCATGGTCGCAGGAGCTGCATTGATCGGGCTCGTCATCATCTGGAATCGCTTCTACTCTGCGAATTCGGGACTCGGGGACCTAGATACCCTCGCGATCATGTTCGGCGGAATGCTCCTGATATTCCCGATCATAATGGATAAATTCAAGGTCGAGGCGACATTCTCACTGCTGTTCCTTGGCCTCGTTGTGTTACTGCTCGTGATTCCTCAGGTGGTCATGTCTCTCAATACAGGGGCTGGGACTTCCGCGGGGAACTGGTACGTTGAGTACATGCTTGCCGCGCCCTTCGCCAGCATACTCAATCTAGTCGGCGTACCCGCGTCGTGGAATGGTAACATGGTGACCATCGAGTTCCAGGATGGCACTATACAACCCCTGGGCATTTCAGCATACTGCGCGGGGATGTACTCGTTCTCAATCTTCCTTGCGGCGTTCATCTCGTTCGTGCTGGTCTTCGAGAGGCTGAAGCCGAAACTGCTGATACTAGTGCTGAGTCTTGGTTTGGTCATCGCTTTCCTCGGCAACCTTTTCCGCATGGTGATCATAGGAATCGTGGGATACTACAGAGGCCTGGACGCCCTGTTGTGGGCCCACGAGAATGCTGGCTGGATCATATTCCTCTCATGGTCTGCGGTATTCTGGTACCTGCTGCTTGGATATATCTCGAAGAAGTCAGTGTCAATGGCGAAACCTGTCCCCCCAGAATGAATAGAATGAAATCAGTAGAACCTCATCCTGTCGCAAAGAAGAGGTAGGCAGCACTTGATGGTCCTATCCCGAAGGACGGTACTACTCATCCTTGGCGCCATTCTACTTGCGTCGCTCGCGATCCGGTACCCGCTCGTGGAGCACGAGCGACTCCAATCGGATTCGTATTTTATACACGTACTCGCGGATTCGATCGTCAAGGAAGGACACGCGAAATGGACCTTCAGTCCGTTATCCTATGTCGGCTACTACCCGTTCTCCTATCCGTCGGGTGTTCCGTTCGTCCTGGCGGAGATGTCGGAGCTCACAGGTTTGGGGGTCGAGGCCTGTGTTCTGCTGATGGACATGATGCTCGCGGTTGTGTCCTGCCTGGGTGCCTTTCTGCTGGCCAGGCAGTTCATCATGCGTCCGGAATTCGTGCTCTTGGCCGCCCTCTTTGCGGTGCTGGGACCGCGATTCATCGACACCACGAATTGGGATGGTAGCGCCCGCGGCCCGCTGATAGTCTTCGTCACGCTTGCCCTGTTCGCAGCTTTTCGGGCGTCGTCAATGCGCGAGAGACGGATGTTCTTCATAGCGATTGCTTTGGGTGGTTCGGCCTTCACGCTGCACCATATGGCCGTTCTGTTCGTCCTCTTCGGGCTTGCCTACATAATCGCTGCATTCCAATCCAGCTACCTCCTGCCGAGAGTTGTTCTCAGGAGGCGACAGGCGGCCGCCGCCGTCAACGCGATAGTGATAGCTAGCGTCCTAGTCACGTCCTACCTTATCTTTGAGTTTCTCACGAGCCCCGAGTACACGGATCCGAACGAGTCCTCCCTCTTCAATCTTGATGTTCCTTTGCTTTCGAACGTCCTGAACTTGTCTGCCAGCTACACGAACCAGATCGGATTCATACTTCCGGTGGCCATCATCGGGATGATTAGCATGTTCCGACGCTCGCAGTTCTCGTTGTCCGATATGTTCCTTTTTTCCGTCCTGGTATGCTTCATCCCTCTGCTCGACAGGGCGTTATACGTGGCAATGGTGCTGACGCCTTTCGTGGCGATCCTCGGGACTCTGTGGATTCGGAATCTTGAGATGTCGAGCATCCGCAAGTCCGGGGTGCTAGTTCTGGTAGTCGTCCTCGTTGCTTCATCGATCATTCTGCCGGTCTCGTCGAATGCCAGATGGAATGATGAGAAATATGTGACAGGTGACACTGTCGAAGTGGGGAATCAGATCTTCAACGATGCCTCATATCTCAGGGTGATGTATCCAGACACATTCGCGATGAGCAACAACAACATTGCTTCCATGGTTCTATTCGCGAATTCCGATTCGGGATTTCTCAGGTCCGGCATCATGCTCGCGATCATCGGAGATATCACTGAAGTGGACAAACGCAACGTGACCCTGTTTAAGGCGGAATTTCCGACGAATCTCTACACGTGGTATGAGTATCCTGCCGAACCTGAAGTGGACCTCTATGTTTTGTGGTCCTTTGTACTAGGTATGTCCAAGCTTGACGAACAGGTCGATGACACATTCCTGAACTTCGACCATCGAAGAATGCTGGTTTTAGTTGACAGAGACTGGCCATCAAGCTTCGTGAACCAGTACGGCATCTCGAAAGCCATCCTCCCAGGGCAGCTCTTCAATGCGGTATGGACTAAGACGATTCAGGGTGCCCCACCATCTTATCAGGATATCGAAATCCCGAGCTATATGATCTACCAGAGCGGGGGAGTCATCGTCTACGCCCTTGAAGTTCGTTAATGAGCGGGCCGGTTATTCCGAGGTCGATTTCGAACTCGACTGCCCCGAGAACATCGTCTTCGCCAATTCGATGGCATCCCTCAAGTCCCTTCCACCGCTCGTTGCATAGAGCGTGACTACGTACACAAGCAAACCGAGCAGCACAAGCCCAATCAGAACGATGACGTTGCTCGGCAGCAGGATCACAAGGCCGGCCAGCAGAATGAACATGATGGTTCCGCTTGCGATGGACGGCACCAGCGGCTTCATGATATTCATCATGCCAGATTGGAATATTGATCTCACGACGGTCAGAAGGTAGCCCAGGAAGCACAGCGAAAGCGCAGTCGTGAGCACCGCCACGCCGTCGATGCCCCAATAGCGGGCAACCGGGTAGATGAGGACTATTAGCGCGACAGCTTGCGATGAAGATTGTATCGTCAGATACCTCGGTTTCCCCACGGCCATAATGACGCTGTTGGCAGGGGGCAGCATTGCGCTCACGAATCCTTGGAAACATATCACTGAGAGGGGAAAGACGGCGGGGATCCATTCTGGACCTAGCAGGACCCGGACAACGAGCGGGGATAGGGCGGATAGACTAAAGCAAGCTGGGGTCGCGACAATTGAGATCATCCGCATGGATTGGACGAATCCCTTCTTGATCAGTTCGACATCTTCTTTGATACGGGCCATAGTCGGGAAAAGCACTCTGTTCAGAGTCAAGGCGATCTGCTCGCCTATGGTCCTGCCAAACCTCACGGCGACGAAGTATATGCCTAGGCTCGCGAGCCCCAGCACACCTGCTATCGCAATCTGGTCTACATAGAAGATGAGGAATACCATAAGCCCAGTCGCCAGCAGGTGTTTTCCGTAGCTGAGGAGTTCTTTCGCCAGCCCGAAATCCTTCCCAGGCGCGTGAGAAGTCCTCTCGTACAGGTTCAGGCAGATCACATAGCCGGCGGTGCCCGCTACCGATCCGAGAACGAAGCTCCAGTAAGAGTAATCGAAAACAGCCAACCATATCACTACTGCCGTCAGGACAACTGACTGCACTGCGCTCGCGACCGCGAGCTGTGAGAGCCTTAACCCTCTAGTCATTCGCGCCTGAGGTGCGAAGGCGAAGTTCAGTATCATCAGGTTCGACACAAGCACAAGCATGACGGTTGTCAGATCAGAGACACCGAGGTACTCCGACAGCATAGGGGCGGCTGCGACCACGGACGCCAGGAGCACAGCCGACACAATCCACCGGAGGCTGATGGCAGAGGAGATAGATTCGTCCACGCGTGTGTCCCTTTGAATCACCGCGGGCATTATGCCGAAATCGTGAATATTGTACAACAGGCTGAGGAATACAAGGGCAACCCCGATGATACCCATGTCTTCCGTCGATAGCAAGTTGGCGAGAACCGTCAGGGTGACGAAGTTGAGCACTAGAACGAGCAACTGCGAGGCTCCGATGTAGGATACGTTCTTTGCAGTGCTCACTCGTAAGGATGACACCGTGATTGAAATGGATAGCTCTTGCTTCATTCTTTCGGTGGCCGTTCCGTGGGCATGGAGCAATGGATCGGAGGGTTTTCATTGCACGGGTTGTGTGCGTTAAGGCATATGGCAGACATTAATATACTCAGCAATCGGTTTTGAATGCCAGCTAGAATGGTAACCGTATATCTCTTCAGGGGAAAGCATCCTCTATATCAGAGTCTTGTGTCGTCGCCTCCGGCAGGAGTGACCTACATTCCAAAACGCCGGCAGGAAGGTCCAGAGGAATACAACCTCTACGGACCATCGCATAGCACAGTCCGCAGACTGACAGATGGGTTTTTTGGACTACTCGGGCTCCCTCGAATGGTGCCAATCCTGTCAAGATGCGATCTCGTACACTCTAGCCGCGGCTTCATACCAGTAGGTCCAAGGCCATTCGTGATCGACATCGAACATGTGAGCTCTTTCGTGGGCATGCGTCACGAGAGAATGACCGTTCCGCGTACGAAGAGGTTGATTGCGAAGGCTCTGGGTTCGAGCAGATGTGTCGGGATACTCCCTCATTGCGAGGCTGCCAGGAAGACGATGTCCGTATTGGGGAATGATGCTCGTATGCTGGACAAGTGCAAGGTAGTCTATCCAGCCGTAGACGCCTCGCTATTCGAACAGAAGAGGACGGGATCGACCCCTACTCGGATCCTTTTCATGGGAGAGTATCTTTGGAAAGGTGGAAGGGAACTACTCCAGGCGTGCTCGGAGTTGTCTGGGCGACTGGACTTCTCGCTACAGTACATCTCTCTTAGAGTTCATCCGCCTGAAGAAGTTGTCGAGAAGGCCCGTAGGTCGATGAAGATCGATTTCGTGAAGGGACCGATACAAAGGCGCGAGCTCCTCGAACGGGTCTATCCCAGCACAGACGTGTTCGTGATGCCCACGTACATTGATACTTTCGGATACGCGTTCCTCGAAGCGATGGCATTCGGCATTCCGTGCATCGGGACCCGCCACTTCGCCGTCCCAGAGATCATCGAACACGAAGTGAGCGGCCTTCTGGTGGAACCACCTCTATCCTTCTTCGACAGGAATGGAATGGGTCAGTCCGACTTGGACCCAGGCTGGGCAGACAATCGTATCACAGTGGAGGGACTCAAGAGTGCCTTGTCAAGTTTGCTCGAGTCCACAGCCCTCCGAAACAACATGGGTGCGAGAGCAAGACAGACGGTGCTGGAAGGCAAGTTCTCGGTCGCTCGGAGGAATTCGATCCTGAAGGAAGTGTACGAGTCGGGCTTGAAGCACTGAGTCTCGCCCCTTAGTCTATGTCAATGCGGCCGCGACGGATAAATATAGGAAAGATTCAATTGGAGTCGTTATATGAACCTACGAAGGGTCATCGAACCTGGTAGCTTTGTCCGGCGTCATGGCTGGGCCTTCCCCGTGCTGATTCTGGCTCTGCTGTCTTTTTGCGTTCACCTGATTCCTCTCAGTTTCTCGGCCTACCCGTTCAATAACGATAGCCTCGTGGAAGGCCGTGTCGCCAGGCAGATCCTGGACACTGGCGAGATTGCGCTTCCGTGGGGCAACGACCAGACAACTACTCACAGCGAATCTACACCGGCATGGAACCTTGTACTGGCATTCTTCGGAGGAGTCCTGGGCATGGACCCCATGTTCGCGAGCCAGTGGGCGGTAGCCGCTATCGCCCCCGTGGCGGCTCTGACTGTCTATCTCTTGTTGGTCAACATGTGCGGGGATCGTAAGTCGGCTGTGATGGGGAGCCTCTTCATAACCTTCTTCGGGACATTCCTGTACCTGACCGCCTCGGGATGGAAAGAGTCGCTTGGGATTGCACTGTATTTCCTTCTGATATACTCCTATACTCGGCGCAACTTGACATCAATGAAGTTATTGATGATCCTAGTGCTCGTGACCCTGCCTTTCGTCCACCATCTCATCGCCATCGTATCGTACATGACGATCTTTTTCCTCACTGCATGGAGCGTGATTTTTGCCGCTACTCACCGGATGACTCGAAGGCGTCATTTCGAGGAGATTGCAATCATCGCCTTGTTCTCCATGCTGGCCATAGGATACTATAGTTACGTGTCCTTCGACAAGCTCAGTTACATCGGCTCTGCAGGGGGCCTGGTATTCCTCGTGGCCGCCATGGGTTTGTTCTTCGTGTGTGCGACGGCGATGCTGATGCTTCGGTCTCATGTGAAGTGGTCGTTCGCTCCCGCGCCCGCGGCGTTCATACTTGTACTCGCGCTATTGGACTACAACGGGTTCATCTTTGACTACACACCCAGCATTAGCTCCTCGAACTACTATCTGATTGCCATCGCCAGTGCAGTTATGCTCTTGCTCGGATGGTATGGGCTCGAATCGATCATCGAGTCACAATCACGCTTCAGGGCGATTCCGTTAGCAATGCTTCTGCCTTCTTTGTCCCTCATGTTCTTCGCGCTGCTGTCGCCCACTGTCGTGGACAAGCACCAATTGGTCTACAGGACTTTCGACTTAGCTGACCCTGCGATAGCACTAGGCATCGGGCTCGCTTTCTACTCTCTTTTCAGCAAGAAGCGCATCAAGAGATATGCGCCGGCGATTCTCGCGGTGGCTGTTGGGCTGCTGCTTGTTACGGTTCCTTACGGCCTCTACACCGAGGAGTTCACTGGAGTCCGTCACGACACTCAAGCATACGAAATCGATGCCTTCGATTGGATTATGGGCTCCCGCTCCAACGAGTCCACTTATGTCATCACGGACGAAAGGCTCTCCTATGTCGCGTGGACCGTGTATGATTTCGGGAAGGATAACCGGCTTCCGTACATCTTGGTCGAAAACAACTCGCTCGCTCCCGGAGTGTACAACATCTTCGAGGAGTTCTGGTCTACTCGAGGCGTCAATGATTTCCCCCGCGGTTTGTCGCAACCTTCAGAGGATTTCATGAACAGCCTGTTGTACGTTGAGAACGTTTTCTACATCGGTGGCCCTGACGAGGACCAGCTGATAATCATACATCATTCCTGGATCGGCCAGATATACAACAATTGGTACTACCAATATCCATGAACCCGTCAGCGAGTGTTCTCCAGGATTCCTGCAAGTTTTGCGCGGTTCTCTGGCCCGTGCATCTTCTCTACCCTTGTCCTGTTCCTCTCCCCGTCGTGTCTCCGCAGGTCGGGGTCGAGCATGTACGTCCTCAACCCCAGGGCTATGGCATCCGGATCTCCCTCGGGCACGACTATTGATTCGACAAGCTCGGGTATGCCGGCATGCAGTGTTGATACAACGGGTTTCGAGTACGCCATCGCCTCCATGATCGATACCGGTAGTCCTTCCTTCTGCCCGCTCGGAGCGGTCTTTGAGGGGAGGCAGAACACGTCGCAGGCCTGGTACAGTATCCTCAGGATGTTCTCATTCACTGACCCCAACAGCAGAATGCTACCTGTCTTGATGAGGTCCGAAGCCATCCTCTTCACATCTACGGGCCCGTCCCCGACTATCCAGAAGACGACGGGCTCGTTCTGCATTTTTCGGGCGGCTTCGATTAGGATGTCGTATCCTTTGTAGTCGTGGAACTTGGCCACGGTTAGGACTTTCATCCTGTTATCCTGTTTGAACTGCTCTAGCGGCACTTCCAATCTTATGGTCTCTACCTTCTCCGGAGGCATGCACATCCCCTCGACAAGTACGCTGCGATTGTAGTCGCACACCGTGACCAGCTTCGCCGCCCGGTCCAGGGCCTTCTTGAAAAGCTTCCTGTCCGCGTAGAAGACGAGTTCGTGCGAGTGCACGGTCACGATGAATGGAATCCGCGTCAATGAACTGCAGAAGTATGCGGTGAACATCTTGCGGTCCGCGAAATGGCAGTGGATCACCTCGATACCTTCCTTGGCCATCTCCCTCGAGAACTGTGTGGCGAGCCCGAGCTCTGGGAGAGCTTTGTCCACGAGAGCCTCGCCGAAAGCTCGTAGGAATGTCCGCGGTCTTCTGAGAAGCCAATAGAGCATCGACGCTCCAGCGCTCATCATGCTGGGTGGGTGGACATGCCAGGACTCCTTCGGCATGTAGAGGCCCTCGGAGATCTTGGTCGGGAAGATGTGCACTTGGAACCCCATCTCAACCACCGACTCGATTTCCCGGTAGTTGAAGCTCGGAACGCCTCCCTTGAGGGACAGAATGTAGCCGATTCTTCTTTTGGACTGCATCACGAGCTCAACTCACAGGGGCCGGATTTGTGCGATGGAGATAGACTGGCCTTGGCGATCTTCAAGCGACAATGAATATATAGCGCGGGCTAATACCTTTGCGTCCCGTCATGATTCGCCCAAAAGAGGCCACACTGGCAGTCACATACCGGTGCAACTCGAAGTGCTCGATGTGCAATATCTGGCAGATCAGCGATTTCGACGATCTGCCCGCGGAAGAGTACGCCAAGTTGCCGGGTTCATTGCGCACCATCAACATCACCGGCGGGGAGCCGTTCCTGCGAAAGGATTTGATGGAGGTCATCCGGCAGATACACAAGGCCGCCCCCGACAGCAGGATCGTCATCTCGTCGAACGGATTCCTGACGGACAGGATTGCGCAGGTCATGTCCGAAGTCCAGAGGTTCCATCCCAAGATTGGTATCGGCGTCTCGGTCGACGGCATAGGCGAAGTGCATGACAAGGTCAGAGGCGTCAAGGGGAGCTTCGAGAAGGCCATGGCCACGGTGAAAGCTGTGAAGGCCCTCGGGATCAACGACATCAGGCTTGGCATGACGATAGTCCCTGACAACCAGCACGAGGTGTACGAGGTCTACAAGCTAGCGAAGAAGCTGGGTGTCGAGTTCACGACCACTGTCGCGCACAACTCGGAGATATACTTCAAGAAGGTCGACAACACACCGCGCAGGACTACTGACCAGCTCAAAACCGACCTGCGGAGGATAGGGGATGACCATCTCCGGTCTGGGACCGTGAAGAACTGGTTCAGGGCATATCACCTTGCGGGCATCACGGATGATTCCATGCGGTCTCAGAGCTCGAAGAAGTGTGCCGCGGGAGACAGGTTCTATTTCATGGACCCCGCCGGCCAAGTATACCCGTGTATCGTCATGGACAAGGTCATCGGCAATATCAAGAATGTCAAGAGGTTCGAGGACTTGGTTCCCGTGGAGAAAGCTGCCGAGGTACGGAAGGCGGTGAGGGCGTGCAAGGCCGATTGTTGGATGGTCTGCAACATACGCAGCCTGATCTCCAGCCATCCGAGCGATTCGCTCGTTTGGATCTTGAAGAACAAACCGCGAGCCCATGTCTCGAGGAAATCAGGCTCGTGAGAGTTCCGAGTAAGTTTGGACGAGTTTGTCGACCACTTCATCCCAGGAGAACTTGCGCGTCACATACGCCTTTCCCACGACTCCGAGGGCCCTCGCAACCGCCCTCTTGTCCATGAGCTTCACGATCGTTTCGGAGAGGATCTTCGGGTCTCCTGGCGCGATGAGTCTCAGCGCTTCGGGGTCGACGACGGATTCCAGCCCGCCAACCTGCGAGGCGATGCATGGAAGGCCAGAGGCCATCGCCTCCAGCAGCGACATGGGCACACCTTCCGACAGCGAAGGCAACACGTACAGATCGGCGTGGAGGAAGTAGGGTTTGATCAGTCGGTGCTCCACCGGGCCCAGGAGGAGTATCTCGGGGATCTCAGACGCAGCGGCATCGACATCCTTCGCCAGTGGTCCTTCGCCGATGATGACAAATCGCGTTCCCGCACGCCGTCCCTTGTCCATTGATTTGATGGCCTCGAGGAGAACGCTGACACCCTTCACGTTGGTGAGCCTACCCACGAATAGAACGATGAACGCTCCAGGGTCGTACTCTTTGGGTCGTTCGGTCTTGCTCTTCTCATACTCCGCGGTATCGATTCCACTTGAAAGGAGTTCCGCCGACCTTCCGAATGCCTTCACTGCCTCCAGTGCCCGCTGGTCAGTGCAGAATATTCGAGATGCGCATCGAATCGCAGTCATCTGCATCATGCGTATCCCCTGGCGGAAAGGTATTGGCCAGTCCTTCTCGTGGAACCCTATCCCGTGCATCGTGTAGACGAATCGTCCCTTCGCCGAGGAGAGCGCGCTCGCATAACCACCTGTGGCGTCATGAGCGTGTACGACGGCCCCTTTTCTATGACGCAGCTCCCGAAGAATCCCAGGGACCGCAGTCAACTTGAGCGAGTACCTTCCCTTCAGACAGGTCACCCTCACCACTCGGACACCTTCGACGTCCTCTTCTCTAGCGAGGCCACTCAGGCGTGGCACTATGACGGTGACGGAAAGCCCCTTCCTCGCGACCCTTCTTGCGATTTCGTAGACATGAGTTTCGATGCCGCCTATGACGGGGGGGAAGGTCTTCGGTCCAACGAAAACGACCTCAACCCTCTTCCCATCGCCAGATGCGCCGTCCACGGCCCCAAACTCCCCCTCATCGTCGGATACTGAAGGTCCCGAGAATCGACTGTTGATGTCAGCACCATGTGAGTATATAACAACTGACCAGTTAGTTCACAGGATCAGGTCGACAGCGATCACGATGACGCACATCGCGATCTCGATGCCCCAGATGAAGGCCACGAGTTCCTGCTCGTTCACGCGGAACCGCTTCATGAATATGTGCGTGAGCGACTCGATCCTCCCGTGGTACTCGAGGAAGCCGTTCTCGGATTCGGATGAGTAGTTCTCGGCCTCGAACCGTCCTCTGAACTTCAGGAAGAATTCCACTATCATCGGTATGAATATGAACGCCGTCTGGACGGGCAGTTCGGATAGTATCCCAGCCACCGCAATGGTCGCGCCCATGAAGAGCATCATCGTGTCGCCAGGAAAGACAGTCGCGGGATACTTGTTGAAGTAGAGGAAGGCGATGAGCGCCCCCAGGAGAGGTACCAGAAGGTAGACGCCGTCCATTCTGTCGTGGACCAAGGACAGTATCAGGAGGGTCATCGCCATTATGATGCCCAGGCCCGTCCCCAGCCCATTGAATCCCTCCAACATGTTCGCGGCATTGGCCGCGCATGTGACTGCGAGCGCCACAATCAACGGCATGAAATCACCGAAGTTGAGGTCCGCAACGTGAGGGATGACGATGTGCGGGTCGGCTGTGACCCCGAAGGGGAGAGCGATCACGAAAGGTAGGAACGCCTTGTGCCTCTGCCTCAGGTCGAAGAGATCGTCCATCATGCCAACAAATGCCGCACCGAGTGCTGCGGAGAGAGACGCGAACAGCCTCTGCGTTCCCTCGTCCGTTATGCCATCCAAAGCCACGAGCGTGCTGACCCCTGCGAAGAACCCGACAACGACTGCGATGCCACCCATCTCCGCGACCTCAGGCTTATTGGGCTTGTTGAGGTCTCGCCCCACTATGCCCCTCGACTTGAGGATCGGAATCAGCCACGGCAGGAGGCTGTAGGCCATCAAAAGAGCGACGAAGAATCCGATTATGAATTCGAGGTCATTGTCCGTTAGGGTG
>MGWC01000063.1 GCA_001800815.1 Euryarchaeota archaeon RBG_19FT_COMBO_56_21
GCTCGAGAGCATCCCGAGAAGCGCGGCGATTCCTCCGAAGCTCGCGCCATAGCCTACGCTTGTCGGCACCGCTACGACCGGCTTGCTGGTCAGGCCCGCAACGACGCTCGGGAGGGCACCCTCCATCCCGGCAAGGACGACGATAACGTCTGCCTTGTCGAACTGTTTCATGTTTGACGTCAGTCTGTGAATCCCTGCTACGCCGACATCATACAGCCTGTCGACCCTGCAGCCCAGTAACTCACATGTGACCGCGGCTTCTTCGGCGACAGGGATATCGGATGTTCCGGCAGTGACGATCAAGACCTTCCCGATGGGCTGTCTTCTCGTCATGCCTACGGACACCATCCTCGCTTCGGGGTACCATCTGATCTTCGATCCGAAACGATTCCGCAATCGCTCAGAGAGATCCTTGGGCATGCGCGTGAATACCGCCTCGTCTCCTCTGGCAAGTATCCTCTCGACAATGCCAAGAACCTGCTTGTCGGTCTTCCCCGGAGTGTAGATCGCCTCTGGAATTCCCTTCCTCAGCTCCCGGTGATGGTCCAGCTTCGCGAACTTGAGGTCGTCGTATGGTAGAGTGCGAAGTTGCTCCAGGGCGTCGGCGACCGTGCACCGTCCGCTCCCGAGCTGCTCGAGAATCCTCTTGATCTTCTTCGGGCTCATCTCAGGATCACCTCGTTCAGGCTTCCAGTCCTGTAGCCCTCCAGGTCCAGGGTCACATAAGCGAACCCGAGCGCGCGCAGCCTCTTTGATACCGCGGTCCTGGTGCCCGCGGAGGCTAGCCTCGGGATATCCTTGGGGGACACCTCCACTCTGGCGGTGTTCCCGTGCATCCTGACCCTCACTTCGTCAAATCCCTTCCCCTTGAGAAACTCCTCAGCCTCCTCTATCATGCCAAGCTTCTCCATCGTGATGATCTCGCCATACGGTATTCTCGACGCCAGACACGGACTTGAACTCTTGCGTGCGGTCGGGAGTTTGAGGATCTTGGAAATCATCCGGACATCCTGCTTGGTCAGACCGAGCTCCGCTAGCGGACTCTTCACCTTCAGCTCTTCCTTCGCCCTTAATCCGGGCCTGTAGTCGTGTAGGTCTTCGGCGTTCGAGCCGTCAAGGATTTCCTTGAGCCCTCGGCTTTTCGCTACGCTCTTGAGCTGTCCGAAATCATCCAGCTTGCACTGGTAGCATCTGTCCAGGGGGTTGCTGACGAAGACCTTGTCATCGAGTGGGTTGGCGTTGACCACAAGGTGCTCGATCCCGATCTGCTTCGCCACTTGTTTTGCCTGTCTCAGCTCCGATGCTGGATACAGGGGCGAGGAGATAGTGATCGCGATGGCCTTCTTCCCTAGTTCGTCATGAGCGATCTTCGCCACAAGTGTCGAGTCTGCCCCTCCGGAGAAAGCGACGACTGCGGAGCCAAGCGCCCTGACGTTGGCTCTCAGCTCCCTCAGCTTCCGCTCTATGGTTTTCATCGCAACGTTCCGAACAGCTGGCGCCTATTTCTAGTTTAGTAGCAAATGGTTCTGGGACAATTCGGATGATATGGAGTCGAGAAAGTGTGCTCCTTCATCGTCTGCCCGCTAGATGTAGCGAGTAGGGGCTAGTACTCTGGCCAACATGGATGTCATGATGGCGGCCAAGAGGAGAGGGCTTCCGGTCTTCAGGACGGACATCATGAGCAGCAGAACGCGCCCGATGTGTGGGTGGATACAAGATACCCGAATGGGCGCGGAGTTAGCGTGCGGGTGCCCTTGGCAGGCGATGAATCGCGCCATCGTTGGCACCGGCCTGCTGCATACAGCCATCTCCAAGAGATTGGAGGTGGCAGGGGGTCTATGGTTCGACCCCGGCGCGTTCCAGCATGACGTGATGATGATCCTCTATGACCCCGCAAGGGGCGCACGGTCGGAGCCGAATGGAATGAGTTGCGTCTCCGGGGTGACCTGACGGTCACCGCTCGATGATGGAGCAGAACCGTAGCTGAGTGTTGAGTCCGATGAGGTCGTATCTGTCACGACCGTGTCCACGGCGACCTGTTCCGTTCCCTCGAACCTCTTCCCGTCCATCTCGCGGAAGTCCTTGATCAGGTAGTCAAGAGGCGGAAAGGCCTCCGCCCTCACGTGGCTCGCGTAGTCCTTCACCGCAAGCCAGATCCCGGTGGTCTGCAGGATCACCGTCACATCGATTTCCGTTGCCAGGGCCGCATTGGCCATGACGAAGGGGATGGTCGCCCTCTCCGGATCCTCTCCTCCGTGGGTGGCGATTATCACCATTTTCTTGGTCGACATTTCGAATGCTTCGCGCCTCCGAAGGAACCTGACAATAAACCCCTTATCCCGAACGGTGCTTGCCGAACTTGAGATGGTATCATGGCAATTCCTGGGTCCAATTGGACAATTAATAAATAGCGTCGACCACCCTTCGAAGAAGCCCGGCCGAGTCTTGGAGGAAGGAATGGCAGACGAGAACACAGTCTACATTGGAAAGAAGGCTACCATGAACTACGTCCTCGCCGTGGTGTCGCAGATAAACTCCGGCTGCGACGACATCTGCATAAAGGCGCGAGGAAGGGCCATCAGCAGGGCTGTGGACGTCGCGGAGATCGTGCGCCACAGGTTCGTCCAGGGCCTGAGCTACAAGGACGTCAAGATAACGACGGAGTCCTTGCCAGGCCAAGATGGCGCGAGCGCGAACGTCTCATCGATAGAGATCTACATGTCGAGGTAGATCCTCAGTCAACAACGGTGTTCAGTCCGAGCTCAGGCATCTTCGGAAGCGGCCTCGCCATGGGTGGTCGAGTGCGTGCAGCATGCGCGCTATGCAACGGTTTTATGTCAGGCTAGGCCAATCGGCCACATGCGGAACCAGGTGACCGGATGATACTTGTCAAGCTCGGAGGCAGCGTGATCACAGACAAGTCGCGACTCAAGACCTTCAGGAAGGCGTCTTGTGATAGACTCTGTACGGAGCTTGGCCAAGCACGAAAGGCGCTCGCGGTCGTGCACGGCGCGGGATCTTTCGGACATATCGAGGCGAAGAAGCACGCGCTACACAAAGGCTACAGAAGTGATTCTCAGATCCAGGCCGTAGCGTCTGTTCAGCGCGATGTGAGGGAGCTCAATCTAAAAGTACTGGGGTCGCTCCTCGATTCGGGCATACGCGCGGTCTCCGTGCCCCCCGCGTCCGCGGGCTCGTTCTCTGGTGGGAAGCTACGCTCGTTCTCCAAGGCACCTTTCGAGATGCAACTCGACCTCGGCTTGACACCGGTCTCTTTCGGCGATGTAGTTCCCGACCGCACTATGAGATTCTCGATATGCTCTGGCGACCTGATGATGGAGGCTCTCGCCAAGGCATTCAAGCCGAAGCTGGTGGTGTTCTGCGCCGACGTTGACGGCGTTTTCGACCGCGACCCGAAGAGGAATCCGCGGGCGGAACTGATCACCGAGTTCGATGAATCTTCCCTCAGGAGTATGAGAAGAACGGAAGCAAGACACGCCGATGTCACTGGTAGTATCTACGGCAAGTTGGAGCGTATGCTTGTCATCTCCCAGCACTGCGAAAAGTGTATGATAGTGAACGGCAATGTGCCGGGAAGGCTGAGAAACGCGATTGCTGGCAAGCAAGTTGTCTCCACGCTTGTCGTTCCGGGATAGGTGTTTGAATGACCCCTCAGGATGAGCCCGTCAAGAAGCTCATAGAGAAGAGGAAGCACGACCACATCGAGATCTGTGCGAGTGAGGATGTCGGTCAGAGCTACATGTACTGGGACGACGTGAAGTTCCTTCACAACCCCCTCCCTGAGGTGGACTTCGAGGAGATAGACACCTCGACAACGATCTTCGGCCGCAAGCTGAAGGCGCCGATCGTGATATCCGCAATCACTGGAGGCTATGGCAAGGCCGAGGAGATAAACAGGAACCTCGCATCCGTCGCCGAGCAGTTCGGGCTCGGCATGGGCGTCGGAAGCCAGAGAGCCGCCCTTGAGAACCCGGAGGTGGCCAGGACCTATTCCGTCATAAGGGAATTCGAAATCCCTCTTCGAATCGGGAACCTGGGAGTCCCGCAGCTCATTCACCAGGGCAAGAAGCCGCCGCTCGACATTGAGGACGGGAAGAAGGCCATGGAGATGGTGGATGCTCATATCCTCGCTGTGCACATGAACTACCTTCAGGAGATCGTCCAGCCGGAAGGGGACACCAAGAGCAGGGGCGGTCTGAAAGCGCTCGAGAAGTTCGCATCCGTGCTCCCCGTTCTGGCTAAGGAGACGGGCGCGGGTATCCCCAAGGAGACGGCCCTGAAACTCAAGAAGGCGAAGGTGAAGGGTTTAGATGTGGGAGGCCTGGGCGGGACGAGCTTCGCCGCTGTGGAATACTACAGGGCAAAGACGGCCGGCGATTCGACGAGGGTGAACATAGGGAAGACCTTCTGGGACTGGGGCATACCCACTCCTGTAGCCGTTGTAGTCGCAAATGTCGGCCTGCCCATCATCGCGACGGGCGGGTTAAGGACCGGGCTCGACGTCGCCCGCGCGCTCTCTATTGGCGCATCCTCCGGTGGCATGGCGGGCAGACTCCTTCCTGCCGCACTCGAAGGACGGGAGGCACTCGTGACAGAGATCAGCACGATCCTAGACGAGCTGAGGGCGGCCATGTTCCTGGTCGGCGCGAAGGACATCAACGAGCTGGCATCGGCGAAAGCGATAATGACCGGTCGGTCCAAGGAGTGGCTAGACCAGCTGGCGGAGTGATTTCAATGACTTTCCCAGAGGACTACAAGGACAGGGTTCAGAAGATTAACGAGCAGCTGATGCATTCGTTCGATGTGATCCAGGACAAGAATCTGAAAGCTGCGATGGCTCACTATCCTGCGGCTGGCGGGAAGAGACTGCGGCCGCTTTTGGCCACGATCGCATGTGAGGCCGTCGGGGGCGAGCCGAATACGGCGTTGCCCTTCGGGGTCGCACTGGAGATGGTCCACAATTTCACTCTCGTTCATGACGATGTGATGGACGAGGACCAGACGAGGCGCGGCATCAAGACGGTGCACGCGGCGTACGGAGTACCCGAAGCCATCCTCTCTGGTGACGCGCTCTTCGCGCGCGCGTTCGAGGTAGTGCTCGACTCAGACACGAAGGACCATGACCTCGTGAAGCTGGTCGAGATTCTGGCGAGATCGGTCCGGCTGCTCGCCGAGGGGCAGCAGATGGATATGGACTTTGAGAATGCCAAGAACGTCACGTCTGATGAGTACATGAAGATGATTGAGCTCAAGACCGCAGTGCTGTACCAGGCCGCCGCCCAGGGGGGAGCGATATGCGGGGGTGCCCCCAAATCCGAGGAGAAAGCGCTCGCGGAATTCGGCAGGCTGATGGGTCTCGGGTTCCAGATATGGGATGACGTGTTGGACCTTCTATCCGATGAGGAGACATTCGGCAAGCCAGTGCTCAACGACATACGGAACGGCAAGAAGACGTTGGTCGTGGTCCAAGCGCTCGAAGATCTTAAGGGTCCGGATAGGACCGAGCTCTTGTCGACGCTCGGAAATGAGAAGGCGCCCAAGGAGGCGCTGATCAGGGCACGCGATATCCTGGATGAAGTCGGCGCGATCGACCACGCGACGAAGGTCGCGGACGGATTGATTAAGCAAGCGAAGGAGCAACTATCCGCCGTGAAAGACAGCAAGCACAAGACAGCTCTGATGGCGTTTGCGGACTTCATGGTCAAGCGGAAAACCTAGGCCACTCCGTTCTTGGTCAACTTGAAATCAGCCTTGCGTCCCTCTTCAAGGTGCCTGTGCTTGATGATTGTCGCCCTTCTTGATCCAGTGCCCACCTTGTCAAGCCTGATAATCGCCTTGGCGTTGTGCAGCAGTACATGGCCGCCGAGGGGCTCGAAGGTGCCTTTCTCGATGTCTGTGTAAACCTGCGAAGTCACAATCACAGGGATATCCTTGCTCCGCCCGACTCCGAGGAGCTTCGCGAGCTGAGGGCTTAGAGATTTTCTCACCCCTTTCTCCTCGTCGTTCCTGGTGAGTCTGTAGTGTATCGTGGCGGAATCGAGTATGATCACTCCGACCTCCAGGGAACTCTCCGCGAGTTTCACCGCCTTCTCGACGAACTTCTCCTGCTCGTCGAACGAGTGTGGCTCGAAGAACAGGATGTTCTTAAGAACATCCTCGAACGAATCTCCCGCCATCTGCTGGAGTCTCTCGAGAGAGACACCCTCAGTGTCAATGAATAGCACCTTCTTTCCAGCTCGGGCGACGTCCTTCGCGACCTGGAGGCAGATGTTCGTCTTTCCAGAGCCCGCCTCTCCGAAAAGTAGAGTGATGGCTCCACCCTCGAACCCTCCTTCGAGGAGACTGTCAAGAGTCGATGAGCCGGTCGATAGATGAGACACACGCCTCGATTGAGGTGGGTGGTGATAATCCTTGCCCATACAAGGCATCGCCTCGGAGGTGGAGCGCTATCGATGAATTCCTCAAGTCAAGTCTGCACACTCCCTCTTATGAAGGGAGTTGGGGGAGAAGACCAGCTTCGCCACACTCATCGTTGGGATTATCGCTACTCCCGTGGTGCTCAGCTGGGCCCTGCTCTGGCACCTGGAAAACATCAGGCCAACAGAGACGGGGACGGCCCAGAGCACTCGAACATCTTAATATCGCAAAGGTGTTTCTCGCATCCGTGGTAGTCCATAGAGTGGGCGCTGAGGCAAGGCTCGACTCCGCTACTTGGCTTGGCCGAGACGTGGTATTCAAGCAGCGCGTGGTCAAGGGCTATAGGCACCGCGCGCTCGACGAATCACTTCAGGCTGCCAGGATCAAGAACGAGGTCCGACTTATGCTCGAGGCGCGAAAGGCGGGCATCGCGGTGCCGATAATCTACTCTGTAGATCTTCCCGAGAACAGGATTGTGATGGAGGAGATTCCTGGAACGCGGGTCAAGGATGCGCTTGAGGAGTTGCCCAAGGATCAAGCGGAGATGGTCTGCCGACAGATTGGGGACATCGCCGCACGCCTGCACATGAGCGACATTGTCCACGGCGACCTCACGACAAGCAACATGCTCCTGGATGGTGACCGCATCGTGGTCATCGATTTCTCGCTCGGTTCCAAGACTTCGGAGCTGGAGGACAAAGGTGTCGACATGCATCTGCTCGAGGAGGCCTTCCACTCGGCACATTACAGACGGAGCGAGCTCTACGAAGCGGTCAAGGATTCATACGTGAAGACTTATCCAGGAGGAGCGGAAGTCCTGAAGAAGGTCAGAGAGATAGAGAAGAGAGGGCGGTACACACGGAAAGAATAGCATTCGTCACATCGAACGACGGCAAATTCAGGGAGATATCCCGGAAGATGCACGAGCACGGATTCGAGCTCGAGCATCTCAAGACGACATATCCAGAGATACAGGCGGATACTCTGGAGGAGACGATTGCCCCCGGATTGAGATGGTTGATGGAGAGGTATCACAGGCCGATGATGATCGACGATTCGGGCTTGTTCATAGACGCTTTGAAGGGCTTCCCGGGGGTCTACTCATCATATGTGTTCAAGACGCTCGGCTGCGACGGCATCCTCAAGTTGATGGCAGACTTGAATGTCCGGTCCGCCAGATTCGAGTGCTGCATAGGATTTCTGGCGCCTGGGGGAGAACCGGAGATGGTCAAGGCCATCGCCAAGGGGTCTATCTCGAACGAGAAGATTGGCACGGGCGGGTTCGGATACGATCCCATCTTCGTCCCGGCAAGATATGACAGAACCTACGCGCAGCTCGAGATCCCCGAGAAGAATAAGATATCTCACCGCGGACTTGCAATCGAACTCATCATCAAAGAGCTCTCCCGATTGCTGCGATGACCGTAGCAGAATCCTTTTATTCTGGAGGGCGTTAATCCCGTTCTGAAGCCGACCATGGGGTAGTGGTCTAGCTTGGTATGATACGTGCTTTGGGAGCATGAGGTCATCGGTTCAAATCCGATCTACCCCACCTTACCCAAGCTTGTCTTTTCGTTTCATCACGAGAGTGCGTACAACGCAATTCCGTGGAGCGCGAACGCGAATCCCAGGAATATGATGGTGAACGCGAACAAGAAATCCTTCCTTCTATGCCAGACCATCCTTTCAGTGTCCGGATTCATGAAGTTCTTCTCGATGTCGAACACGTAGACTGCAGCTATCATGCCCGCGAACGTGAGAAGGTTCATGAATCCAAGTGCAGCGAACATCATCAGGTCCGGTCCGAACGGTCTGTAGACGATCCAGCCTGCCGTGACGCTCGCGAGGACTGAGGCCACGACGAGGGCGGCCAGAATCACTATCCAGCTGTTGTGATACACTAGATTGGTCGCGGCAGCGCTCAACCCCCATTCAGGCTCGATCCAAAGGTCCTCTGTCAAGTAGTTCGAGGGCCCCGTCATTGTTATGATTGTGAACTCGACGTCACTAATGCCTCCCATGTCCAGGTTCCTCGCCCTGAGCTCGTTCTTGAAGAACCATGCGTTCTGTTCGTTGACATAGTATGACGGATCAAGGCATTGGTATGCGTCGACCAGCTTCTGCTCATCGTTGTCCTCGAACCGAATCGGATTTGCTCTCCCCAATACCTGGATAATCATGGGGATCTCCTGATCGTCGTAGATGCTTGTGAGCTTGAGGGGGTAGTACATCCTCGTGGCTGGGAAAGTCACAGAGACCCCGAGACGGTAGACGTAGCCACTATATCCCAACTGCAGCTGAGATTGGGACTTGAATTCGTCGATGTCGGATATCCAGGAAATGACAAATGAGTACTCTTGCCCAACATACCCGTCGAGGAGCTCAAGGGCCAACTGCGGTAGCTCCAGGCCTTTCTCGACGAGGTAACCATCTATGGCCGAAGAGTTGCTTGCAGATATCAGCTCGCTAGACAGGCCGAAGGCCTCAACATGCTCCGAGATCACTACACCTGTGAAGCCTTCCGAGGTGCCCTCGATCTCCTTCGACAGTATGGGTCTTCCTCCATACTCGCCAGTCTGCGTTCCGAGAGTCATTCCGAGGGCCAGGAGCGGGTACAGCTGAGACCCATAGACCCATGCGAACTTCTCGTCGACCTCCCTTCTCGCCAAGCTGCTCAAGAAATATCCGTCAAGCGAGCTGATTGTCTGTACTATGGTGATGTTCGCATCGTCTGGCCTGCTTGGAATGGGGAAGAACCAGACCGCCTGTGCGCCGGCAAGCAGGCTGTGCGACGAGACGCTTGCCTGGATGATCAAGTTTTCCTTTCCGTCCACGAGGCTGATCATCGCGAACTGAGAGTCTTCTATCGCGAGTTCCCACGTGTCGTAAGTCGGCACATACACATGACTCATGCCGTCTGCAGCCGCGCCGAGAGCGGTCAGGGGCAGAACTGTGAACATCGCTACAAGTCCGACGATGAATCTCTTGATCGCGCAAACCACCGTTCAGTACTACAGGATGACCCGCTATAATAACGGTGCGCGCGCGTTGACCTCGAAGTCATTCCTCAGCATTCGCAGGTTTCACGGAGTAGCTTTCTTGCGCTTGAGCTCCATGCCAACGCTCCATGCGCTTCCCAGTCTCCTACCTAGGCTCCAGTACCCCCTGTCGTTCATCACGAACAGCAGCGGGTCGACCTTGGCAAAATTGATCACTCCGCTGTCCAGGACATCTTCATCTGAGTAGGTTTCGACGACTTTCCCCACGAAGATGTCGTGGCTCTCAAAATCGAAAGTGTGGGTCAGCTCGCACTCCATGTTGATGGGGCACTCCTCTATCATGGGCGCGGTCTTGAGCGCCCCATAGAAAACCTTGAACATCTTGGCCTTGTCCTCTTTCTTGCCGGAGACGAGCCCGCAGTAGTCGGTTTCTTTCATCAGTTTGGTGCTCGGGATGTTGACGCCGAAGGTCCCATTCTCTTTGATACCCTGGTTCGTGAAGTGCGACTTCGACATGCCCATCGAGATCGAACCCGGATCAGCGATGCCGACATGCGCCATCGCGATGAAGTTCGGTTTTCCGTTGACCTGCGCGCCCACCAATACCGTGGGCAAGGGGTAGAGACAATTCTTTGCTCCGAGCTGTTTCTTCATCCCCAGTCCCATCCGATTGTTGAATTGCTGTATCATCTATAAGACAGAGAGCCCGCGGGGGAGAGTGGCGAATGCAGATGGCCTTAAGCTGCACTTACTCTATATAGCGGAACCCTATACCGTTTTTTGAGAAGAGGCCTTTTTGGAGGCCCGACTGGCATGAGAAGGTACAAGGACATCCCGCTTTGGAAGAATGTCAGTCCGAAGCAGTGGACTGACTGGAAGTGGCAGGTTAGGAACAGGATCACCGACGTGGAGACGTTGGCCCAGGTGATCCACCTCACCAAGGACGAAGAGGATGAGATTCGGAAATCGATGAAGTATCTGAGGATGGCCATCACTCCGTACTACGCCACATTGATGGACCCCGACGACCCCAGCGATCCCATACGTAGACAAGCGGTCCCATCGTCAAAGGAACTCCATGTCACGAAGGACGATATGGAGGACTCGGTCGCCGAGACCATAGATTCTCCGCACGAGGGATTGACCCACAGGTATCCGGACCGCGTGCTCCTCCTGTTGACCGACCAGTGCAGCATGTACTGCAGGCACTGCTGCAGGCGGCGGATAGTTGGCCAAACGGATCATCAGAGGAGCTGGGAGGAGATCAAGGAAGGCATCGACTACATCCGCGACACGCCGGAGGTCAGGGACGTCCTGCTCTCAGGAGGGGATTGTCTGCTCGTTTCCGACGAGTTCCTCGAGAAGGTCATACGCGAACTCAGGAAGATAAAGCATGTTCAGATAGTCAGGCTCGGCTCAAGAACCCCGGTAGTGCTGCCTTATAGAATCACGCCCGGCCTCGTCAAGATGCTGAGGAAGTACCATCCGGTCTGGCTCAACACGCACTTCAATCACCCGAACGAGATCACTCCAGCATCCAAACGGGCCGTCGAGATGCTAGCCGACGCTGGCATACCCGTGGGGAACCAGCAAGTTCTGCTGAAGGGAATAAACGACTGCCCGACCATAACGAAGAAGCTCTGCCAGGATCTGACTGCCATCAGGTGCAGGCCATACTACATCTATCAGTGCGACATCGCCAAGGGGCTAGAGCATTTCAGAACATCGATCGCCAAGGGGATAGAGATCATCGAGGCCCTGCGAGGACATACATCGGGCTACGCGGTCCCACAGTTCATGATCGACGCTCCGACGGGCGGCGGCAAGATACCTGTAGGTCCGCAGTACTTGATCTCCATGTCCGACAAGAGGGTCGTGCTGAGGAACTACGAGGGAGGCATCTTCCAGTTCCCTGAGGTCGAAGGGGACCGGATCAGCGTCTGTCCCCCATCGTGCAAGATGTGCAAGGATTACCCGCACCTCGAGTCTAAGGAGGGCGTTGCCGGCGTGCTCTCGGGCAAGAAGATGTGCCTCATCCCAGAGGGCACCCTCAGGGAGACCCGAAGGAAGGCAATCCGCAAGGAGTCGAAGCACTCAGGCAAGTGCCACGAGTTCTGATCCGCCTGGCCTCAAACCACTTCTTTCTTCTTCTCTTCAAGAACCGCCTGGGTGATGACGTAGTTGCCGGAACTCCTCTTCCAGTTTGAGTGCGCTTCGACGACGCGAATCTCCTTCGCGAAATTGGGTCCATCGAGGACGAAGGTTTCGAGCTCTCCACCTTCTCCCGCCACGCTTATCCGGTGCTTGTCTCTGAGCCGCTCCAGTTCCTTGATTGAGTGTATTGTGATGACCTTGCCGAGCCATCCCTCGTCGAAGCCCTCGGCATACACACCAGCGATCATGAATTTGAAGCCCGCTTGGACCATGTCCTCGAGGAGCATGAGCTGGTCCTTCCGCCAAAGGGGCGCGTACATGGGCTTTCCAAGCCTTTGAGCGATCTCGTTCAAGCGGGACCATTGGTAGTCCGAGGCAATCGCTCCGCAGACGAATCCGTCCGTGTCCTCTGAACGCATCAGCTCCTCGACGTCCTTCAGCTCCTCCTCCTTCAGCCCGGAACTCTCACGATATTTGATCGGGATCCCCATGGCATCCGAGTGTAGCCTGGTCCAGCGGATGTTCGGATAGTGGAACATGTACGAGTCGGAAGCCTTCGGGATGACGGTCAATAGGCTCGTGATTTCCCACCCCTGCTGCTGCAGCAAATACAGCGCGTAGGTCGAGTCCTTGCCCCCAGAGAACAGCGCAGAAATCCTCATTTCTGTTCCAGCGATTATGTATCGGAAGTTCGCTATTTGGATGTTCTGTCAGTATTCGATTGCGTTAAATCCAGGCAGAGCAATGTGCATGACGATGTACTACTGCCCTAAATGCGACCGGACCATATCGAAGGATCGCGTGGAGCGAGCGGACAGGGAGCTTAGGGAGAGATACGGCGTTAGCAAGTTATCCGAGCTCAGGTGCCCGATCTGCGACTGCGAGTACATCGACCTTGACAAGGTCGTGAAAAGGGGCGAGGATCATGTCGGCAAGACGAAGAAAGGAACCTCTGTACCTTGAGGAGCTCACGAGCACAGAGTTCGCACGACTCGTGAAGAAGAGGCCGCTCGTGATAATCCCGTTCGGATCGATGGAGGAACACGGATCGCATCTTCCCCTCGGGACGGATGCCTTCCAGGCGGAGGAGATAGCCCGTAGGGTGGGGATGGAGTTCGGCGCCATCCTCTGCCCGCCGATAAGGTATGGCGAGTGCAGGTCGACCCGCAACTACCCTGGCACACTAACGCTCAGCTTCGAGACCGTCCAGGCGATGGCATTCGAGCTCGTGTCGGAACTCGCGAGGAACGGCATTCGCCTCGTCATGATCCTCACGGGTCACGCGGGCTCAGGACACATGGCCGCGCTGAGACTGGGAGCCCTCAGAGCAGTGGAGAAGAACCGAGAGCTCAAGGTCATGGTCTTGTCGGACTACGACATCGCCTACGATCTCAGGGGCAAGGAGTTCCCGATCGAGGACGGGCACGGAGGGGAGATCGAGACCTCCAGGATACTGAACATCCGGCCGTCGCTGGTCCGGAAATCAAGGCCCAAGGGGACGACGCGCCCGCCTGAGTACATGGTCCTGCCAGACCCGGAGCGACACATGCCGACCGGCATATACGGGGACGCAGCGTACGGCTCGGCGAAAAAGGGCAAGACCATCGATGACTATGTCGTCAAGAAGCTGTGCGAGTTGGTCGAGAAGAATTTCCGCATGAAGAGGGCGTGAGATGTTGAACCTCAAGGAGAGGGCCGCCGAGGCGGCCGTGAAGCATGTCAAGGAAGGGATGGTCGTTGGGCTCGGGAGCGGGTCCACCGCCAGCATCGCCATCAAGATGATCGGCGAGAAGGTCAGAGACGGCATGCACATCGTCGGCATCCCGACTTCTCGAGACTCGGAGATACTGGGCAAGTCTGTGGGAATCAAGATCGGAGAACTGAAGGACCATCCGCAGGTCGACGTCACGATAGATGGTGCTGATGAGGTAGACCCGAAGCTGAACCTGGTCAAGGGCCTCGGAGGAGCCTTGGTCAGGGAGAAGATCGTGGCTACTGCGACGACAATGGAGATCATCGTGGTTGACGACTCTAAGCTTGTCGAGTACATCTGTCAGAAGTCCCCTTTGCCGGTCGAGATCGTGAGGTTCGCCCATGAAGCGACCGTTCGCAGGTTGGAGCGCTTCGGGTGCGTGCCGAAGCTCAGGATGTGGGATGGGGCACTGTATGTGACCGACAACGGGAACTACATCGCGGACTGCAAGTTCGATAGGATCGACAATCCGGCCAAGATGGAATCAGATCTGAACCTGGTCCCCGGCGTCGTGGACAACGGATTGTTCGTTGGGCTCGCCCATAAGGTCGTAGTCGCGTCTGACCGCGGCATCAGAATACTTGAGAAGAAGAAGTGAGTCTACTTCGCCAGCTCCTTGAGCTGCTTGATGTTGTTCTCGATTCCCTCGATTTTCTTCCTCTCTTCGCTCTCGATGATCTCTATGATCTTCTCGAAGGGTATCGCGAGTTTGTTGGAGTGCACGGGCCTCCCCTTGCCCTCCTTCTTGATGTCACGCTTGCTGACGTATTTGCGTCTCCGGAGCTCCTGCATCGCTATGGATACCTCTGGCTGCCGGAGACTAGTAGCGCTCTCTATCTCCACGGATGTGGTCTCTTCCTTCTTGCGGAGGAACACGAGCGTCTTCGCGATGTTCTTAGACAGGCCTGTGCGCATAAGAAGTTCGACGAGCATCTCGTCTTTCTTTGTCAGGCCTTTGTCCGTCATATTATGTGCCTAGCCATTTATTAATTGCCAAATATTTATCCCTTTCTATGCTAGTCGGCCGATATTGGAGCGACCGCAGTCGGAAGGTTGAATAGCGACGGACTCAAGCTGGGCGTTATCACTGGTGATTGGTCAGTCCCATGTGTCGCGGAGAATGCTTTAATACCAGTTCTCGCTTACTCTTCGCCTGCGCTGAGGAACGCTGATTTCAATGAAGATGCCCAGAGTCACCAAGGAGTACTGTCCCAAGTGCAAGAAGCACACATCTCACGAGGTCGAGAGAGTCAAGTCACGACCGAGATCCGAGCTCAAGTGGGGGCAGAGGCGTTACAGGAGAGCGACCTCAGGGTACGGAGGTTTCCCGAGGCCGAAGTACGAGGGCCGGCAGAAACCGACCGTCAAGGTCGCGCTCAGATACAGATGCAAGATTTGTAAGAAGGCACATCAGAGGACCTGTTTTAGGGCGAAGACCTTCGAGCTGAAGGAGGCCTGAGCGATGAAAGGTAAGGTTCCGGCTCCGAAGAGCAAGTTCATCACTGTCAAGTGCCAGGATTGCGGGAACGAGCAGATCGCGTTCGACAAGCCTGCGACGCAGGTGAAGTGCAACGTGTGCGGTGCCACTCTGATCAAGCCGACGGGAGGCAAGGGCGTTATCAGGGGGCAGCTGCTCGGAGAGGTCCGGTGATGGTGCACAAGGCCGAGTTCCCTGAAGTCGGAGATCTTGTAGTCTGCAGCGTCTCAAACGTCAAGAACTTCGGCGCTTTTTGCAACCTGGACGAGTACGAAGGTAAGGAAGGTTTCATCCACGTTCGCGATGTCGCCACCGGCTGGGTCAAGTACATAAGGGACCACGTCCGGGAAGGACAGAAGATAGTGTGCAAGGTGCTCGCCGTCGATCTGGACAGGGGGCACATCGACCTCTCCCTGAAGCAGGTGAACGAGCACCAGAAAAGGGAGAAGGTCCAGGAGTGGAAGAACGAGAAGAAGGCTGATAAGCTCCTGGAAATAGTCTCTAACAAGGTCGGGAAGAGCATGGAGGAGGCCTGGGCCGAGGCCGGAGAGAGACTGATCGAGGAGTACGGCACTCTTTACAACGCCTTCGAACAGGTCACGATAGCTCCTGAATCACTCAAGGAGGCGGGGCTGGACAAGAAGTGGTCAGCAGCCGTTGTCGAGGTGGCGAAGGAGAACATCCAGGCCCCGATAGTCACGATCGACGGTACTCTCGAGATAACCAATCCGAAGGGGGACGGCATAGACCACGTCAAGACGGCCCTTGCGGCGGGCAAGGACGTGGATGACACCGCGATTGACATTCACTACATCGGAGCTCCTAGGTACAGGATCACCGTCGCCGCAACGGACTACAAGGAAGCCGAGCAGGAGATGAAGGCGGCAGTCCAAAAGATCACGGTGGCCGTCGAGAAGACAGGCGGGTCGTTGAGCTTCAAGAGGAAGGAGGAGAAGTGAAGACTCTTCTGAGGAAGTGCCCCTCGTGCGTGGATTACACCCTCAAGGACACTTGCCCTAAGTGCGGCGGCACAACCTTCATGCCGATGCCCGCGAAGTACTCTCCAGAGGATAGGTACGGAGAATACAGGCGGCGCCTTAAGAAGGAGATAACGGGAGTGGCCTAGATGGAAGACATCGTAGTCGTTTTCAAGGAGAAGCCGGATCTCAAAGACCCGGTGTTCGTCGAGGGGCTACCTGGCGTGGGCAACGTCGGCAAGCTCGCCGCTGAGCACCTCGTGGATCAGTTGAAGGCAGTCAAGTTTGCGGAGCTGTTCTCGAAGTTCTTCCCGCCCCAGGTTCTGGTCAACGATTCGGGCATCATCAGGCTCGTCAGCAATGACCTGTACTATGTGAAGCGCTCCGACGCCAAGCACGATATAGTGATCATGACCGGGGACTACCAAGGGCTCACACCAGAGGGACAGTACGAGCTATCGGACAAGACTCTGAAGATCATGAAGGAACTCGGCGTGAAGCGTGTCTACACCTTGGGCGGCTATGGTCTCGGCAAACTGATCGAGAAACCCCGGGTGCTCGGAGCGGCAACGGACCCAGAACTCGTCGAGGAGATGAAGAAGCACGGCGTGACGTTCTCGAAGGGAGAGCCGGGCAGCGGCATCGTCGGCGCGAGCGGACTTCTGCTAGGTCTGGGCGGTCTGTACGACATGAGGAGCGCGTGCTTGATGGGAGAGACATCAGGGTATTTCGTGGACCCCAAGGGCGCCCAGGCTGTGCTCGAGGTCCTCTCCAAGATACTAGAGGTCAAGATCGACTTCGCAGAACTCGAGGCCAAGGCGCAGCAGATTGACATGATCACTTCCAAGCTCAGGGAGTCAGAGCCCGCACCAGAGCCTAAGCGGGAGGACCTGGGCTACATCGGATGAGCCAGTATCGCAAGAACCCTCAGTGACTCATTTGAAAAAAATAAAAAAATAGGGGGGAGGTAATCCTGATTGATGAGTCGCTGAATATGGTAGTTAGAGTGCATCCCATCCCGTTTCTGACTACTTCTTCAGGTACTTCTCTTCGTATTGTTTGATTGACGCCAAACTCTGTT
>MGWC01000064.1 GCA_001800815.1 Euryarchaeota archaeon RBG_19FT_COMBO_56_21
GAGGTCGCCCTCGCCAGCAGGCACTGTGTATGTGTAGGATAGCATGACGGTCTGACCGATTGTGAGCGTCGATATCGAGGCAATCCATCCGACGAGGCTGTCGTCTACCTCTACGTTGAGGAGGTCCGTGTCTCCGATGTTCGTGACATTCACGAAGTACGTTATCAGGTCGCCAGGAGCCGCGTAGGTCGGACCCTCCTTCTCCACATCTATCTGCGGGTGCAGGATCTCGTACTGCCAGCTGGACTCCGAAGTCACCTTGTGTCCCTGGTAATCCCAGGCCAGGACGTAGGCGGTGTTGTCAATCCACTCGGAGCCTACAGGAACCGTGTAATAGAACGGCCCCAGGTTGAGATTGTCCATCGCCCAGATCGTGCCGGTCCACAGCGCTCCACCGCTCAGCAGCGGGTCGTAGAGCTCGACATACATGTCCGTGTCCCAGCTCGGGTTCTCGATGTAGAAGTAGTACTCGATGGTCTCGCCGTCGTGGGCGCAGCTCATCGGGGACCACTTGTAGAGATATATCAACGGGTGGAGTATGTCAACATACCACGTGTCCTCAGCGTATGCGAAGTGATCCTGTGGGTCCCAAGCATAGACATATGCCCAGTTGACGAGGGGATCCTCGGTGTCCCAGGTCACGTCGACGTAGTACGGACCCAAGAGAACGGATGTTCCCTCTGCGATCCAGCCCTCGAAGAGCAGTCCGCCGAGCATCCAGTCGTAGACCTGAGCGTACATGTTGGTGTCGCCGTCATTGACGCCGACCTCGATCCAGTACTCCAAGGTGTCGCCGGGTGCGGCGCACTGCCAACCACGGGCTTCCCACTTGTCCAACCAAATGTTGGGGTGGAGAATGTCGACCCACCATGAAGACTCAGCGTAGACAGTGTGTCCCTGCGGGTCCTCTGCCCAGACCCATGCGGTGTTCACAAGCGGGTCAGGGGTCGTCTCGTCGACCATGTACCAGAGACCTGTTATCGGAACCCAGTCACCGGGTTGTAGGACTCCCTCGAGCAGAGGGAATGGCGAGAACATCGGGTCGTAGACCTTGACATACATCGGGGTATCGTCGCTCGGGTTCCAGACCTCGATGACGTACCAGAGTGCGTCGCCAGCGGCAGCGCACTCCCAGCCATTGACCTCGTACTTGAGAATCTCGATCATTGGGTGGTAGATGTCAATGTACCACATGTCCCAGGCTGTCGCCGGGTGGTCCTGCGTGTCCCTGGCGTTGACCCTGACCTCGTTTATCAGCGGGTCGGCCTCATTCGGACCTACCGTGTAGTAGAGAGGACCGATCAGGTATGACGCACCAGCTGCGAGCCATCCGGACCAAACCCAGCCGAACATCGTGTCGTAGACCTCTGCGTACATGTCCGTGTCGGTGGTCGGGTTGGAAACCTCGATCCAATACTCGAGGACATCGCCCTCGGCAGCGCACTCCCAACCGTGGGCCTCCCACTTGTCCACCTCGATGTCAGGGTGCAGGATGTCGACTGACCAGGAGTCCTCATCATAAGCGTAGTGCTGCTGATAGTCCCATGCATTCGCCCATACGTAGTTCGTTAGCGGGTCGGGCTCATAAGCGCCGACCGTGTAGCTGAACGGACCAAGTAGGGTCGAGTCGCCGGCTCCGAGGTATCCGGACCATATCCAGCCGAACATGGTGTCGTAGACATCGGCGTACATGACTGTGTCCCAGCTCGGGTTTGAGACCTCGACCCAGTACACAAGGGTGTCGCCCTCAGCAGCGCAAGTCCAACCGTGCTGCTCCCACTTGTCGACAATGATCGCAGGGTGCAGCACATCTACCGCAGCTGAATCGGAATCGGAAACCTGCATGCCGAGCAGGTCCTCGCCCGTTGCTGTTGCTGTGTTCACCAGTATGTCGATCCACTCAGTGCTCCCAGGCAGAACGTAAGGAACAACGTCGCTCCAGGACTGTCCCGCGAGCAGCGTCCCGACATTCCACGAGCCGAGCATCGGGTCAGACACGACGACGTCGTACAATGTGGTCATGGACTCGGCCGGGTTAAGCACATAGATTGTGTACCAGACTGTCTCGCCTGGTTTCGCGCACTCTGGATCAACATCCTTCGTGATGTCGATCATAGGCGTTAGGATCTCGACTTCCCAGTCGTCCCAGTCCCATGCTGAGCGGCCCCACCAGTCCCAGCCGTACACATCCACAACGTTGTAGAGCCAGTGAGCGTCCGCCGCCTGGACCGTGTAGTCCAGTGTGACGGTTGTGCTGTCACCGCTCGCAAGGAAGCCGATGTAGGCGTAACCTGCGTGGTCATCCACTAGGTAGACGTACCAAAGGTCGACTGGGCCCGTGTTTGTTACAACGTATGTATAGGTGATGACATCGCCGATGTGAGCGTACCAAGGTCCGCTCTTCTCGATGTCAATCTCCGGAGGTCCGAGGATCTCGAACGGCGCGTCGTCCCACAATGTCGGGTAGTCACCGTTGTTGAGGTCCGAGTAGTCCATCCAAACATCGTTGTAGTAAATCCCAGGCACGTTTGTTACGACCTCAGCCTGGAAAGAGAGGTATGCATCGAAGGGATCCGATGGGCTGATGGCTGCGGGGAACCAGCCTACATACCAGGTCCAACCGCTGGCTGTGAGTGTTGGGCCAGGGATCGGGGTCATCGGGACCGGGTTGCTGTCATCCCAGTAGAGGAAGGTCCCTGGGATTATCTCGGCAGCCGGCTCCAATATGTCCCACAGGTTCACGCACGTTGCAACGCAGCCTCCTGCGTTGCTGAAGTGCACTGTGAACGTGATGATGTCGCCCTCGGATACATAGTACGGGTCACCGATCTTCTCGAGGTCCATCTCGGGCTGACACGTGACCTGGTCGAGAGATATCGGCACATCCCTGTTACCCTCATCCTTTGGAGGAGTCAATTCCACAATGCGGACATGGAGGGATTCGCCAGGGTAGTAGGACGCGCCGGGCTTCTCTGCCAGAAGGTCCGTGATCGCAAGGTGCGCACCGTACCTGACAACAGCTGACCTCGCGCCTGCGGCGAAGCTCATCGTGAACTCCCAAACCTGGACTGTCAGGTGCTTGCCTTCGTCGTAGATATTGGGAAGCCGCTGCTGGCTGGTGATCGTACCTTGAGACGGATCAACAAAGAAAGGCACAGACGAATTTGCGTATGTGTTGAACGGAGGAGACGGGGTTGGATCCCAATACTGCGTAAGGAAATCGATTCCGTACGTCGGGATGTGCAACGGAGTCGTGTCGATGAAGTCGACTCCGATCGCAACCGTAACCTCATCTGGGTAGCCCAGCTGTCTCTTGTTGAGCACAACTATCATCGGGACGCTGTCGCCCTCGAGATAGCCTTTCACATCACCGGTGGTGAACTTGGCGTGAGGCCTCAGAGTCCAACCTTCGATGTATGCGGCTGGGTCCATGAATTGTGTGAACGCGACCAGTTCCATACCGTCGACGGTCTGTGTCGCGGTGACATTCACAGGTAGCTGGGGATTGTAACTCAATTCCTCAGCGACATAATCATTGCAGACAAACCTTCCATAGAGATCTGGCGTTACCACAAAAGTCTTCGGTTCAAGATCTGGATGCTCAATCACGATATTCACAGGCACCCATTTCGCAAAGCCTTCTCCATAGATGTTTACGACATCTCCTGGCGAGTACTCGTCCATCCCAGTCCAGATAGCTGGCGGGACGTCCTCAGCTCTCGCCGTCATTGCCACAAACGCAGTCGAGACCATCACGAAGACGATCAGGACCGCGGCCAATCTCGCACTCCATCGTGGAGAGCTTACGTTAGCGCTGCTAGTTCCATCAGTCACTTTAGACTCCTCCCTCTTTGCACGGCGCCATTTCCCCCCGAGCTTAATTGCGCGACGGACACTCTCGCGTATCCGTCAACTTAGGCAAGGCGCCGAGGGACGTCATACCACAGTCGTGTAATTAAAGATTCGCTATACTGACTCACGCTGATCTGAGCGCGAACTCGGTGAAAAAATGCCACTTCATTTCGTCTTTTTTCACTCAAAGTCCATCGCTGCACTCCATCGGAAATCTAGCCCTTCGTTTCGGAGGGCGAGCGTTCTCTCCACGGTGATCGCTTCGCGCTTTCGCAGTTGCTCTCATAATATACTATAAGGGCGCGGGAACAGAGCAGCATACATAGAAATGCGAGAAATGCTGTTCACACTCGAAAGGTCAGTCAATGGAGATGAAGCTCCGCGGCTCAACACTGAGTATCACCCGTGAGAGAATCATCGGCTTAACGATTGTTTTAGCCGGCGTGATACTGTTGGCGTACGGGTACAGCGTTCATCTCGACATCCTAGAGATCGGAGAGACGACTGATCCCGTCCTTCAGCAAAGATTGTCCTCGCTTGAGGACAAGAGGGACGCAAGCCTCGTATCCTCGATAGGTTTCTTGTTCTTGGGCGTATTCGCCTTCGCCATCTTGGGAGAACGAGGCTCGCCAAGGCCAGTCTCCGAAGACGAGATGCTCTCGGCTGCTCGCATGGCCGCACAGATGACAGCGGGGTTCTCGCTGGCTGGCAACGCCTCCTATCTTCCTGCGAAGCACGGATTGACCAAGGAAAGGATCTTCATACCTTCGACAAAAAGCGAATTCGTGCCGCCCGTGGCCCTCTCGGACGATCTCATCCTGTCCCCGGGAAAGGATGGGTCGACTCCGGGGATAGCACTAGAACCACTCGGTCTGCCGCTGCTTGCCCGCATTGAGAGGGAACTGAACACATCCCTCGAGGGCGCCGGGATCGAAGCCGCGGAAGGCACTCTGCAGATGCTCAAGCACGGGCTCGATATCGTGAGGGACTTCCACTTCAAGGAGCGAGAGGGCAAAATGATCCTGCGGGTTGAATACAAGGATCTTCTTGAAGCGTGCAGGGCCGTGCGCAAGGATATGCCCGACACTTGCCGACAGATGGCATGCATCGGTTGCGCCTGCATTTTGACCGCTGCAGCCAGGTCGACGGGCAAAGTCGCGGTGGTCGAGGATGTTGAGAATGACAAGGACACGGTCGTTTTCACGCTGAGCCTGCGAGATTGGTGAGACACGTTTCTATCTCACGCCTGATACACCATTTCAAAGCCCAACACCCTCTGACGCAATCTATAAACATCTCCAGCAGTTTAGAGTCCGGTGATGGAGTCCCCACCCCGGACCCTCGCAGCACGAGCCAGGTTGTTCTCTTTCACCCTAGCCTGCGCCATTGTTCTCACTGCCATTCCAATCAGCGTTTCGGCCGAGCTGCCTCACGAGAATTTCGAACTCGTGGGGTCGGACCTCGAGATGGTCATCGCGCTGCTCAACTCCTCAATCAGAGCTTCCGAAAACGCTCTACGCCAATTCTACGAAGAAGACGTCCCCGAGGCGAACCAGCACCTGTCGATGGCGAGCGGGATTCTCACGCCCGCGAGCCAGATCCTGACGGAGATACGGGACCTCGCAGAAAGCTACGAGAACCTCAGCTCGCTGCTCCCTCCGTTTCTGCAGCTTCAAGGGCAGATGGGCGAGTGGTCCTCCAAGGAAGAGTCGCTGCTCGTGATGAGGGACGACATCGTCACCGCATCGCAGCTCGCCAACCTGACTGATGAGGACCTGATCGCAGCCATAGCGGCCATCAGGACGGTGCACTCGCTCATCATCTCCATGAACAGGACGATAGACAACATGCTCGTGTCCGCCGACGCGATCTCAGCGCTCACGGTCGACGCGGATCACGTGTTCGTTCCAAACGAGCTCAGGCCTCTGATCGAGAAGCTGAGGGAGCTGTTGCAGCTGATACTCGCTGAGATCGAAGCCCTGATCCAGGACGAAATCCCGTGGGGGCTGGACCCCACCGGTCAGGAACGGGCCTTTGTGCTCCTGTGGCTCGCGGACTCCCAGCTCTATCTCGGAGAGCCGATTATCGGTGGAGGATACCTCTATTACAACGGGAGTTTCCGAAGCAGCCAGAGCGTCCACGTACTCATGAATTCGAGCGAGCTCATGACCGTTATGACGGGCCTGATGGGGTCTTTCAGCTTCGTCCAGCAAGTACCGATAAACGCCTCGTGGCTCGGATCTCATGTGCTTGTAGCGACCGCGACAACCCCCTTCGTGAATCTCACATCCGACCCCGCCTCGCTCTCGATAGTTCTCATTCCATCCACCATCTGGATCAAAGCGGACAAGACGCTGCTCTCGATAGACGAGACCGTCACGTTATCAGGGACTCTGGTGGATGTGTACGGAGACCCAATCCAAGATGGGTCTTGCAGGCTGGTGATGGACAGCTCTACCGTGAACCTCACGACTTCTGAGACCGGGGAGTTTGAGCGGAGTTGGACTGCCCAGGAGCTGTGGTTCGGAGTCCACCAGGTCAAGGCATTCTACGACCCCGAGCTACCATACGCCCCCTCAGAGTCGAACTCGGTCGAGATCACGGTCAGCATTCCGACCGTCATGACGTTCCGATTGTTCTCCGAGAAGTTCCGTCCCGGATACTACATAGTCGGGAATGGCTCACTGATGGCGAACACGTCGGACCCCTTGGCCGGGCAGACGGTCACGATCTACATCGACGGGATCATGATCCAGAACGTCACAACGGTCGAGGGCGGTGAGTTCGCGATCGCGATCCTGGTCGGGGAACTCGAGCGAGGGACGCACACCATCCGAGCCGCATTCCAGTTCAGAGACAGCATGTGGAGGTACTCCGAGGCCGAGGAGACTTTCATCATAACAAGCCTCAAGCCCACGAAATATCCGTTCTTTCCGTTCTTCCCGGGATGGGAGGGTGGTCCCTTAGATAGGTTCCCGTATCTCTTCTTCGGCGAGAACGCGTACTACACTTGGCTTTTCGTCCTCATCGTCATCGCGATCCTCGTGAAGGCCGTTCAGGTCAGGAGGGTTCAGAAGAGACTGAGCAAGGAACAGACCGTCCTCTCGGAAGGCAGCTCGATCGACGTCTTCGAGGAGGACATCATAACAGAGGCCCTCGCGGCAGGGGAGAAGATGTTCGATTCGCTCCTCTCCCACAGTCCCGCGGACCCCAACGGTCGGATCATCTGGTACTACAATAGCCTGATCACCTTCCTCACCAGGAAACGGAGGATATCCATCACCGACAGCATGACCCACTGGGAGGTCGCGAGGCTGCTGAAATCTCTCGGCTTCCCCGGAGAGAATGTCGAGAGGGTGACGGTGCTCTTCGAACAGGCCCTTTACTCGGGGAGCGTCCTGAACGACCTCGACTCCATCAGCATGAGCGTCGCGATGGACGCGCTGAGGGGTAGGAAAGCGGGAGGTGGCGCTCCTGCGGGGTAGACTCGCGAAGGGCTACGTCTCGATTATCGTCATCGGAGCGGCTGCAGTACTCTTGCTGGTATCCATGTTCGCCCCGGCCGTGTCGAGCTCCGAGGACTTCGCCATTTACAACACGGGTTGGAACGGCACGAGCGGGCTCGCGGTCTCCACCTTCGAGCTCGGCAAGTTCTCTCCCAGCTTCGAGCTGGCCAACACTGGAACGAGCATGGAGGTCGTTCAGATGGGTTTGGAGGAGCTCGATCTAGAACCCGTCGACTCCGCCCTTGCGATCATAGGGCCTTCCGTGGTGTTCACCGCTGCGGAGGGAGAACTCGTGGGAGAATTTGTCAGGAACGGAGGGATCCTCCTTCTCGCGGACGATTTCGGCACTGGGAACACGCTCCTGGAAGGGATGGGCGCGAAGTCGAGGCTCTCGGGCAAGCTGGCGATGGACCTCGCCTTCAACAAGAAGCCCGAGTTCTCGGTATGCTTCGACCTGAGGTCAGACCAGCTGACCAAGAACATCTCCGCCCTACTGCTCAACTACCCATCATCCATCGACATCGACGCCGCGACCACGAAGCCCATCGCATACACGAGCGTCGCGAGCTGGCTTGACCTGAACAACGACATGCTCCAGGAGTTCGGGGAGCCAAGAGGACCGTTCGTCTTGATGGCCAGAGAGAGCCTGGGTGCAGGAAGCATCGTGCTCCTGTCGGACCCGAGCCTGCTGATAAACGGCATGCAGGAGTACCTCAACAACTCAGCGCTCTCGGACAACATCGTCTCGGAGATATGCACGGGGAGGACCTCCGTCTTCTTCGACGAGAGCCACAGGAACTACTTCGACCCCATCTCGATCACGATGGAGTTCACGAACTCCGTCTCACCGAACGCGAAGGCGGGGGTCGTGCTCTTGACCTTCGTACTGGTCCTATGGATCACCACGGACTACGTCGACAGGGTTGTGTCTCTAGCAATCAGGAGGGTCATCGTCGCATACACTTGGATCCTCAAACACATCTTCAGAAGCTCCCGCAAACCCACCGAGACCCACGCCTTGTCCCCCGAGGAGATCGAGGAGCAACTCTCGGAGAGGCATCCCGACTGGCGTCCCGGATTGATTCGGTACATGCTCAAGGAGAACGAGAGACACTCGAGTGCGGTCAGAGAGAAGCTCGCGGAAGGGCCTAGGCAAGGATGAGCCAGACTCGCCTCAGTACGACGACCACGAACAGCACGAGACCGGCGTAGATGAAAAGATCCATCCTCCGGCGAAGCTCGCCAGTGAGGAAGCCGTCGGTCAGCTCGCGCACGACCAACAGACCTATAAGCTCGAGCGTGACCAGGACCTCGATGCCCGCAGAGAGGGATATCAGTACCGAGACGGTGGTCCACACCAGCATGCTGATGAATATCTTGTGGGAGATGAGCAACTGGCCGCACCCGCTTACGCTTCCTCGATAAGGGAAGTGGGCCTATAATACGTTGGCGAGGAGCGCGCTAGCCTTCATATATCGCAATCGGATTCGGAGAGAAGAGCGATCCATGGAAGAGGGCAAGAGAGCGCCTTGGAGGGTCAAGTTCGAGATAAGGGACACCCCATACGACCTCGCCGCGTGCGCGCTTCTGGCGCTCATCCTTGTGGCACTGGTATTCTACGCCCCGGATAACATCGTCCGGCAGATAATAGGCCTCGTGTTCGTTCTCTTTCTGCCAGGGTATGCGGCCACGGCCGCGCTCTTCCCCGAGAACGACCAGATCGACGGCATAGAAAGGGTCGCCCTCAGCTTTGGCCTGAGCATCGCAATCGTTCCGCTCATAGGCCTGGGGCTCAACTTCACGCCCTGGGGCATCAGGCTGGACCCCATTTTGGCCTCCGTGTCCGCGTTCATAATCGCCGCGTCGCTTGTGGGCTGGTACAGGCGAATGAGACTGCCCTCGGACGAGAGGTTCGCCATTTCAGTGAACCTGGAGCTGGACTTCGGGGGGATGCCGCTCATCGACAAGATCCTGACCATAGGCATCGTGGTCATGCTGGTCGCCTCCGTCGTGGTGCTCGCATGGGCCGTCGCCACCCCGAGAGTTGGTGAGAGGTTCACCCAGCTGGCGATCTTGGGCCCAGGAGGGATGGCGACTGACTACCCGAGGAACCTCACTATAGGCCAGGAAGCGACCGTTCTGCTCAGCGTCAAGTCGTTCGAGCACCGGGTCTCGACCTATACCATGGCTATCATCCTGACGAGCGCGACCGACAACACGACCTCTGTTGATAGCTACTCAGTCGACTGGAACCAGACCCACCCGCTGACACCATTCCACGCCATCGCCCAGAACTTCACGCTCAATCATCTGGAATACTACAACACTACTTTCGAGTTCAGCGTGACCTCGCCAGGCACCTGGAAGCTGCAGTTCATCCTGATGATAGGCGACGAGCCAGTGTCGCAGGACTCGTACAGGGAAGTACACCTCTGGCTCAACGTGACCTAGGCCAGGGACCTCAGCCAGAGGGCGAATATGGGATCAACGATCCTGCCGTTCTCGATCAGGCCCCTCGCCTCGAGACTCTTCTCCGCCTTCTGCACATGCGAGCTGGACCTCAGACCGAACTTCTGGATGAATTCGTACGAATACCCTCCCCCGGGCTCCTTCGCCAGTGCGACCAAATACTTCCGCTGGAGGGAGCTTTTGGTCGTCTCCCAGGCATATAGGAAAGAGGCTTTCTGATGCTCCACCGCGTTGCTGACCGCCAACTCAACATCCTGCTTCTGCTTCGGCGACCTCGCGATGTCGAACAGCTCGTGCGCTATCTGCTGGGTGTAGTACGGATGCCCGCCGGTCACCTTGAGTATCTCCGCTGCAAGGTCCCGCTTCATGGACCCGCCTGCGGACCTGAACCTCGATACGATGAACTTCTCGAAATCGACCCTGGGTATGTTCCCCAACTCGATCGGCCGCGCGAACTTGTAGAACGCGCCCTCCCTCTCATCGAACATCTGGTGAAGGACATGCCTCTTGCTGCCGCAGAAGATGTACACAACATTGCCGTGCTGCTGAAACCTTGATCGCATGAGCTTGAGGAGGCTGACCCCGTCGAATGAGGACGCCTCCTGGAACTCGTCGAATATCACGACGACTTGCTTCCTCTTCTTCTTCGCCAGTTTCTCCGGGAGGTCCAGGATCTCAGTGATATCTCCAGGAGTGGGCTCCACCTTGAAGGGCTCGATCCCTAGCTTTCCCTCTGGAGTGACGACCAAGCGCAACCGCGCGGACTTCAACAGTCCCCAGAGCCCCGCCGCTATGTTCTCGACCTTGCCCAGGACCGCAGAGGTCGTCTTCTCGACGATCTCCTCAAGCAGCTGGGACTTGTCGGTCATGCCATAGAGGTCGATGAACACGAAACGGTACTTCTTGGAGTTCCTCCTCATGAATTCCGACAGCAGAGACGATTTGCCCAGGCGCCTGTCGGAGTAGAGAACAATGCTCTTTTTCGACCGGATTTCGCGCAGGAGGTCGGCCAGCTCTTTCTCGCGGTCCACGAAGTCTTCGCCGGTCACAATCGTCCCGTACTTGAATGGATTCATCGACATTGAGCGCACCGCCCGATGCAGTTCCGGACCGGAGCATATCCGGACCGCGGTCTATATACTATTAGGTATAATACTCTAAGATATAATACCTTCTGGTATGAAAATCGCGATACCAAAGGACGGAGGCGACCCCTGAAGACAAGGCCAGTAACGCAGCCTGGCCAGTACGCCGGCAACCACTGGGGCAGGTGCCCACGATGACCATCTTTATACACCGCTAATTAAATACCTCTGGCTAGCTGGTCCTAGACGCCTCTCGAGGTACTAAGTACATGAACACGAAAAAGGTGGCGATCGTCGGCGGAGGGAACATGGGCCTCGCAATGGCGAAGGGCATGCTCCAGACGAAGTGGGCAGACGCAGAGCGCATGATGATCGCCGAGCCGCTGAAGGACAAGCTGGAACACATAAAAGGGATAGCGCACGGCATCAAGGCATCCCACTCGAACACGGAGGCGGCCGCATTCGCGGACGTGATAGTCCTGTCCGTGAAACCTCAAATCATGTCCCACGTGCTCGACGAGATCAAACCCTTCATGAAGGACGACAAACTCGTGATATCCGTGGCTGCGGGCGTCACGACTGGCTACATGGAGAAGAAGCTGGGCGGAAAGGTTCCAGTCATAAGAGCGATGCCTAATATCGCCGCGGTCGTGAGGGAATCGGCCACAGCGATCTGCCCTGGCAAGTACGCGACCGAGGACCATCTGTCCATGGCTAGGAACATCTTCGAATCGGTGGGAATCGTCGTGGATGTCGAGGAGTCATTAATGGATGCCGTCACCGGACTCAGCGGGACTGGCCCGATGTACGTCTTCCAGATACTTGAGGGCCTCTCGGACGCCGGAGTCAAGGTCGGCCTTTCCAGAGACGTGGCCAACGTACTGGCCATCCAGACACTTATCGGTTCGTCCAAGCTGATCAAGGAGACCAAGGAGCACCCTGCGAAGCTCAAGGACCTGGTCACATCGCCCGGAGGGACCGCCATAAGCGCACTGCACTCGCTGGAGAGGAACGGCCTTAAGGCCCTCCTGATAGACGCGGTCGAAGTGGCCGCGAAACGCTCTAGCGAACTAGGCTCCAAGAAGGAGCAAAGCCTCTAGCCGAGAAGCTTCTTAGCCTTTTTCGGGTCGTCGGCCACGATCGCCATGGCCACCGGCGTATCCTTCTTTCCTATCAGGAACACGGAACTGATGTTCACATCAGCGCCTGCGACCCTCTTCGCGACCTTGGCAATCTCCCCTGGCCTGTCGATAAGATCGATCAACAGTATTTCCGATTCCTCGAACGCCAACCCAGCCCTAGTCAAGGCCTTCCGGGTCGAGTTCTCATCGTCCGTGATTATCTTCACGGCCGGCTTCTCCCCGAGCTTATCTGTGGCCAAACCCCTTATATTGATGGCGCTTTGCGCCAGCGCCTCGGTCACGCGCGCGAGCTCGCCCACCTTGTCTTCCACGAAAACGTTGAACTGCTTCATCTCTCGGGCCCCCACGTGCCAATATGTGTCAATCGGCAAAAAGGTTGCCCCGCCGGTCTATGCTCTAGAGATCTTGGGCCGCCCGTCAGAGCGGTAGTATCTCTTCCTGATCCACAGTGCGACGTTCACGAGGCTGATGAGCACAGGCACCTCCATCAGGGGTCCGATGACCGTCGTGAAGGCCTCGGTCGATGCGATGCCGAACGTGGCGATGGCCACCGCGATGGCCAGTTCGAAGTTGTTACTAGCGGCCGTGAACGACTGTGTCGCCCCCTGGCTGTATGTGAACCCAAGCTGGTAGGATAACAGGAAGCTTACGAAGAACATTAGCAGGAAGTAGGTCAGGAGGGGCAACGCTATCCTGACCACGTCGAACGGGTTGTCGATTATCTTCTCGCCCTGGAGCGAGAACATGACTACGATGGTAAACAACAGGCCGAGCAGTGCGAGCGGGCTGATCTTAGGGGCGAAGACGGTATCATACCACTCCCTACCCTTCCTGCGGGAGAGCAGGTACCAACTCGCGACTCCGGCTGCGAATGGGATGCCCAGGAATATTAGGACGTTCTGCGCGATGAACCCGATCGTGATGTCCACGACCGCGGCTTCCGACGATGGGGAGATGACAGGAGTCATCACCGTGATGAAGAGATAGGCGAGGGCTGCGTACATGCCTATCTGGAAGATCGAGTTGAGCGCCACGAGGACCGCACAGTACTCGCAGTCGCCCTCCGCGAGCATGTTCCAGACCAGAACCATCGCGATGCATCTCGCAAGGCCCACCAGTATCAGCCCGTTCCTGAAAGCGGCGTCCGCAGGGTCGGGGAAGTAGATCCATGCGAGAGAGAACATCAGGACCGGGCCAATCGCCCAGTTAAGGAGGAGCGAAGTGCCGAGCATCTTCTTTGCCTCCTTCAGCTTGCCAAGCTCGTCGTAATGGACCTTCGCGAGCGGGGGGTACATCATGACCAGGAGGCCGATTGCGATTGGAAGAGATACTTTGAAGACCTTGATCGAATCGAGGATATCGGCAATCTCTGGGAACAGATACCCGATGCCCACTCCCAAGGCCATCGCTATGAATATCCAGAGCGTGAGGAACTCGTCCAGGAATGAGAGCCTCTTCTTAGGCGCCTCGCATGCTTGAGCCGATGCCTGAGCGACCAGAGTATCACACCTACAGTATCCCGTACTTCTTCCTAAGCTCTTTCATGACGTCGCGCAGCTCTACCATCGACGGGAACGACAGCGCCCCCTCAGGGCACTTGATGAGGCAGCCGGTGCAGCTGACCACGCACCTGTATGGATTGGCAACGACGGCCTTATCATCGAGGACGTAGACCTTCTTCTGGCAGAACTCGACGCACGACCCGCAGCCATTGCATTTCTCGGAATCCACGCGTGGGTACCACGGGATCTCCTCCCTAGATATGCCATGATAGCTCTCCTCCACCTGGCCGAGGCGTTTCGCCCTCGCCTGCTTGAACTCCTCCCAGACTGCGTTGAGATACTCCTTCTCCACGGGGCCCGGGATGTAGTTGTGCACCTTCAGCTCGGCAAGGAGAGCATTCCTCTGATCGTCGTCGGAGCTGTTGATAAGCTCAAGGCCCTTGGCGATTATCTCGTCGAAACCAGAAATTCCGATGTCCTGGCCGCCTATCCTGATTTTCTTGGTGTTCGGTTTGCCGGGACAGCACGGACCACATGCGCACATCTAGCTGACCTTCATTCCTTGAGAGAATACCTTTCGCGGAGCTTCGCGAGCGTCTCCTTCAGTTCCGAATGTGTGGGGAATATTATGGCTTTCTCCGGACAGAAGCTCCTGCAGCTCGTCTTCCCAACCACACATTTGTAGGGCTTCGTGACCCGGGAAACTCCGTCGAACGTGAAGACTCCCTGCGAGCAGAACTCCACGCACGATGTGCAGCCAGTGCACTTCTTCGGGTCGACCTTCGGGTACCATGGGATCGATTCCCTCGGTATCCCCTTGTATGTGCACTCGAGCTGCTCCCTCCTCTGCACCCTGAGCTTCTTGTACTCAGGCCAGAGCGCCCTCAGGTACTCGGCCTCCGATGAGGACGGGACATAGTTGTGGGTCTTGAGCCGCGCGAGAAGCACCTTCTTCTGGACTTCGTCTGATTCGTCGATGTACTCCAGCGTGTCGTCCATGATCTGGCCGATGCCTGCGATGCCGACCTCCAGCCCGCCGACTATCAACCTGTTGTCCGGAGGCTTCTTGTCGCAATCGGAGCCGCCCAGTACCCTTCACCTCTCAGAGCCCAACTTCCCTTGGATTCGATGCGCAACGAACGCCTCTCATGAATTGCGATGCGCAACGCGAATCTGATGGCCCGATCAAGTAGCAGTAGAACGCCGCCAGTGCATTTGTTTCTTTTGGCGTCCGACAGTGCTGTCGGACGAAAACAAGGTCATTATCAGAATTGAGAAAATTATATATTCATCGAAGAATATCTTGTACTGGGATGCACTGAGTCGTCGACATCTTCGTACGCCCAGAGAGGGCCTTCGAGGCCGGCGACCACTCCCGACGAGGACAGTGGGATGGGAGCCTTGAGGTTCGAGAGCAGGCTTGCGGCGAGAGTTGCGCGGAGACAGAAGCAGGAATGGCCCTGGAAGAAGATCGCAGGGGTCGCTTTCATCGTGTTCGTCGTGCTAACACTGACCGCTAGCACGACAGCGGCATCTCAGGCCGTGATCCAACTGTCGGGCAAACATGCATATGCGAAGTACTTGGGGTCCTTTGACGGCAAGACGAACACGCTGATGGTCGGGACCACCTCTGTCGAAGGTTGGGTCGTCATCAAGGTGCCGTACAAGGGCGCAATATCAGATCTTCAGTCCATTTCCTTCTCAGAGTTCATGGTTCAGACAGGCGGAACCGAGGCGTGCCTTGAACCTTATGTCGTCCTCAAGCTCCCGAGGGGTCACAACCTCGTCTGCTATCCCGGTGAGTGCTACTCCAACGGCGAGTGGACGCTGCCCTACTTCAACTGGCAGATGAGGGATGCAGTCGCAAAAGGTCAGTGGATCGAACCATCGGCCGAGTACAAGACATCGTCCACGATGTCCTTGGACTCGTGGGGTACCCTGTTGAGCGACCCCACCGTGATCCAGATCTTGATAGTAATCGGCGGATGGGAGATAAGCAAGCCTTACAAGGTCTATGTCGGGGACTTCTCTGTGAACGGAGCGATGATAGACCTTTCGAACGCGAAGAGGACCATGAGCACTGGCTCGGAGCCTCCGCTGAATTTCTGAACATTGCTCCTCCGACCTAGCAACCGGCTCACGCATCGATGATCACCTGCGTGTGAAGTCTACGCAGGAACGAGACACGAGCTACGCCTAACGCCGACATGGGCCGACACCAATCGAGTTCAGTTCGATGGTTTGCTGGCGAGTATCTCCCAGGAGTAGTAACCCAGGATGGGAATTCGAAGTCTCCTGGCAATCCTCAGAAACCGGCTGGAATATGCTTTCTGATCAGCTCTGATTCTCCTGAGAAGTAAGTCGGTCAATGGATAGGCGATTCCAGTCTTGATGCTGGCAATGATTTCGAACCCGGCTTTCCGCAGCAAATCGATAAGTTGGCTATCGTCGTTGTACTCCCTCACGTGCGTGGGATCCAAGACCCATTGCCCGTTGTTTCTGTATCGATACCATGCGAAACTCTTCTTGAAAACCGTCGTCAAGTAGATATTGCCACCAGGCCTAAGGACCCTGTACAGCTCGGAAGTCATTTCCTCGTCGGATGCGACATGCTCTATCACCATTTGGGACGCTAGCAGGTCAATCGATGAATCTGGAATGCTCTTCATGTCGCAAACATCTTCCACGAAGCATCGGTATTTGCGATTGATCTCTCGAACCCTGGAAATCCTGGTCTCCGAAAGATCGACCGCGAAAACCTCCTTGTCCCGCAGAAGTCCTGAATTCTCCATCGCATTCAGGAGCACTCCGTCCCCGCAGCCAGCATCAAGAAATGTGGCCCAGTTACCCCCTCTCGCCAGGTTGAGTAGCTTCTCGGGTATGTCCACGATGTAGAACTGCGTTCGCTTGGCGTATTCTTCAATGCCGAGTCCTGACTTCGACATCTCGGAAGCAGCCACGGCCGCATATCGTCGGATGAGGTAGATAGTCAATTGCATTTCACATCGAGACCAAATGATGGCTGACAACGTGCGTCCACCCCAAACGGTAAATAGGCTTATCATTCCTAAGCAACCCAGAATGGGACCGATTGTTCGAGTCAAGGACCTAGTCAAGAGATACGATGGAAGGCCCGCAGTCCTCGACGGGGTCACCTTTGAAGTTAGCGAAGGGGAGTTCGTGATGATCTATGGTCGGTCTGGATGTGGAAAGACCACGCTCCTCAACCTCCTTGGTGGGCTCGATAGGCCAACAGCAGGCTTGATTGCCATCGAAGGACAAGAGATTGTAGGCATGCCGGAAGACCAGCTCGCGAAGCTCAGGCTCCGCAAGATCGGCTTCGTGTTCCAGGACTACAACCTGCTGCCTGACCTGACAGTCAGGGAGAACACGGAGCTCCCCCTGCGTTTGTCGAAGGTGCAGGATGACGGTAGGGTCTCCGAAATCCTCAGTAAGTTCGACATCGCGCAAATCGCCAACGAAACGGCAAACAAGATCAGCGGAGGCGAAGCGCAGAGGACCGCCATTGCAAGGGCGATGATGAACAGCCCGAAGATCATATTGGCCGACGAGCCCACGGGCAACCTCGATGCCGAGAACACGGAGAACGTGATGCGTATCTTCGAACTCGTCACCAAGGATTACGGAACGACGATAGTCCTGGCGACCCACGACAAGGACCTCGCGAAGCATTCATCATCCAGAGTATACCTCGAGAACGGGAAGGCCACTCTGGAGACCGACTGAACCAGGGTGCATTCGATGTCAGCTCACTCCAACGTACACATTTGAACGTCATGCCTGCAAACATAATAATAAGGCCGAGCAATCCACGACGGGGGCCACCCTAACGGACAATGACCTCGAATTCATAATCGGATTCTTCGTCGCTCTTTTGATGGCCTACAGCCTCCTGCCGTGGCT
>MGWC01000065.1:0-18141 GCA_001800815.1 Euryarchaeota archaeon RBG_19FT_COMBO_56_21
GTCGTTTCTGCGCCCTTGCCAGGACTCTCGCCCTGCTGCTCTGGCAGCCCACTTTCTCATGGAGAGGGGACTTTCCTCAGCCGGCCCCTGATAAACAGAGACCTACCGTCAGCCATCCGCCTTCTCCTGGCAAGACTAACAAGAGGTCGTGGACCTACTAAAGCATTTCTCCGAGAATTCGGGTCAAGACCCAAATCAGATGACCCGTTCACTCCCGAAGGCTGTCTGCACAAGTACCTTGCCTGTTTCGAGGTCGAAGTAGACGGATCGCCCCTTCTTGCCAGCGGTCTCTTCCGCCATGATTCTGATCGAGCTGTCGTGGAGGGCTTTCCGAGCCTCGAGTATGTTCTCCCGCCCGATGTTGGATATCGCGAGGTTCACCGCCGTGAACATCTCGGCTCCTCCGACCAGCCTCGCAAAGACTCTCGCTTTGGTCGCACCATGCTTAATCATCTCCTCGACCAGTTTCTTTGTTCCAGTGTCGGCGTACTTCGCATCCAGGTCGTGGTGATTGGGGGCTTTGGGAAGCAGGATATGCACGATGCCCCCCAATTTCAATACGGGGTCATACAGAATGACGGCAACGCAGGAGCCAAGCCCCAGGCAAGCTAGCCTCGAGGGCGGGCGGGAGACCGCCAGCTGCGCTATGCCAACGACCGTTAGGTCATTCATCTGCAGTGTTCACCCATTCTCTCCAGAATGATATTCAGAGTGGATGCTTCGGGCAGCATCAGGAAGTATCCGTCGAACTGCCTATCCAGCGCCTTAAAGGAGGTGTGGACCGCGATCACGGTGTCGACCTTGGCTCCTAGGGTGGCCAATGGGACGTTGAGGACTGCTCCGAGGTAGTCGACCGTCGCGTCTGGAGGAGCAGGAATCATGTCGATGTCGACCATCTTTGAGACTGCGATGAGATACCAGCAGAGGCATATGTTGCCGACTTCCCTGAGAGCGGATTTCTGGAGCTCGGTCAGCTTGGATAGACTGATATCGGCCTTTGTGAGGTGGCCTAGCAGCGAGACCGCGGAATCCTGCGGAAAAACTACCAGTATCCCGCTCTTGAGTTCGCCGCAGAGGTATGTGTAAGTGCCAGCCACGATCTGATTTCCGCCTCCGAGCCAATCCGCCACCTTTGCCAGCGGCAATATCTCGCATGTCGTGACGTCGTTCATGAGGTCTACGTCAAGGAGATGGGACAACGCAGTTGCGGCGCTGCCCGCGCCTATGTTGGCGAATTCGCTTATTATGCCGAGCACCTTGAGATCTTCGTCTTTCGTCAGGATACTCACCCACCAAGGATCGATTCGACGTCTATTATGAGAGCAATCTTTCCGCTCCCGAGGATCGTGCCTCCAGAGATGCCTTTGACTTTACGCAGGCGCCTGTCAAGCGATTTGACGACTATCTGGTGATGGCCGATGAGATCGTCCACCTCGAGAGCCGCCCTGCGGTCTCTGCTCTGGACAATGAGCGTGTTGATACCTTTGGACCTATCAAGACTCCCGATACCGAAGAAATCCCGCATACTTATGAGGGGGAGAATCTCGCCTCTCAGCTGGACCACGTCTCTGCTTCTGATTGTCTTGATTTCGTCCACCCCGAATCTGTGCGACTCCACTATTGTCCCCATTGGAACGGCATAGATTTGATCTTGAATACCAATGAGCATGGCATCGATTATTGCGAGCGTGAATGGGAGCCAGAGCGAGAAAGTCGTACCCGCGCCCTTCGCGGTGTTGACCATGACGGACCCGCCTAACTCTTCGACGTTCCGTTTCACGACATCCAGGCCAACGCCTCGACCTGACACCTCCGTCACCTTGCTTGATGTGGAAAAGCCTGGTCTGAATAGCAATTCGACCAAATCCCTACCCAGAGCGTCCTTCGCCTGCTCCTGGGTCATAATCCTCTTCTCAACTGCGGATTGGCGGACGATATCAAGGTCTATCCCTTTCCCGTCGTCTGAGACCTCTATCAGGACATGATCCTGTTGTTTGGACGCCACTATCCTGATCAGACCCTTGGCCCGCTTGCCGGATCTGAGCCTTTCGTCCGCAGGTTCGATCCCGTGGTCGACACAGTTCCTGAGAAGGTGCATCATCGGCTCGGTTATCTTGTCGACGACCGTCCTGTCGAGTTCTATGGAACCGCCTTCGACAACGAGCTCGACCTCTTTGCCTTCGTTCTTCGCGATGTCCCTGACCATACGAGGGAATCTGCTCATGACCACATCGAGAGGGATCATCCGTATGCCTAGTACCCTCGTCTGGATATCTACCGTGAGCTTGTCAATGAGGGAAGAGATCTCCTGAAGCTCGTAGTCATCGCGAACATTGGCCTTCTCGAGGAGTCTGCTCCTCCCTATCACAAGTTCCCCAACATTGTCCAGCAGGTCGTCAAGCTTGTCCATGCCGACGCGAACCGTCTGCGGGAGTGCCGCCTCAGAGGTAGTCGGACCGGACAACTTCTCCTGCTTGGCCATCTTCTGCCACTTCTCTCGAGGCTCATCTGAGGTGCCGAGGTACAGCTCCTCGACGTCTGCCATGGCTAGGACCCTCTGGAGAGCCTCCTGGAGCTTCTCCCCGGGCTCAACCACGACCTGCAGCTCCTCGAACATATGCTCCTTCTCGATGTCGTCTTCGTTCGGGTTTGTGCTGATCACAGACGAGGTCTTCGACAGCTCCTTGAGTATGACGACCGCCCTGGCGGATGGGAGCGCACACCTCTTTGCGAACTTGATGGATATTGAGGTCGTGTCGGGTTTCGTTGGCGTTGCCTTCTCTTTCTTGGGCTTCTTTTCCTTCTCTTTCTTGATGGGCGCGGCCTTCGTGAGGACCGCCTTGAGTTCTTCAATCAGCTGCGGATTGTCCTGCACCTGTGAAGACGACTCGTAAGAGCTGACCATCGCCTCCAGAGCGTCCATTGCATTGAAGATGCATTCAGCGACGTCATCAGTGGGAGTCAGAGTCTCCTCGCGGACGGAGCTGAGGACGTCTTCGAGCCCGTGTGCCAGGTTCGTGATGACCGTCTGGTTCATCATGCCAGCCATGCCCTTGATCGAGTGGCACGACCTGAAGATCTGGTCCACCAGCTCCTTGTTGTCGGGGTTCTTTTCCAGCTCGAGCATGGCCTCGTTCATCACTCGGAGCGCTTCGCGTGCCTCCGTGACGAACATCTTCTGATACTTCGCCATGTCGAACTCTTTCGGCAACCCAGCTCACTCCTCCAAGAACTTGACGATTTCTTCTGGAATCTTCTCAAGAGGAACTACCTTGTCCGCGGCTCCCGCGTCGAGAACGGACTTTGGCATTCCAGGTGCGACTGCTGTCGCTTCGTCCTGGACTATCACTCTTCCGCCGCAGTTCTTGACCGCGAGCGCACCGCTCGTCCCATCTTCACCCATCCCAGTGAGTACGATTGCCAGAACGGACTCGCCCAAGCTGTCAGCCGCGCTCTTGAAGAGTACATCCACGGAAGGCTTCACGAAGTTGACAGGGTCGCCGTCATCGAGCCTCATCAGGAGCGATGACGCGCCCTTCCAAGAGAGTTTGAGATGCTTTCCTCCGGGGGCGACGTATGCGACGCCTTTCTCGGGTCTCAGGCCCTCCTCGGCCAGCTCTACATGAGGTCCTTTGGCCGCACTCAGGCGCTTCGCGAATGATTGCGAGAACTCCGAGGGCAGGTGCTGCACGATGAATATAGGAGCTGGCAGCCCCTTTGGAAGGGAAGCGATGATGAATTCCAGCGCCCTCGGTCCCCCGAGAGAGGCGCCTATTACTATCACTTTGTGCTGAATCTTCTCCGGTTTAGGAGGTCTCAGTTGATGCGGCACTGGCGTCATGGTCCTTCTGAGGGCGTCAACTCTCGTTGAGGCCGCCTCGACAACGACTTGGGAGATCCGATCGGTGAAATTCACGATGTCAATCGACACGGGTCCGCTCGGCTTCGAGATGAAATCGACCGCTCCCATCTCAAGCGCACGCAGCGGAAGCTGGTCATCCATCTTGTCCATTGCACTCAGCATGACGACCCTGGTGGGAGCTTCTTTCATGATCCTCTTGAGCGTGGCTATCCCGTCGATCTTGGGCATCTGGATATCGAGAAGTATGACGTCCGGAGCAAGGGACTTCGCCCTTTCGACCGCTTCCACACCATCCTTGGCCGTTCCGATGACGATGATGTTGCCGTTCGACTCAAGCATATCCTTGAGCACGACGCGCATGTAAGCGCTGTCATCCACGACTAGGACCCTTATCTTCCCACCCATGGAGCAACCCTCATAACCCCATCTGAAGGACCGCGTTCACTGACTCGAGCACATCGTCCGCTGTGAACGGCTTGATGATGAAATCGACTGCGCCAGCCTCGAGCGAGCGCATGACCGTCTTCTGGTGCCCAAGCGCAGAGATCATGATTATCTTGGCTTTCGCATTGGCTTCCTTAAGGCGCTTGACGGCCTCAATGCCGTCTTTGTCAGGCATGACGATATCCATTGTGACGATCTCCGGTGACTCTTTGACGAAGCGGTCCAGAGCCTCGTCGGCGCTCCTGGCCTCGATGACCTTGTGGCCTCCTGCTTCGAGGATGTTCCTGAGCACCTTTCTCATGAATTCAGAGTCGTCCACTACGAGTACCTTGGCCAAGTCTTCTACCTCCTGGGCTGCGTCGAGCTCTCCTCGGGGAGCTCGAGGACCTTCAGCGGATCGATGACCGTGATGAGCCTGTCGTCAAGCTTGACAATGCCGACGACATACTGAGCTTCTATGCCGCTAGCGACATAGGCCGGAGCCTTCTCGATGGCCTCGACAGGTACTCTGACGACTTCGACGACCTCGTCGACCATGAATCCAACGGGAGCGTCGGGTGCGTCGACAACAACGATCTTCGGGTTCGTGGCCCCATCTGGCTTCATATCGAAGCGCTTCCTGAGGTTGACAACGGTAAGGAGCTTACCCCTGAGGTTGACGACTCCCTCAATGTGCGAGGCCGCGCGGTGTACTTTCGCCACATCCTCCATGTCGTGAATCTCTCGCACTGTCGAAACTTCGAATCCGTATTCTTCCTTGTCCAACCTGAACACGACCAGCTGTCTGAGGGCATCTTCTTTCAAGGTGAGTGCACCCTCCTTGGTCATTCCTTAGGCTTGGCGGGTTCCGGTACCGGCGCCGGCGCATTCTGTGCGGTGACTTGCTTGGTCAGATCGGTAAGCTTGCCAGCCAGGCTTGCGAGTTCGTTCGCGGAGGCTGTGATCTCTTCCATGCCAGCGGCCAGGTTCTCCGATGAGATTGATATCCCTTCAGCGGATGCGGAATTGTCTTTGGCGATTGCCGCGACCTCGTCGAGACTCTTCGCCAGGCTTTCGGTGAGCGCCTTCTGCTCCTCAGTGGACGCGCTGATCTCCTCGACCATGGCCGCAGTTTCCTCTACTGTAGCAGCGATGTCCTCGAGTGACTTCAGAGACTCCGATATTGTCCTGGAGCTCTCGGAAGCATCCGTCATCGTGTTCTCCATCCTGTGGGTCGTCTCGTTGATGTCGGTCTCGACCAGTTCGATGAGCTGCTGAATCTGGCTCGCAGCTTTTCTGGAGCCTTCGGCCAGCTTCCTGACCTCGTCTGCAACGACCGCGAATCCGCGTCCCTGTTCTCCGGCTCTCGCGGCCTCGATCGCGGCGTTCAGTGACAGCAAGTTGGTCTGCGCTGCGATGTTCGTGATAATCGAAACGATCTGCGATATCTCCTTGGATTTCTTTGCGAGCTGCTTCATGGAGTCGGCAGTCGATTCGACGTTCTTGACCAGGGAGTTCATCTTCTCGAGCGAGACATGGGCGGACTTGCTCCCGTTCTGGGCGACCTCGCTGGCGTTGGATGAAGCGCCGGCGGCGTTCTGAGCGCTCTGCACAACGTCGTAGATGGCCTTTGTCTGCTCAGCGAGCATTCTGACCATCTCGTCAATCCTCATCGATTCGGTCTGTGAGCTCTTTGAAGCCCCAGCTACTGCGGTCGAGACCCTCTGGGTGTTCTCTGTCATCTGGCTTATGGTCTCGGCCAATGAACTCGATGACTCCTTCAGCGATTCCGACGCGACGTGTATCTCGCTCGTGAGTTTCAACAGGTTCGCTTTCATCTGCTTGAAGGCCTCGACTAGCTTGGCCAAGTCTCCCTTGGCCTCAATGTTGACCTCTTTGGAGAGGTCGCCGGCCGCGATAGCCTGAGCGCTCTCAGTCAGCTCGATGAGAGGCTTGGAGGTGTTTTGTATGAGCAAGTTCATGGACTTCACGAGGTCGCCTACCTCGTCATTACTGACCTTCATCTCGAGCCTGGTCCTGAAATTTCCTTCCGCAATCGTCTTCGCCGTCTTCGCAACGGCGACGATCGGTCGGCTCTCTCTTGATGAAACGAAGAATGTGGCAATTGTGACTGCGGCACCTATTGAGGCTGCGCCGACCATCGTGAAGAGCATCGAGTCGAGGATGGCCCCTCTGATGAGCGAATCCAGGACATCCGAGGCCTGGCTGTAGACGTCAATCAGGGTTGCCATGTTGTCGTTCATGGTCTCCATCTGGGTCGAGGCCGTCTTGGATGCATTGGAAGCATCAGAGGTCTGCCCCGCGCGCGCCGCGCTGTATGCGATTGCCGTGTTTGCTTGGTAAGTGCTGAAGACGCCCTCGATGTTGCTGAATGCTGTCTCTTCGGTGGTGACGAGAGTGCCTCTGCCCTCCTTCTCAAGGATAGCGCTCAGGGTCGGAGAATTCTCAAATGCGTAATACAGCCTGTAGTCTGTGAGGAACTGGCTGAACTGTGACTGAAGGTTGTACATCTCGTTGTATCTGGTGCTGACATAGGGGTCGTCAGGGTCCAGGACGATGACCATGATGAGCTCGTGGGCCGATGCCAGATCGTTCCCTGCCCCAGCGATGGCTTGGACGACCAGCGTTGACTCATCGTGTATAGTTTCAGCGTTGGCCTTGATCTCGTACATGCCCTGAATCGAGATCACGCTCACGACCGCTACTGGCGCTAGCGACAGACCCAAGATCACGGCAATCAGCTTTGCCGTCAAGCTAAGCCTCAATGCACCACCTTCTCGCGCTCATGCAAAAGCTTCCTATCTGGGTGTAGTTTCCAGCAGGGGGGAGCCTTGCTGTGTCTCAACATCCGCCTGGGGTTTATTAAATGATGTCGTATTCGTTTTCAACTTCGATAACAAGCAGCCAGCGTCTTCGGAAAAACGCGTTTTCCGTCCAGGGAAGCAATATCTACTGACAATCCCATAAGACCGCCAGATGGACATCTCTGAGGAAGATTTCGTCACCCATGTGATGAAACATCTGTTCAGGGCCAGGGGAATAGACCTCTCGGGGTACTCCCAATCGTTCGTCATGCGCAGTATCAAGAAGAGACTGGGCAGGTCAGGAGCGACCGATTACACCGGCTATCTTCACCTGCTAACACACAACGAGCAAGAGACCAACGATCTGCTGGGAGCACTCTCCATCAATGTCACCGAATTCTTCAGGGACAAAGGGGCATTCGAAGGGTTCACCTCAGAGGTCTTACGCCCCCTCCTTGCCTCCAAGATCAGGGAAGGAGGCGTGTTGCGGATTTGGAGCGCTGGCTGTGCGACTGGTCAGGAGACATATACGATCGCCATCTGCGTTGCCGAGGAGATCAAGAGGCTCCAGTGCATCTCCGCGCCGGTGGTCGGCATACAGGGAACGGATATTTCATCGAAGGCGGTGGCAAAGGCGAAGTCGGGCCTGTACACACAAGCTGAAACGAAGGGGCTGACCGAGAAACACCTCAATCACTATTTCGAGAAGAAGGGGGCCGACTACGAAGTGGTTCAGCCTCTACGGAAGGGGGTCAGGTTCTCCGTCGAGAACCTGCTGGAGCCTCCCAGCGGGAGCTACTACGATGCCATCGTCTGCAGGAATGTCATGATCTATTTCACCCGCAAGATGCACGACGTCGTGACAATGCACTTGTTCAAAGCCCTAAGGGGCGGCGGGTACCTGATGCTGGGCAGAACCGAGACGCTCATGGGGGCGCCTAGGGCTAGTTTCGACGTAATCGATCTCGAGAACAGAATACTCAGGAAGAAGTAGCCACCTAATCGAGTGCCCTAGCCAGGCCCGTCTCGGACGTCTCCTCCGCGTCCATGATATCCTCCAACGAGGGGACTTCAATGTCACTCATGAAGTCGCAGATCGAACCGTAACCTTCGCTCAGCTCATCGGCAAGTTCTGCCTGGACATCGTCGAGTTCCTCGGCGGTGAGCGTTCTGGATATGATCTCCGCAAGTGTGACCCCTTCAGTCTCCGACTGGCGCACTAATTTCTGCAGTAGAGCATGAGACATGGCGACCCCATCCCTTCGTATGACAATCGTCAGACGATTGATGGGTTTCCAGGATATATAATACTTGCCTGGACGTGCCTAGACAGGCGTCAGCCAATCCTTGTACTTCGTGTCCTTCCCTCTGACGATGTCCAGGAATCTGCTCTGGATTGCCTTGGTGATCGGACCCGGGTTCCCGCTGCCCACGGACCTTCGGTCGACCTCTTTGACCGGGGTGACCTCAGCTGCCGTGCCCGTGAGGAAGATCTCGTCAGCGAGGTAGAGTTCGCTTCGAGCTATGTCCTGTTCGACGATCTCATATCCCATCTCCTTCGCCAGCACCATGATGGATTCCCTGGTTATTCCGGGAAGAATGCCAGCACTGACAGGCGGAGTTGATATCCTGCCCTTCCTGATCATGAACAGATTCTCGCCGGAGCCCTCTGCGACCATGTGCGTGTCGTTGAGCATGATCGTCTCGTCAAAACCGTTCATCTTCGCCTCCATGACAGCGATGGCGCTGTTGAGATAGTCTCCACAGACCTTTGCCGTTGCCGGTACAGATCCAGTAGTGACTCTGTGCCAGGACGAGGTGTGCACTCTGATGCCGTTCTTCATGCCTTCTTCGCCCAGGTAAGCCCCGATCGGAAATGCAATGATGAAGACCTCAATTGGATAGCCTATGGGGTTGACACCGAAACCGTGGAGCCCGTAGAACGCTATGGGTCTGATGTAGCACGCGTCGAGTCTGTTCGCCTTCACAGTGTCCTTCGCCGCTGCGCACAGCGCATCCACCGAGTATGGCATCTTCATCTGGAGTACCTTGCACGAGCTTTCCAGCCGCTCCATGTGCTCCTTCAGTCGGAAAATGGCCGGACCCTTCGGAGTGCTGTATGACCTGATGCCTTCGAAAGCTCCTGTTCCGTAGTGGAGCCCATGGGTCATCACGTGGACGGTCGCGTCCTCCCATGGGATGAGCTTGCCATTCTTCCAGATCTTCTCCGTCGGCTGTATCTGCATCTCTCTTCTCTCCTGGTCTGCTTATCGTGCTCTGACTACTTGGTTTCTGAGGTTTCCGACACCGTCCACCTCTACCTCCACAACATCCCCATCCTTCATGGGGGCAATGCCGGAGGGGGTGCCAGTGGCGACTATGTCCCCGGGCTCAAGAACCATTATCCTCGATATGTACTCAACTAGTGCAGCGTCCCCGAACACCCTGTCCGAGAGTGGGGAATCCTGAACTACCTTGCCATTGAGTCGGGTCGTCACTCGAGTCGGGGCATTGTTGGTGAGGAACGGTCCCACAGGCGCGAACGTGTCGAAGCCCTTGGCCCGAGTCCAGTCCACATCCGTCTTCTGGAGGTCCCTGGCGGTGACGTCGTTGAGGCATGTGTATCCAAACACATGCTTGAGGCCGTCCTTGACATGGCTGGCCCTCCTGCTGATGACAAATGCGCTCTCCCCCTCGAAATCCACCCTCGCGGACATCTCGGGCAGGAGTATCTTGTCTCCCGGGCCTATGATCGCGGACGATGGCTTGGAGAATATGATGGGCTCCTTGGGCATCGGTGCCTTCATTTCCGCGATGTGGCTTTTGAAGTTCAGTCCAATGCACACGATCTTGGAAGGTCGGTCGATCGGTGCAAGGACCTTCAGCTCGGAGAGCCTGTGCTTCCTCGCTGTCGGTTCGATGCCGTATCTGATGGCGTCCATCATGCACGAGGCGTCCGTCTCTATGACCTGGTCTTCGACGACCTCGCCGACGAATGTCCTCTGGCCACGGGCGAACTTGCCGAGTTTCCAAACCTGGGACTTGCGAGCAGTCATTGTATCTTCTATCCTCATGAGTTGCGGGTAGCCTGGAACCTAAGTGGACTACAGTGCTTGTTCGACCAGCTGCTCACTCGAACATCTTGCGTATCCTTCTGCCGACTACCTCTATCTGGGATTTCTCTCCCTCTTCCCGCAGCCTCGTAAGGGTGGGCATGCCGGCCTTGTGCTCAGCGACCCACTCTCTGGCGAACTTGCCTGATTGAATGTCAGCCAACAGGATCTTCATCCTTGCCTTCACCACGTCATCGATGATGACCGGGCCGCGGGTCCTGCCACCATACTCGGCAGTGTTGGACACTCCGTCCCACATGCCCTCGATGCCTCCCTTCTGAACGAGGTCTATGATCAGCTTGAGCTCATGGAGCACCTCGAAATAAGCAATCTCCGGCTGGTAGCCAGCCTCGACTAGGACCTCGAAAGACTTCTTGACGAGCTCGCTCGCGCCCCCGCAGAGGTCCGCCTGCTCCCCGAACAGGTCTGTCTCGGTCTCCTCGTCGAAGGTGGTTTCGATGACGCCCCTGGTGGTCGCCTTCAGGCCCTTGGCGATTGCGAGCGCTGTCTTCTTGGCATTTCCCGAGTGGTCCTGGTAGACTGCGACGAGAGCCGGGACCCCAATGCCAGAGAGATAGGTCTCCCTGACAAGCGCCCCTGGCCCCTTGGGAGCGACCATGATCACATCGATGTTCTTTGGGGGCACAATCCTCTTGAAGTGTATGTTGAACCCGTGCGCGAAGTCAAGAGTCATGCCCTTGCTTAGATTCGGCGCGACGTCCTTGTCGTAGACCGCTTTCTGGACCTCGTCCGGGATGAGCATCATGACAATATCCGCGCTCTTGACCGCCTCCGGTATCGTGGCGATCTTCATCTTGTCGGCCTTCGCCCTTTTCCAGGTCTCGTCCTTCAGGTTGAGCCCGAGGACGACGTCGACTCCGCTGTCGCGCAGGTTCAGGGACTGCGCCCTGCCCTGTATTCCGTAGCCTATCACTGCGACCCTCTTGCCCTTCAGGACCTTCAGGTCGGCGTCCTTGTTGTAGTATATCCTCGCCATCGCGTTCGACTCTCCTTGCTCAGATCGCGTTCATAGCCTGTATGTACTTCTCCGGCTGGCTCTTGCTTACGATCGCCTCGACCTCTTGGACGCTCCCTGTCAGCCTGCACAGGCCTTCCTTGCTTGACAGCAGCGCGTAGGCCTCGTGCCGGGACTGGTCGACGAGGTCACACTCGATGACCTCTTGGAGCGCCCTGATATGCTCCAGCACATTCATGGCCTTCTCCCTGTCCGTGATCGACAGGACTATCCTCGCCCGGTCCGGTATCTCGCACTTCCCGACGACGATCGTTTCGACGTTGATCCTTTTCCTGTTGAACTCGCCCATTACCCGCTGCATCACACCTGGCTGGTCGTAGACCAGCAGCATCATGACTTCCATTCAGCACACCCCGCCTTTCCAGGGGCACCTGCCCATGATACAGTCCACCGATGTCTTCCCTGGTGGTGTCATCGGGAGCACATCCTCCTCCGGGTCCACCACGAAGTCTATCAGGAAGGGCATCTCGGACTTAGTTGCCCTCTGTATTGCCTCTGCGACCTCGGAAGGCCTCTCGACTCTTATTGCTTCCGCTCCGTAGGCTTCCGCCAGCTTGACGAAGTCCGGTGTCGGGACCGTGAACTGGGAGGCTTTGTAGCGAGAGCCGTAGAACAGCTTCTGCCACTGCTTGACCATGCCCAGCCATCCGTTGTTCAGCAACGCCACCACGACTGGTATGTCGTTCTCGACCGCGGTCGCGAACTCCTGCGAGACCATCTGGAGGCTCCCGTCTCCTGCGATGTCCACAACCACGCTCTTGGGCCTGGCGATCTTCGCACCGAGGGCCGCAGGGAACCCGAACCCCATTGTTCCTAAGCCACCAGACGTGATGAACATGCGCTTCCCGTAGCACTTGTAGAAGTGAGCGGCCCACATCTGGTTCTGCCCAACCTCCGTTGTGACGATCGCATCGTCCGGGAGGTTCTTCGAGAGTTCGTAGATCACTTTCTGGGGCTTCAGCGGCTCTAACTTGAGGTTGTAGTCGCAGGAACACTCCTTGTTGAGCTCTATGATCCTCTGCTTCCAAGTGGGAGATTTCTTCCGCTTCTGCAGCCCGGCGATGAGCGCGTTGACGACTGTCCACGCATCGCCCACGAGCCCTACTCTGCCTTTGACGTTCTTGCCTATCTCCGAGGAATCGATGTCCACATGCACTACCTTCGTCTTCGCGCCGAACTCGCTGAGTTTTCCGGTCACGCGGTCGCTGAAGCGGGTGCCTATCGCCAGGAGCACATCGCAGTTGTTCAGAGCGTAGTTGGCGACCTGTCTCCCGTGCATGCCGCATACCCCAAGGACGAGAGGGTGGTTCTCCGGCACCGACCCCTTGGCCATCAGTGTCGTGACTACCGGTGCCATTACCATCTCCGCAAGTCTCATGATCTCGGTCCCTGCCCGCGACCATATGACCCCGCCCCCAACCATTATCGTGGGGCGCTCTGCGGTCTCCAACAGCTTGATTGCGTCCAGGAGTCCTTCCAGGTTCCGCTTCGGCTTCGGCACCCGGACCTCCTTCGCCATTTGCTCATCAGTGATCTCCGCCTGGAATATGTCGACCGGTATGTCCACATGGACCGGACCATACCGACCAGTGGTGGCGATGAGGAACGCCTTCTTCATCGTCTCCGGGAATAATTTGGGATCAACGACCCTGAAGTTGTGCTTCGAGACCGGCATCATCAGGCTGAAGGAGTCCGCCTCCTGAAAGGCATCATTGCCGAGCACGTGGGTCGCCACCTGACCTGTGATGGCCACCATAGGGGAGGAATCCATGAACGCGGTGGCAACGCCTGTCACCAGATTTGTCGCCCCTGGACCTGATGTCGCGACGCAAACTCCTGGCTTCTTCGACACGCGCGCGTACCCATCGGCCATGTGTCCGGCGCATTGTTCGTGCCTGGGCAGTATGTGCCTGATGTCGGACTGCACAAGCTCGTCGTAGAACGGAAGGAGGACGCCGCCTGGAATACCGAACATTACCTCTACGTTCTGCTTTTCCAGCAACTCCACGGCAGCCCGAGCACCTTTCACAACTAACACACTCCTCACTCACTGCCCGCATGGACACCCGAAAAACCGCTTGTGTCCATTACGGGCGCAAGATCCGCAGGTCGACCAGGACTCCTAGCACGACGAGAATAGGTGCCAATCCACATTGACCAGCGGAAGCTTGCATCGGGGCTCACAATGGCCAAGCGGATATTAATATCTTGTCTGGCCGTTTTTATGCACGTTCCGGTGTGCTGGCTCAGGCCTTCCCGAAATGACCCCTGCCCGACAGCACCGAAACGAAAAGGTGGTTCCTGGAGTCCAGCTTCGAGATGCCCCAGACGGCCCCCGCAGATGCCGGGAGGATATCGAGCTTCTCCTCTAGCTTGATGACTCTAGACGCCTCGATGAGTTGCTCGTCCGGGATCTCCACGCCCGCACCATTTGAGTCCAACATGGCCGACACTGCTTCATCGGGGTCCGCAAGGAAGTTGCCGGACAGTGGCTCGTTTATCTCAGTTATCGTCAGGTTGGGAACGTTCAAGGCAGTTCTCAGCCCCGAGGCCACCCCGTGGACCGCGGAGTTGTTGTTAGAAACGCCGAGTATCCTGGGCTTCATGCTCATGCTCCGGAAACCGTGCCAAACTCCTCCTATCAGGGAACCGTTGCCGACCGGGACTGAGACCCAGTCTGGCTGTCGGCCGATTCCCTGTGCGATCTCCTTCGCTATGTAGGTGTAGGCGAAGATGTCCAATTCGCTATTTACTCCTCCGGGGTTGGCATTGTACCATCGGTTGGCCGAAGAGTCTTCAGCAACCTTCCTGAGCGCGCGTTCGTAGTCTCCATCAACATCCTTCACCTCCGAGGACATGGCCTCGATCTCGGCTCTTCTCGGAGCGGCGAAATCTTTCGGGATGTATATGCAGGCCTGCATGTTCAGCTTCTCAGCGACGTATGCAAGCGCCGCGCCGTAATTGCCGCAGCTTACAGCCGTCACCTTCTTCATACCATTGTTCCTGGCGTTCAGGCAGTGTATGAGCGCGGCCCGATCCTTGTGAGTGCCTGAAGGGTTCTCTCCTTCTAGTTTGAGGAACAAACGGCGAATGCCAAGGCGCTTCTCGAGCTTCTGCGCTCTTACTAGCGGAGTCCCTCCGATCCTGAGGGACTTCATCTGCATCTCGAACTCTCTCATCAGCTCAAGTGGAATCAATCGCGGTCAGTACTCCTCGAAGTAGTTGTGGTTGCAGGCGGATATACTGTCCGCCTGCTTTGATGTTTGGTAGGGTCGCCTTGTTCAGTCCAGGCCGTGGCTTTGGATGTCCCTGTCCGCGTCCTTGACAATCCGCTCGAAGTCCTTCGCGATCTCGCTCGACACGGGCTCCACGACATGCTCCTTCATGATTTTGGCCGCCTTCTCCCTCGCCCTGTCGACTACGGACTTCTTGCCGTCCGCTTCCCAGGATTCTCCTGTTCTTCGGTCTGTGATGTCGGTGATGAAGTGCTCCTTGTGCAACCACTGCATCGTGTGTCTCTCGGCGAGGAAGCTTCCTCCTGGCCCGACCTTCTTTATGATATCCACAGCGAGATGGTCGTCGTCGATCACGACGCCCTGGGCCAACCTTGCCATTATTCTCGCCATCTCGTCGTCAATGACCATCTGCTCATACGAGAGCATGGTGACATCGTCCAAGAGCCCCAAACCTGCGATCATGTCACAGCCAGTGTAGAACTGCGGCATGCCGCTTGACATCTTCTCGTAGCAGGCCTGAGGTCCGGGCAGCTTCGCCGAGGTCACGATTCCTCCGCAGAGGATCGAGAACCCGTAATGGTGCGCCAGCTCGCCAGCACCTGCGGAGATCAGAGCCCTCTCGGGCCCGCCGCCGGCCCATGTCATCGTCCTCATGTCGAACGCTGCGCCACCGGTACCGTACATGAACGGCGACCCAGGAGCTGCCAGCTGGGCCATGGTCAGACCTCCCAGGACCTCGGCGTTGTTCACGATTATTGACCCTGCGAGAGTCACGGGACCCGTTATGCCCGCCTGTGGCATTCCGTAGAACGATATTGGGACGCCCGCGCGCGCTAGCTCGAGCGCTCCTTCAGTCGAGCCACCATCGAGCTGCAGAGGCGAGAAGGGACAGTGCATCGAGGAGAATATGGGCTTCCTGCGAAGGGCCTTCTTGTCACCAGCTAGGGCCGCCCCGATCTCAATGAGCCACTTCGCCTCCCGTCTGTGGCTCGTCGTCTCCACCTGCACATGCTTCTCGATGCTGGATAGCGCTACCTTCAGATCTACAACATGTCTCACATAGTCCGGGACGTCCTGGCAGCTCACGCATGGCCAGAAGATGTGTGCAGAGTCGAGAGCATTCGCGACCTTGCCAACCATAGCGAGGTCGTCGCTGGTGGACATCCTCCGCTTTCCGGTCTTGAAGTCCATCACGCTAGTTCCGTTTCCGTCCGTGGTGCAGAACGTCCGCCTGCCGTCAAGCACGACATCGTATTTCGGGGTCCTCGCGTACAGCGTGAGATTCTTCTTCGCCTTGTGGATCGCTTCCTCCACGAGATTGCCTGGGATCTTCGCGATGCTCGTCTTGTGGTCGACCGCGCAACCCGCGTCCTCGAGAAGTCCGAGACACTCCTTGCTGACCACCTTGATGCCCGCGTTCTCGAGAACATCCAGCGTTCCCCAGTGCAAAGAGCGCAAATCGCCCTTCTCGAACATTCGGAACGCGACCTTTCCTTTTGGAAATCCTATCATGTTATCGCTTTCTCCAAGTCCTGTCTGTCAGGGTTCAAACAACCTGCAGAGCCAGATTTATTCCCGTATTGACGCCAAGTATATAGTTAGTCGTGATTCGCAGGATTTCGTGAAGGCGAAACGCGTGATTGCACGCCCCTCTGAATTCGTGGCGTTCTTGCCTCCAAAAGGCTTTAATCAAACGAGAGATATGGGCGGACATCCAGCACGATCATGCGGGGGTAGCCAAGCTCGGTCAACGGCGCCAGATTGAGGGTCTGGTCTCGCAGGAGTCCCTGAGTTCAAATCTCAGCCCCCGCACCTCGCCCTCCGCTTCTTTCTCGTCTTCAAACGTGTTATTCGACCGCATCTTGATATCTGGTACGAGAAAATCTGATATACCATCGCGCAGCATAGAGTGTTCAGCAGAACTCAATAACCGGTGACGAATGATCGCTGTAACACACCTGGTCGTCAGCCTTCTGCTCATCGAGCTGATGCACCTCGACAGGAACGACGCATTCGTCGCATTGGTCTTCGGCGTTTTCATTGACCTCGACCACCTGTTCGGCCTAAGGGACTATGTCCGGGCAAATGGCGTTACGGCCGTCTTCGACCTGGGCGACATCGTCAACCCAGGAGGTCACTGGAAATCGTTAATGCACAGCCCTGTCGCCGTGATGGTCGTCGGGCCGGTATCCATCGCCTCTCGTCTCGCAGTTCCTCTTCTCTTCTGGGGAACACACCTTCTGATGGACATCGCCCAGGTACAGGTTCTCGGGGTGCTGTCCTCGCAGGAATCAGTGTTCCTATTCCTTGCCGCTGCAGGACTGGTCACGATAAGGTACGCTCGATGCATCGCAACGGGAAGTGCGTCTACGCTTGCCGAGTATCTGAGGTTCGAGATCGGAGGGATGAAGGCATGGACAAGGCCACGCATGATGTGATGGATCAGCTATCGCCGCGCTTCAACCGTCCTATAACGTGGTCGGTGAAACTTCTGGAGCCATGCCTACCCCCGATATCCGTCGTGAGGTGCCCGGAATCGTAGGTTGATTTGACCGCTTGCCTAATCGATACTGCCTCATTTCGCATCTTAAGGTGATCGAGCATCATCGCACCCGCGAGTATCGTCGCAGTTGGGTTGGCAGCGCCTTCACCCGCGATGTCGGGAGCGGAGCCGTGCGCGGGCTCGAACACGGAATAGACTCTTCCGATATTGCCAGATGGTGCGAATCCGAGCCCTCCTGCGGTCCCCGCCGCAACGTCTGAGAGAATGTCGCCGTAGAGATTCAAGGTGACAATGACATCGAACTCGTGTGGACTGTTCACGAGCTTCATGGCGGCGGAGTCGACAAGCTGCTCCCGCGCTTCCAGGACCCTTCCTTCGGATGCCATCAGTTCTCTGAATATGCTCACAAAGAGCCCATCCGACGCCCTGAGCACATTCGACTTGTGCACGCAGCAGATGCTCTTTCGGGCGTTCTTCAGCGAGTAATCGATTGCGAATCTCACAATCCTCTCCGAAGCAGCTCTCGTGACTCGCCTGAGAGTCGTCACACCTTTGTCATCGTACTGCTCGTTCTGCGTATACAGGCCCTCTGTGTTCTCCCGAACTATCACGACGTCGATGGAAGGCCTTCCCGCGAGGTTAACATAGTTCTTGACTGGCCTGAGGTTCGCGAACAGGTCGAGTTCTTTCCGGAACCTGAGAACCGGCGATGCCTCACCCAATGATTCAGAAGAGGTGATAGCACCAAACAAGGAGCTATCGCATTTCCTCAACAGTTCGAGGGTCTCGTCGGGCATGGTACTTCCGACCTTCTTGAGCGCGCTCTGCCCGATCTCGGCGTATTCGAATTGGAGATCGTCGGTCACCGCTTTCAAGACGGCGACTGCTGATTCTACGACCTCGGGGCCGATCCCGTCTCCTGGCAAAACACAGATGTGTTTCATGGGGGCATTACTCTTGGATCATCTTGGCCAGGTCTACAAAGTGCTTCTCCATCCTGGCGATCCTCTTTCTGCTATCGTGGATGTCCTTCTCCATCTTGGCAGCCATCCTGCGCATCTCGTCGACCAGGGTTTGGGCTTCCTTTTCCAGGGTCTGGATCTTGGAGTCGTGTTCGATTGACTTGCCAAGGTGGTCCTCGAT
>MGWC01000065.1:18158-35410 GCA_001800815.1 Euryarchaeota archaeon RBG_19FT_COMBO_56_21
CCTGCCGCTCCTTCTCAGCGGTCTTGGAGAAGTAGCTCTCCACTTTGGAGTTCAACATTGTCAATATGTTCGAGACCTTCTCGAGCTGTTTCTCCAGCCTGTCCACACGCTCTTGTACGTCGGCCGCGAGTGCAGTCTCATCTTCGGTCGACGCGGCCTTCTCCACCTCAAACATCCGGTTCTCAATCATCTCGAGCTTGTTCTCAATCCCGGTCACATTCTTTATGCCGTCTGAGATGCTCTCGAGCAGTTCCTTATCCGGGAAATCGATGGTCACGCTTTCTGCTCCTGGCGTGTACGCCTTGAGCGACTGCAGGGTCGCGATGGCGTCCACCGTCGGGAAGCCCTGTTTCACGCGAGATTCGAGGCTCCTGAGCGTCGATACGATCTCCGTGCCTGATTTCCCCAACCATGGGTTCGCCTTGACCATCCTCATGACATTCTCGATGGTTCCCTCGAGTTCAGCGCCGCTCTTGGACAGCTCGGACTTGTCGAGCAGCCTCACATCCCTGTGCGCGTCCCGCCTACCGCGTTTGTTCCAGTCTCCCAGCGAACGCCCCTCGAACGGGAAGAACCCTGCAAAATGGTCGACTCCCTTGACTATGAGCTCCTGAACCTGATCCCAATCTCTGATGCCGCTTTCGACCTTCAGCTCCTGCGAGGAATTGAAGATCATGCAAATGCAGCCATTGGGGAGGTAGAGACATCTGATGAGATATGGGGCCTCGTGGGCGAACTTCGGAAGCGTCTGAGGCTTCTTCTCGTCGACGGCCTCTATGTATGATTTGAAGTACTCCTTTGCGAAGGCCGCAAGGTCCTGCGCTGACGGTATCTCGGGGCCAATGTCCTTCGGGATCATTTGAAGCGTTCCTCTGACTGGTATGGCGTATTTGTGCGGAGGTTATTAATGCCTTCCCGGACGGCCACCTGACAGGACCGAACCGACCAGCATCGGTAGAGTGATTGTGGCATCGCCTTCTACGGTGATATACTGGGCGTTCTCCTTCACTTTTCCCCAGCTAACCGCCTCGCGTATTCTGGCTCCTGAGAGCGATCCGTCCCACTCCTCCGCAGTTGTGAGGTATACTGCGTACTCCATTCCGCCTCTGAATTGGTTCCACCAGATGACGTGGTGTTTTGAAATGCCTCCTCCGAGCATGATCGCACCAGACTTCTTCGCAGTGAACACGATGTCTGAGAGATCCTGTTCGTCCTTCATCACATCAACATTGAAGTCCGAGTGCTGCTGCTTAAAGAGCCAGAGCTGTGACCCGAACGCGCCGTCAGTGATTCCAGGCACGAATATCGGGACGTCGTTCTTCGCCGCCCAGTATAGTATGGATTTCCTGTCGCTTAGCCTCTTTCCGAATTCGTAGGCTAGCTCCCTACTCGAGAGGGTCTTCTTCCCGGACTTGTAGATTTCGTCCAGGATCGGCTGCATCTTCTGCTCTAGGACGATTCCATAGCTCTCGTTCGGGATCAGTATGTTCCCCAGCCTGTTGATGCCTTTCCTGTGCAGGTCAGCGTCGTCCATCAGGAAATCGCCGTGATAGTACTTCCTCCACACTCGAGCCAGATCGTGGTCGAGTGTCCCGCAGGTCGTGACTATGACGTCGACAAGCTTTTCCTCGACAAGTTTCCTTATGACGCCCCTGGTCCCTGTGGAGATAATGCATGCTGGAAACGAGAGGAAGATCGTGCAGTCCTTTTCCCGAAACATCTTTCGGACAATGTCGCACGCAAGCCCTAGTTTCTTCGCGGTGAAACCGCCAGAGGCAAGCATCTGTGCGGTGAGGTCCTTGACGCTCATGTCAACATCAATTTCGATGTCCGTGATCGGTTTGAGTTTCATCTGCATGCTATCAACCCCTGGATTGAGAGGCGTGCCGAGAGAACCTGCCGAAAACATTTATACCTTTCCAGGCGATGTTCAGCAAGAAACTATATGTTGAAAGTAAGAGACGTGATGACATCGCCAGTGGTTTCGATTGGTCCCGACACTTCCGTGAAGGACGCGTCAGCGCTCCTTGCTCAGAGAAATGTGTCTGGTCTCCCGGTCGTCGACGGTGACCGCGTCGTGGGGATCTTCAGTGAAGCGGACGTCCTTCGTTCGATGAAGACCATGAAGAAGGATCTCCGGCTCGTATACCCGTCGATATCGTCCCTCGGCATCGCGTTCCAAGAAGAGGTGACTCAACGGGAGATCATCGAAGCCTACAACGAGATTGGCAAGATGCCCGTGAAGCAAGTAATGTCCCCCCAGGTCGTGACAGTCGCTCCTGACGAGGCCATCAACGAGGCTATCGCCAGCATGGTCCGTAAGGGCATCAGCCGCCTTCCAGTGGTGGAGAAGAACAAGCTCGTGGGTATCATAACAAGGGGCGATGTGATAAGGGGCCTCGCAACGGAAGGATCCAGTCACTGACCTCTTGTGTCTAGTGCTACTTCAGGTTCACCATCTGAGCAGGCGCCTTTTCTTCGCGCCCGGTGCGGTGACCGCTGCGTCCCGGGGCGGTTGCGCGGAAGATTGCTTGGATTCGGTATCTGATGAAGTTCCCGATATCGATTGTGGTACGCTGGTGGGCTCTGGCCTGAACCCTTGGATCACGGATTCGCAGGTAAGGCATTTCCTTGACGAGTTCGGATACTCGTACAAGGATTCCTGTCCGCACTTCTCGCACTTCGCTCCGTCGACGTGCTTAATGGTACCCAGCTCGAGGCGTTTGTTGTCGAGATCCTTGTCGATTCTCTGGATAGTGTCCTTGACATATCGTCCGTACTTCGAAGCATTAACAGGGTCCCTGTTAATGAGCGCGGACTTCGCAATCCCCAACTTCGCCTGAGCATCTTTGACGTCAAATCCGTACGACGCTGCCTCCGCGAGAACGGGTTCGCATTCCACGATCCACGCATTTGCTTTCTGGAGCTGAACGGCCTCTAGATCTCTGCGCCTCCTCAGCATTTCCACGTGGTGACCATCCAGCGCCCTGTCGACTGAGGCCAGTAGCTCCACAGTGCGTTTGAACGAGCCGTCTTCGTACGCTTTCCTAGCATCCCCTATGTTCGACTCAACCACGGCCGTGTCTGCACCGAGCTCCTTCGCCTCTGCAGCGGATGCAGCAATCAGATGGAAGATGCCACCGATTTCCCGGACACGGTCCTGCTTGGCCACTTCGGCCTTCTCTCTCGCCTCATTAACATATCTGGAGTATTCCTCCATGTTGAATGTCTGCTTAGCGCTCGCAGCAATCTCAAGATATCTCCTGGATTCCTCGGTGCGCGTCCCGAACGACTCATAATCTGAGAGCAAGTTCTTGAGCTCCACCTCGTCCCCCTCGGTGTGCTTCACGAAGACGTCGTAGGTCTTTGCGGCAAGCGACTCCAGACTCTCAAGAGCCTCCTCCCTCTGTCTCGGGGGGCCGGTCAAGAAAGCACGCTTCGCAGCGGTGACCGCGGTCTTCAGCGTCGAATCTGTCTTAGGCATGCTATCGGGCAATCGAGCCAATAGCTCATCGACGGCCCGTATCGCGAGAGCGGCTGAATAGACCTGGAACGTGCTGAAACTGTCGAGGCATTTCAGCCTAGCTTCTCGGTTCGTCTTGATAGCCTCGTTGAAGTCCCCGATGAGCATTCTGTTCATCGCGCTCTCAGTAGTCGAGTCTACCTCGAAGAACGACGGCCTCATAGTCAAGGCTTCGTCGATGTGCCTCTCGACGAGTTCCTCGTCATGCGTTGGCATCTCAGTCGGTTCGAGAGGCCTTGCTGCGATTTCCTCGAGGTCCTTCCCGATCGCCTTCAGCTCCTCGGAAGGGCGCTCCTCTACGGATTTGGCTTTCGCAAGGGCCTTTCTCACCTGTTCCTCGGTGAGCTTCTTGCTCTTGATCTTGGAAATGTAGTCTTTCTTGTATTTGCAGACTGAGACGTCAATCTTGTGCTCTGCAGCGACAACTTTCAGTTTCCAGATGGGCAGCTCGTTCAAGAAGTGAGCCGGGTCCGAGGGCATGGTCATCTCCTGCTCTTCCCTGCCTTATTCGAGTAGATGCCTATTAACTCTTTCGAGGCATGGGTGCATGTCAGAAGTATGAGTAAAACCTAAGTATGTGCGTCAGCATCGAAGCCGGGTATGGGAGCAGCTGAGGACAAGCTCGCGGTCGCCAAGCTATCCGTCTATTCCAACTGCGCCCTCGTGATTCTCAAGCTCATTGCCGGGTTCATGATGATGTCAGTGGCCGTCATTTCGGAGGCCATCCATTCGGGGATCGACTTGCTCGCGGCCATGATCGCACGGTATTCGGTCAAGAAATCAGCCGAGCCCGCAGACAAGGATCACACTTACGGGCACGGGAAGTACGAGAACCTCTCGGGTGCGATCGAGGGCGCCCTGATATTCGTGGCCGCTGCTTGGATCATCTACGAAGCCGCGAAGCGGCTCATGGACAATGAAGTCGAGGTGGAGCTGCTGACGGCAGGCATGGCCATCATGGGGTTTTCTGCCGGTCTGAACTACTATGTGTCCACCAGACTCATGAAGGTCGCCAAGCGCACGGATTCGTTGGCCCTTGAAGCAGATGCGTATCACCTCAAAACGGATGTGTGGACCTCGGTTGGAGTGTTCATCGCGCTGATGCTCATCTGGGTGACCGACATCCATCTGATAGATCCTCTCGTGGCGATCATCGTTGCCGGCCTCATCATCCACACAGCCTATGATATCACCAGCAGATCCGCCGAGGGCCTCCTGGACAGGAGCCTTCCAGAAGAGGAGATGCGCCTGATAGAAAGGGTCATCGAGGAGCACCGTTCGGACATCCTCAGCTTCCACAGACTGAGGGCGAGGAAGATGGGAGCCGAGAGGCAGGTCGATGTTCACATGATCGTCCCCCGCAACCTCAGCGTGAAGGAAGGGCATGATCTGGTTGATCATCTGGAGAGGGAGATCAAGAAGGAGCTGCCGAAGTGCGTGGTCGTAATTCACATGGAGCCATGCGATGCGAATTGCGAGGGATGCAGAATGTCCCCGCCTCCTCAACAGCTCGTCATCGACCGCGCAGACGGCAAGGACTCAGATTGCAGGACGAAGCACTGACCTCGCCCTGAGCATTCTCTCGACTTCCCGGAACGGGCCCTCGCCGTCCTCGCTGTTGTTTACCGTCACCCACTCGTCGGATGCGAGCTGTCTGGCAACTTTCCGGATGGCTTCGAGCTTCTCCAGGGTCTCAAACATCTCGGGGGCATGACCTCTAGCTGCGATTCTCCTGATCGCTACTCTCGGTTCGATGTCAATGAACAATGCGAGGTCGGGGAATGGGAGGATCTTCCTGAAGAATCTGTATCCGAAGGGCGCAAGGATCCTCGGGAGATAGGCCGTTCCCATGAGGTATCTCACGAAGATGACGGTCCCTCGTTGGACACCCTTCAACCACCTCACGGACCACAGTATGTCAGCTGTGAAGAAAAGGGTGGCGAACAGCCTGGCAACCGGTCCGGTACCTTTGAGAAAGCGCTTGGACATGCGACCGAAGAAACGCTTCGACGGGTGGGAGACGAGCATCACTACTCCGCCCTCTGATTCCAGCAACTTTCTGATCCTCTCCGCATGGGTGTCTTTGCCGGAGCCGTCCAGTCCATCCACGACTACGAGCCTCAGACCTAGACCCCCATTCCGTGCAAGAAAGCAGCGACGACTAGCGGGATCACGAGGTTGTCCACCGACCCGGGCGTCACTGCTTCAAGGCATGCCACGAACCCAGAGATCGACAATGCGAAAAGAAGCGGTATGTAAGGAGCTGTCCCGCCGGAGTAGGCAATCAAATCGAAGTAGAACCAGAATAGCCCTATGATGCTCAGAAGGGTGGCTAGGAACACCGTCATGCTCCCTTCCAGACTGCGGTTGGAGGAGTAGCGGTGTATTCCGAATTTTCTCCCGATCAGCTCTCCCATCCCGTCTCCGAACGACATAGCCGCTACCGCTATTGAGGCAGCGACAAGGTCGTCGAACAGCACGTACGCTATGATGGTCCACGAGACCGCGTACATCACGAGGCCATATGGATGCCCTTCTGACGACCTCATGCCCAATGGGCTCTGGCGCAGAAATCCGATCGGCGATTTGGGAGTTGCCAGTAGCAGCAGCGGGACGAAAGGGAATGCGGCCAGACCGGCCATGACCAATCTCGTGTCGAAACTCCACCAGAAGAACACGATTCCCCCGGTCAAGATGTGTACAAGCTTGCGGGAGTTGTTCACCCTGTCCTTCAGCACATAGGAGAGTGCAACGACCGAGAGGACATACCCATAGACCCCTGCGAGCCCAAGGAGGTCGCCTTGCGTGAACAGGTCCACGCTGACGGATTATCAGCAGTGCTAGCTTATACTTTTGCAACCAGTCTCCGAGGAGACTGTCGAATTAGGTGGAGTCGCGCTTCCGCTTCAGCTCCTCGATGACCTCTTGTGCACGGTCCATCCTGATCTTCTTCTCTGCGATGATTATCCGGGTGACTTCATCGGCGAGTTCCGGCGGGCAATCCACGCTCGCGACTATGTTCCGGGCATGAAGGGCCATGTGACCCTTCTGAATGCCCACAGTCGCCAACGCTCTCAGTGCAGCGAAATTCTGGGCCAAGCCCACAGCTGCAGCGACCTCTCCCAGCTCCTGAGCGGTCTTGACCCCAAGCAGTCTGACACACGCCTTGGCAGTGGGATGTACCTTGGTCGCGCCTCCCACGAGGCCAACGGCCATCGGCAGTTCGATCGTCCCTGCGAGGTCGCCTTCAGGGGTCTTCTCGAATGTGGTCAAGGGTTTGTACATCCCGGATCGGGCTGCAAACGAGTGCGCTCCTGCTTCGATCGCCCGCCAATCGTTTCCAGTGGCTATCACAACCGAGTCGATGCCGTTCATCACGCCCTTGTTGTGGGTCGCGCATCGGTATGGATCGGCCTCCGCGAAAAGGTAGGCTTCAATGACTCCATCCACAACGCTCTCCCCGCCGATTGCATCCTTCGGCCAGAGCGCTCGCGCGCGCGCTAGTCTGTGAGAGGCGAGGTTGGACAGAATCCTGAGACCGACTTTCCCCCCGGAAATGCTCTCTATGATCGGAGCGACCGCTTCCGCCATTGTGTTGACGGCGTTTGCCCCCATCGCATCCCTCACATCAACATGAAGGTGCACCACAACATTGTGCCCCTTCAGCGTGTGGATAACGCGGACCTCAAGATCTTTCGCGCCCCCTCCGAGCTTCACCAGCATCGGGTCCTGTTTGTTGGCGAGGTCGATTATCTCGCTCTTGTGTTCCAGGAGCAAATGCGTCACCCTGCTGGGATCCCTGATGCTTGTGAGTTGTATCTGTCCGATCATTATAGGGGCAGTGCTGCTCGTGTGGAAGCCCCCTGCGTCCCTGGCCATCTTCGCGGCATTCGATGCGGCGGCCACGACCGATGGCTCTTCGATGGCCATCGGAACTAGGTAGTTCTTTCCATTGATGAGGAAGTTCGTCGCGATTCCTAGAGGTAGCTGGAATGACCCGATCGCGTTCTCGACCATCTTGTCCGGAATTGATGGATCCATCCCCCCGAAGCCGGCGAGCGCCATCGCTTCCTCGTCTGTCAGCCCTCCGAACTCCTTGACTACCCGCAGCCTCTCGGCCATGTCCAGCTTGTAGAATCCTTCGATCCTAGAGGTCTTCTCCATGTCCACACCAGTCGCGCACGGACAACCCATTCGCACTTTCTTAATCCTTTTGGAGGGGGCGTTCGGCATTCACCGTCTATGCGTTTGGCCAGACCCCTAGGTCGTTGTAAGGAAAAGGATATATTCGGAATCGCGACTGGAGGAACCACATGGTCACCTGTTCGGCCCCTGGCAAAATGATACTGTTCGGAGAGCACGCGGTCGTCTTCGGGAAGTCTGCGCTCGCTCTTGCCATCAACCTGAGGATAACATCCAGTGTCAGGAGCGCGAACCAGTATTCCGTCAATGGCCATCCGATGAAGAAGCGCCATCACATGTACATATCCGCTGCACTGGACGAGGCCTGGGGCGGGCCTCCGATCAACATTGACACGAGCTCTGAAATACCCTCGGGTTCGGGGTTGGGCTCGTCCGCTGCTGTCACCGTTTCATGCGTTGGTGCGATGATGGCGCACAGGGGCGGTATAGAGCCGGAGAAGATCGCCCTCAAGTCCTTTCTTGTCGAGAACAAAGTTCAAGGGCGCGCGAGCCCGACGGACACATCAACCTCTACGCACGGTCAGGGGATAATCGTCTCCCCGGAGAGACTAGACAATTTCCTGTGGCGCATCGAGCAAGGACAGAGGAGCTGGAACATCCATCATTGCGCCGTACCAAAGCTGCACTTCGTCGTAGGCTACACCGGGATCCATGCCTCGACTGGGCCGCTCGTCGCGGGCGTCAAGAAGCTAGCGGATTCAAGCTCGGAAGCAGTCCGCGCGATCGACAGGATAGGCGAGGTCGTTCTCGAGGGGGTCGACGCGATGGCCGCCTCGGACAAGAAGCGCCTCGGGCATCTGATGGATGAGAATCACATGTTGCTCAACTCGCTTGAGGTCGGTCATCCTGAGCTGGACAAGCTCGTCGAGGCGTGCAGACCTTGCTCATACGGCGCCAAGCTGACTGGCGCGGGAGGCGGTGGGAGCATGATTGCCCTGACTGACGATCCTCACGCGGTGGCGAAGGCCATCCAGGAAGCTGGAGGCGAGCCGATCATTGTAGATGTTGGGGTCGAGGGCATCAGGTTAGAGGATGGCGGGATGTCGAGGAAACGATAAATCGTAGCAAATGATTGACCCGGATGGTGTGCAATTGGTGGAGAAGGTCGCTCAACACAGACACTGCCAGAACTGCGACAAGGCGATACCGTACAAGGACACGTTCTGCGACGAGAAGTGCGAGGGCGAATATGAAGTGAATGTGAAGTCCAAGAAGAAGCAGCTGACCTACTTCTACGTGGCGATGGTTGCCATCTTCGTTCTGGCTATGGCCATGCTATTCCTGGGGTAGTCAGCATGCGGGTCGGCGTCGGTGGCACGTTCAATGTGATACACAAGGGCCACGAACTGCTTTTCGAGACCGCCTTCACAGTAGGTGATACAGTCGAGGTGGGCCTCACTTCAGATGATTTCGCGCGCTCCCAGAAAGGCGTGCCCGTAGCTCCTTACTTCGTTCGGAAGGAGAACCTCGCGAAGTTCCTCCAGAGATATGGCAAACCGTTCGAAATCGTGATGATAACCGATGCGCAAGGGACTGCGGCGACCTCGAAGATACTGGATGCCATTGTGATCTCACCTGAGACACGATCGAATGCGGACAGGATCAATGAGCTCCGGACGAGGAGCGGGCTGAGGCCACTACAGGTATTCGTCATCAGAGACGTCCGGGGGGATGATGCGCAGAGGATAAGCGCTTCCAGGGTTGTGCGAGGAGAGATCGACAAGGACGGACGTCTGCTGAGGCCAATCAGAGTGGCTGTTGGAACTGCGAACAGAGTCAAGGTCGACGCCGTCACGCGAGTCTTCACTCAGGTTTTCGGGCTGGTCGAAGTGGAACAGGTTGAGCCGATGCATTCGGTCAGCAAGCAGCCGATGGAGGAGGACACCATTACAGGTGCCATCGAACGTGCTAGAAACGCCCTGACCGCATCCAAGGCGGACTTCGGTGTCGGGATTGAAGCAGGTCTATTCTTCAACAAAGTTCTGAAGAAGCATCTCGACATCCAGTACTGCGCGATCGTGGATTCCTCAGGAAGGATGACTGTAGGGCACGGCCCGGGTTTCGAGTACCCCCCTGAGGTCATCAGAGCTGTCCTTCAGGGTGGCACCGTTGGCGATACGATGAGCCTGATAACCGAGATAGAAGAGATAGGTCACAAAATGGGCTCCATAGGGTACTTGTCAGATGGCTTGATAGACAGGACTTCGCTGACCGAGATATCGGTGCTCATGGCTCTTGTACCGCGCATAAGGAGAGAGCTTTACGAGGAGGATTCTCAGGCTTCTTCCTCGGCGAAGGCTTCGAGATAGTCCGCTAACGTCTCGCAGCTCTCTTTGCCGACACATCCGAATCTGCTGTACTTCTTGCAGTAGTCCCCGCTCAGCTCGTGGTGCTCGCACTTGAGCGCGTCCTGATAACGGGCGCATTGTTTTCTGATGCACGCGTACCCCGAGTACGTCCCGGAGCACAGTCTGTCCTTGGTCAGGTGCTTGCACTTCATGGTCTCACGGCTCCTCTCTGGGCTTCATAAGCCGTTCCTGATGGATCACGAGCTGCTTTCTGTACGATTCAGGGGTGACACAGTGTTCGCGTCCAGGGCAGAAGAATCTCTGGTACTTCTCGCAATACAGCCCCAGCCATTTCTCGTGCCCGCACTCGTCTGATGGAGCGCCCTGCTTCCTCAGAACGAGTATGTTCATGCCGGAGAACTCGCATTTGTCTGCGCCGATGCATTCCAGGCTGTCGACATGTCTGTTGGCGCATGCTCCGCTAAGATAGCTATACCTGCAGTTCATCCCATCCCATGCCCTTGCGAGCAGACTCTCATGCGCGTGCGCGCAAATAAACGTATCCGGAATGTCGCTTTTTTCGTACGCTCGATTGGTGACTAAGTCTTCGGCGGATTTGCCTTTATCCGTCGCATCTGAATCACCGATAGGGCGAGTGCGATGAGTGCAAGAGCCAGAGCGGCGACTCCTAGAACGAGTGGGACCGTGCTGTCGTTTCCGTCGGTATCGATGCTCCCCAAGCCGTTCTCTAGATCGGCTCTAGCCCTGAGCTCTGCGTCCTCAGCTTTGATCAGGTCAAGATCGTGGTTCACCTCTGCCCATCCGTACCAATGGGTGTGGTCTGGGCTGAAATGATAGCCGCCTTTCCACGCGGTGACTCCGTGGTACTTGTACATCTTGAAGAACAGCGTTTCGATTCCCGAGGTGTTCGAGTATGTCTGGTGTCCCATCAGTGTCAAGTTATTCCCGGTGATGGGGTTCGGTGCGCGGTCTGCGGGCATCGGGTCCAGGAGGCCGTCATTGTACAGATCGAGAATGATGTTCCTCGCCTCTCCCACTAACATATCTGTATCATTCTTCACTGCGTCCGTGGTCGAGAGTCGGGCTTCAGCGAACGACTGCGAATGGCATTGAGTACAGACAGTGAGCATCTCAGCTCTCTTCTGGACGAACTGGCTAAGTGTGATGTTGCCCATCGGGAATGGCATCGGTGAACCTTCTATGACCGCACCCGCTGATGTCCCACCGATGGTGATTCCGTACCCGACATTATGCGTCCCCTGGGGCATGTGACAGGTCGTGCACACCGGAGCAGTGAATGTGGATGTGTCAGACCAGTTCCATGACTCTCCCTCTAGGGCGTACATCACGCCGTGTTTCGAACTCAGATATGCCTCTATCTGCGGGTGGTCGGGGCCCATGTGGCATGTTCCGCAGCTCTCAGGTTTTCTAGCCTCTTCCATGCTGAACGAGTGCCGGGTGTGACATGAATCGCACTTTCCACGCGCCCCATCTGGGCTTATCTGACCTATGTTATGACAGCTGTCACACATCGCACCACGAATATCTTCAGGGATGTCCAGCCACCTGGCTGATTGTTCCATCTTCGTCCATCCGAGATAATGTTTGCTCGAGTTGAACTGATTCACTTGGGCCAAGTGACAGACTGCGCAGTCCTTGGCACTGGGTTTAGATGTGATCGTGTAGCCGTTGTGACTGATGGCATCGGCATCGGTGGACTGTGCATGGTGGCAGTCCGTGCACATCACACCCTCTTGTCCCATATCCCCGCTCATGAAATCCTCAATGATGAATGGCGTAGCTGATGTGTGGCATGTGCGACACGCGGAATCATCCGGGGCCTGAGAAGTACGTGCATCCTGAGGAGAGTCACCCAAGTCCAACGAGACCAAAACAACGACCGCGGTCGCTGCGATCACTAGAATCAGCAGTCCCCAGATTGAGACTCTCATGTCCTCTCCATGCCAATTGCGGTTCTTGATGGGGCAATGCGATATTAAATCCTGACGCGCCTTTCTTTGACATTTGTTAGAACGGACCGACAGCGTCGCTAGCAAGACCTGACTGTGCGCGCGCCAACATCATAATAGTCTCGAAGGCTACTCGGGAGGTCCGCCTGAGGGAGCGCGTGGAAGTCAAGACGAAATACGTGTCTGTCGTGCTTCTGTCCGCTCTCGTTGTCGCGTTCGAATCTGTCGCAATCGAGGGCGCGCTGAACATCGAGGACCTGAATGTTTTTCTCGTAACGGCAATCCCTTCGATAGTGGGTGGTCTGATCCTGATGACTGTCAAGCCATCAGGCACGGTCTCATTCACGAGAGGACTCGGCAGAAAGGGATGGTTCTGGATGCTCGTCCTGTCCCTCTTGGTTGCGATCGGGGTCCTCTTATGGTTCGATGCCGTGGGACGCATAGGCGCTGGCAAGGAAGCGCTCCTCGGAGGAGGGTCTTCCGAGGTCTTGTTCGTCGTCATATTGAGTGCGATCTTCCTCTCAGAGAGACTGAGCAAGCTGGAGGCTGTCGGCGGTCTGATGATCATTGTCGGGGTCTTTCTAGTCCTGACAAACACGGACGATATGTCTCTCAGCCTCGGATTCGGTGAAGTGGAGGCGATGGTCAGTTCCTTCTTCTTGGGATGCTCGATCGTGCTCACGACAGCCATGCTGAAGGAGCACGACCTGACTCCGCTTTCAGGGATGGAGCTCTTTTTGTCAGGGGTCATCGTGCTCTCTGTCGGAGTTTCGTCGGGATTCATCGCCTGGCCTGGAATGAACGGATGGCTAATTCTGGTGCTTCTGGGACTCTTCCCTGCGGTCGGCCTTCTGACTTACAATGCGGGACTGCCGAAGATAGGAGCATCTCTCACATCGGTATTGTTCGCCCTGAACGGCATCTTGACCGTTGGTGCTCAGCTCCTAGTACTGCTATTCTTCCCAAAAGCCAATTTCATGCCCCCGGAGAACCTCGTTCTCGCGGTCATGGGCGGTGCGGTTGCTTTCATCGGCGTGTATCTACTCAACATGAATCCCGGGGCAAGATCTCCATCACTCGCGACAACGAATCAGAGCGCTGAGGGGGAGATTTGAACTCCCGAGGTACGGAGTACCACCAACTCTCAAGGCTGGCGCCGTGAACCGAGCTTAGCTACCTCAGCAGATGGTGAACAAGATATCCGTTCATATCAGGGTTTCGGATGATACGCGGGCATCTAATCCGAACGCGGACTATCGTTCCGCACAGCGCGCAGCTTGTCCAGATCCAGCTCGAATGCGACCATGGGGTACCTCAACTCGAACGATTCTATCACGAAGGGCGATATCTCTCCCATGACCCCAACTGGTTCTCCCTTGATTTCGACTGACGCACATCTTCCGCCAATGAAGCTGGGGTGCGAGTGCTGGACAATCTCATAGTCGAGTCCAAGACCTGATACAACTGACTGCGCAAGCGACTTGATCTCGGTGAAACTGGCTTTTGCGTGTATCGCCACGCCCGACAGCAGTACTCGGTTCTTCCCGTTCACAACGACATCGCCAACCTCGAAAATCCTCTGAGGCAGCTCTCTGTGCTTGTTCCTTCTCAGCACTGTCATCAAGCTCGGGAGCAGCGAGGTCCTGACAAGCGTGTGGTCTATACTGACGGGGTTACGAACCCGCGTGGCGTTCTTATCTTCGGGGAGATTCATGGACGAGAACTGGTCCTTCGGATTCGACAACGACAGCGTCACGACCTCGAAATAGCCCAAGCCTACCATGATGGTCTTCACGGAGCTTCCGAACTCGAGGACAGGATCCTCGACCCCGAAGGTGGCCCTGATTGGGAGTGAAGCCCCGAATTTCTCGAATCCGTACCCGATGGCGACATCCTCGGCTAGATCGACTGGATGAAGGATGTCAGTCCTGTATCTCGGGACGAGGACCTCCAGTCCCGTCTTACCCGGGACCGCTCCGTATCCCATACGTCTGAGGCAGCCCGCCATCTCATCGGCTGAGAGTCCAGTCCCGATCCATTTGTTGGCGTAGACAGGGTCGAGGGACATCTTCTGTGGATTCAGGTCAGGTGCGAGGGACCCTTTTCCATCCTGCGTGATCCTGACGGACCTGATTCTGCCTCCCCTTTCGGCCAGAGCGGTGGTCAATATGTTGACCGCGCCCTTCACCGCATTCAGGTCAGTGCCGGTGCAGTCAACGAAGATGTCCGTGGTCTCTTCTGTTATGGCGGTTGTGATGCCGTTGATAATGGGGGGGAACGATAGCACTTCGCCCTCCTTGTCGACGATAATAGGGTATCGTTTCTTGCCATCGAGGACGAACGCGTACGCCATCCCCTTCTCGTGCTCCTTCAGGATCTCAGCAGGCGTCATCCTCCTCGAGCCCTGCAAGGGAATGAACGACAGCTCGTCGGGGAGGACTGCCTTATAGGTGAACGGAGGCTTCACTGTCCTGAAGTCGTGGATTCCAATCGCCACCTTCTTCCTGTTCCTTCCGTGCGTCAGATGAAGCTTCTCCTGCAGATCCATCATCGAGCGTATCAGAGGATCAGTGATTTCGTTTCCCTCGACCAGGGCGGACCATATGTATGGCCTGACCTCGTTCACGGATGGGTCGACAACCAGGTCCACATCCGAATCATCGACATTGTATGTCCTTAGCCCGGGTTCATATGCGAAGAAAGCTCGCACCGCCCTCGAAATCCCTTCGACTGAGAACAGGTCTGGTCTATCAGGGAAGAATTCAAAGGAGAGTTCATCTCCATCTTCCGGCACAGATTTCAGGTCCGCTCCAATCAGAGGCAGCTTCTCGCGCAGGAGGTCCCTGGGAACTTCTCTGCCCACGAGTTCGCATAGGTCTGAGTAGCTGAAATTGATGACTGGCATCGTCTGCAGGTCCGTCAAATGGAAACGGTTGCGTCTATAATAATGTTGTCCGACGCCGTCAGTCTTCAATGCCTGATGTCGAGGCGTGTTCATCGACTTTACTGATATCGGGCAATGGGGTCTTTCGCGTCTCAGCGACGAACAAAGCGACAATTCCGGTCGCGACAGCCAGCATGACAGTGCAGAGTATGATTGGCGCTTCGGGGCTCACTGTCTCGTAGAGGAACCCAAGCAGGACGAGGCCGACAATGTTGCCCATGCCTTGGAACGTGTGATACGCACCCATAACCCTCCCGCGCTCCTCCTCAAGCATGATGTCCGCGAGCATGGCGCCGACCGCTGGGTTCGAGATGGAGCCTCCGATATCTGCTATGGCCACAATGACGACTACCTGCCAGAAATCGGTCACGAAGAGGTTGAGAGCCAAGCCAAAGACCATCACAGCGCCCCCAATGATCATGTTGGGACGACGGCCGATCTTGTCCGCAATCACTCCAGAGGGAAGCGTCCCGAGCATCATGGCGAGCATCCCCACTGACAGTGCAATCCCTATCTCAGCAGTGTTGAGATTGAGCTCATTATACCAATATAGCAGCAATCCAAGATTCCACAACCCCTGCACAACTCCCATGACAGTCCCCCGGGCGGTGACTGCATAGAGCGCCCGATTGTGGGTGGCATTCCTCTTCCATGATTGGAAGATGGAGAACATGGATGGTTTCTTTTCCAAGAGGACGACTTTCGGAGCACGGATTTGCAGGATCAGAAGTGCACAGACCAAGGCGAGGATTGATGCGAAGTAGAAGGGCGAGTTGAGGCCCAACTCCGAGGCCAGAATTCCTCCCAAGCCAGGGCCGCCCATTGCACCCAAGAGCTCTGCCGTTCCCTCTGCTCCCATCGCGATGCCCCGTTTGCCTTCAGGCACGATGTCTGCGGTGAGGGCGAAAGCTGCGGGAGTTGCTAGCGCCGCACCGAATCCTTCCAGGAACCTGAGTATCGCGAACTGGTATACATCAGCTACGAAGGCCAAGGCCAGAGTGGTCACGCTGAAGATTGTCACACCTGTAACCAACACCTTCTTCCTGCCGAGTTTGTCTGCCCAATAGCCTGCTGGTAGCATGAAAACGGTCATTGACACGAAGAACAGAGCGAAGGTCAGACCCATAGTGGACTCTGTCATGTTGAGCCTGTCCTCCGCAAGCCTGGGCATTATCGGTGCTATGATGCCAAACCCGAGGCCTATCACAGCCAGCGAGAGAAGCAAGACTGTGAAATCACGGGAGATGCTCAGCGGGTTGATTCGGTCTTTCTTGCCTTTGCTGGATTCGGGAACACTCATAGACTTCCCTGGGGTCACATCTGCGGTCATTGATGTTCCCCTAGATGGTCATTTTTGCCTAACTCGTGACCACTTTGTTCTACTCGAGTTCGGGAAGCAAAAATATAAGCCTAACGATGGGGAATCCAGAGCTCAAGCAGTACCCTTGTCTCTTCCATCGCATGGTGGCGTAAGATGATTAAAGAGAAAGTCAAGACGGGAGTCCCCGGACTTGACCAGATGCTGGACGGCGGGCTCCTCCAAGGACGCACTTACGTCGTCTCTGGAACCTCTGGGTCTGGCAAGACTACGCTGGCGATGCAGTTCCTTCTTGAGGGCGCAAGGAACGGTGAGAGGGTCCTCTACATGGCGATAGACGAGCCCCCGAACGAGGTCAAGAGCAACATGAAGTCGTTCGATTGGGACATCTCGAGGATACAGGTTTTCGACGCGACACCCGACGTCATGAGCTATGACAAGACCCCGGTCAGGGATGTGTCGACAGAGCGCAAGGTCATCTACTTCCAGAGCGTCGGGGAGAACATCAGGAAGACCTCCGAGAGAAGCCCAGTGGACATGACGGTCAACACGATCCAAGAAATCCTGAAGCTGGAGATGAAGGTCGCGAGGTACACGAGGATCGTCGTGGACTCGCTAACATCGATGAGGTACTTCTACATCAAGACGAGCGAGGAGAACGCGACTCTAATGAGCTTTCTCAGGCTTCTGTCCGACATTGGGGTGACCAGTATTGTCACCGTACAGCTCCCGGAGATATCCAAACCAGACGTCGAGGCGCATGTAGCTCGGGGAGAGATCAGGCTTCACAAGTGGTTCGACGGCCGCGGGCTGATTCGCGGAGTGACCATAGAGAAGTACAGGGGCTCGGCTCATGACAATGAGCTCAGACAGCTGCGAATAGGCCCTCAGGGGATTGTCGTGAAGGCGCCGTCGCTCGAGAAAGCCGATAGGCAGCCGGCAATCGTCTCGGAGTCCGCTGCTCCTGAACCTGACGCGCAACGCG
>MGWC01000065.1:35425-74594 GCA_001800815.1 Euryarchaeota archaeon RBG_19FT_COMBO_56_21
CCCTCCGGCACTTCCACAACCTTCGAGCTCGCCGGATTCAGGCGATAGTCAGAATGATCCACCCAAGCCCAGCGATGGGGGTGAGGGCATTTGACCGATGACCACGGTCCTAGGGTCAGCACGGGCATCCCAGGCTTGGACGAGATGCTGAAGGGAGGACTGATTCGGGGGAGACCGTATGTGGTTTCGGGGACCACGGGCAGCGGCAAGACTACGCTGGCAATCCAGTATTTGCACAACGGCGTGAAGAACGGTGAGCGGTCTCTTTTGGTGGCGATTGACGAGCCTCCTGTGGAGATCAGGGAGAACATGAGATCGCTCGGGTGGGATGTCGGGAAGATCAGGATCCTGGACGCACATCCCGCCGCGAAGCAGTACAGCAAGCGCGTCTCGCTTGTAGAAGTGGCGGCCCAGAGAAGCGTTGGTTCCCTAAGGGAAGCGGGCCCGAGTGAGAAGACTGACCAGCTGAAGAAGGCGGCACCGGATATTTCAATCCAGTCTCTCCAGCTGATGCTGAAGCAGGAACTTCAGGAGACCCGGTACTCCCGACTTGTGATCGACTCTCTCACATCCTTGAAGAAGCTGTCTGAGACGATGGAGGACACGAACTCAAGTGTCATGTCCCTCCTCAGGTTCCTCTCCGAATCAAATGTCACGACCCTGATACTCACGGATCTGCCAGATCCGACGGCGCTCGAACCCGAGATATTCATCTGTCGAGGTGAGATTAGGCTCCACAAGCGTTTGGTTGCGAGCAAGCTCGACAGATGGGTTACGATAGAGAAATTCAGAGGTTCAGCGCACGACGTCATGCCGAGGAGCATGACCATAACGGAAAAGGGCATCACGGTCGACCACAAGAAGAAGATACCGAAAGCGTCCCTGAAAGTCCTCCAGGCTTTCACGCAGTTCGCCAGGTAACCTGGATTCCTAGCATCATCTTATTCTACCGAAAAGCCGTTCAGGACCAGAGTCACCATGGCGAGGAAGGAAACACTCCCGCTCGTCGAAGCATCTGGCAAACCATATGACTTCGGGAAGGGCGTTGGCAAGAAGTGCGCTTCGAGGGCTGTAACCTATCGGAAAAGCATCGCAGAATCTATCATGCACTCGAGTGGGATGAACTGGAAAGCTGCAGTGGAACAGGCGAGACTATATCTGCCATATGCGGAGGATTTCTATCCCGACTACGTCGAGGAAATAAGGGGCTTCGCCGAGGGCGCGAGGATGCCATTCGAAGAGGTTTTCGTCTTGACATGCCATGAGCTGTTGTTTCCATCGGGATTCAAAGCCTGCACAGACATCGCGGTCAATATGGATGTGACCGCGGAGGGCAACGTCCTCGCGGCTCATAACGAGGATTGGTCCACGGATGCCGCCTCGACCGTGGTATTCCTCCATGGCAGGCCTTCGAGGAACCCCGAGTTTTTCGTCACATCGTACGCGGGCCTGGTGCCGTCCTGCGGAATGAACAGCGCTGGCATAAGCCTCACTGGAAACGCGTTGGATCCGAACGATTCGAGGCTGGGCATACCGAAGGTGTTCCCAGTCCGGAAGGTGATGGAGGCTAAGCGGATTGGTCAGGCGCTGTCGTCCGCGATGCCTGGAGAACGAGCTTCCAGCTACAACAACATCGTCTCCGACAGGAGCGGGGAGATATATTCTCTGGAGGGCTCTGCCACGGACTGCGCGTGGCTGTATGCCGCTGATGGCTATTTGGTACACACAAACCACTACACCTCCCCGAGGATGCAGAAGTATGAATCGAGCCCGAACGATATCACCTGCTCCATCTTCAGATACAACAGGGCGATGCGACTGATCGAGGATCAGCTTGGAGGGGTCACCGTCGAGTCGCTGAAGACCATTCTGAGGGACCACGTGAACAGGCCCTGTTCGGTTTGCAGGCACCCCGACCCCAACTTTCACCCGCTAGACGTCTCCGAGACGATCTTCTCGGTGATCTACGACCTGACCAAGTTGGAGGCGCATGTTCTCAGGGGAAAGCCCTGCTCCGCAGAGTATGCCAGATTCTCTCTCCGCGAATGATGATGAATGCCATCACGGAAAGTATTTAATCCACATCGCTGTATTGCGCAAGAGCCTCAACGGGCCCATAGCTTAGCATGGTTGGAGCACCCGGCTGATAACCGGGAGGTCACCGGTCCGAATCCGGTTGGGCCCACCATTTTTCCCTACTGTGTGTCCCCGTCTGCACACGCGTGAGCACATCGAAAGGTACGATAATAGGAACGACATACACCCTATCCATGGACGAGACTGATGTAAAGATCCTCAACCTGCTCCGGCAGAATTCGAGGACGAAGAATACTGAGATAGCCAGGCAGGTCAGTCTCACCGAGAGGGCGGTCAGAGCTAGAATCGAGAAGCTCGTGCGGGAGGGTGTTATCAAGCGATTCACCGTGGAAACCTCTCCAGTGGGTGTCGAGGGCCTCGTACTCATAGGAACGAACGTGGGCAGGACCGCCTCCGTCAAGGAGAAGGCGCGGCAGATGTCGGACAGTGTTTTCGAGTGCACTGGTGAGTACGATGTGGCGGTCAGGTTGCGTGCAGACTCACTCGACGAGCTCAACAAGAGGGTCGACGAACTCAGGTCGTTTCCAGGGGTCGTCCGGACATCCACGCTCATCAAGCTCGTCGAAGGATGACCTGCCTATCCTGAAGCCGTACAATTGGTATGCCAGGCATTCTCAGCAATCAAAAACCACGAGGAAAGGTTAATACTCTCTAGTGGACATACTAACGGCAAGTGACTCCATGGACTTGATGGAGGCCATCAAGACTAGGCGGAGCATTCGTAGGTTCAAGGAGATCCCTGTACCAGAATCGCTCCTGAAAGACGCATTGAACGCATCGAGATCGGCTCCCTCGGCGGACAACGCACAACCTTGGAAGTTCGTCATCATAAGGGACGAACAGACGAAGGTCAGGTTAGCAGCTGCCTGTAACGGTCAGAAGTTCATCGCCCAGGCACCCATAGTCGTGGTCGCATGCGGGATTCCCGATGAAGCCTTCCAGACCGTTGGAGGTTACATGAGCAGCCACGTGATCGATGTGACCATAGCGATAGACCATCTGACCCTTGCAGCCCATGCATTGGGCCTGGGAACCTGCTGGATCGCATGGTTCAAAGAAGACAAGGTCAGGGAGGTCGTGGGCATACCAGAGGACGTCAGAGTGGTTGCCCTGACCCCGCTTGGATACCCCGCTGAGACACCGGAACGCACCCCGAGGAAGAGCCTTGAGGAGCTCGTGGTGTACGACAGATATCAATAAGCATACTGAACTCGCTGCCATGCAAGGATCCAGCCAATTTCGGAGGCGCGTCCCCCGAGCCCCGGAAAAGGAGAGATGTGATTGGCATCAAAGGGATTGACCCGGACAGGAGAAGCGTACTGCCTATCCTGCCACCAGATGGTCGACAGGGACGCCACAAAATGCCAGGGCTGCCTGTCAGAGCTCACATCCGAGGTAAAGGCGTTCCCATGCCCGAAATGCAAGACTGTCATCGCCCTCGGTATCTCCGAATGTCCTACGTGCGGCCTCCGATTCAAGGTCAAAACTATCAGGCCGCGCGAGACCGTAGAGGATGATCAATTTCTTGTGAAGTTGATCGAGTGGGGAAAGGACGGGGTTGGCAAGGGGCCAGAGGAGGCAGCAGGCCCGGCAACACAAGCAACTGGTGGGACACCGCAGGCTGAGGTGCCATTGCAGCCCCCGACGCCAAAGCCTGAGCAATCTGATATCACAAGGCTCGCTCTGCTCAAGGACAGCATCAAGGACCTCATGGCCAACCGCTCCCAGATGCTCGAACGAATGGAGAGGCGCATCGAAGAGGAGAAAGCTCGGTTGGCGAAGATCGCAGTAATGGACGAGAACGCCTCTGATGTTTCACAGATCGAGGCCGAGATTGTGTCCATCGCGGACGAGATGGCAGATATCACGATGCTTCAGGCACATATGGAGGCCCTCTCGGATGAGGTTTCATCGCTGCTCGATTCAGTCGAGATAAGCGACGAGGCGAAGCAGCGTGGTCTGGCTGCGCGCGCCCTCAAGAAGAAACTCGAGGCCAAAGAGAAAGAGGTTGAGGAGCTCAGATCGAAGGAAGAGCAACTGGCTAAGCGCGAGGAGATGGTCGACCGCAAGATACACGCTTATGCGCAGAAGAAGAAAGAGTTGGACGACCGCGAGAACGCGCTCCAGACCAAGCTATCCGAGCTCGAGAGCGAGAGGATCAGACTCCAGGGTCTGCATTCCGAGGCGGTGGGTGCCAGCACGGATGTAGAGCGAGAACGGGCCAGGGAGGAGTGGCATGATGAGCAGAGAGGTCTGAAGCAGCGCCTCCTCGGAATGAAGGTGTCTATTACATCGCATAGGCAAGGTAAGGAGGCCGCAGAAGCTGACATGAGGAACTTGGAGACCGACTTGGACGCTACCATCGCCCAGCTGGAGGAGCAGATCGGAGCCCTGATTAGTGAGAAGGTCGACCTTCAGGCGAAGATGCAGGAAGCAATAGTCGTCGACGAGGATCTCAGGAAACTCCTCAAGGTCCTGGACCAGATGCTTGGCCAGCTGCCGGAGGAGGCCATCGAGAGGTTTTCGAAATCGGACGATTTCACTCTATATGAACGCATACTTGACAAGTTCAAGATCTAGTGAGCCAATCGATTAAGACCATATATTACCAGACTAATACAGAAAAAGCCCCCCAAAAAGCACGTTTCCGACATGGAGCCCGGCTAGTATGGGTCTCAGAGACAAAGCGAGAGAGAGCGCCTCGAAGCCTGTTAGCGATGCTGCTGACGAGATTGTGAGGGAAGAGCAGGCTCAGCCGCCACCGGGAAGGCCTCTTGAGGCGGTGCCTGCTCCGCAGCCAGGGGCCCTCGAGCTTTCGGTCACGTACCTGGTCGAGGGAGAGAAGCCGGATCTCGCATACTCGCTCTTCACGTCCGCGTCTGCGCAGGGGATGCGGGGCATGGTCGTCTCCAGGACCTACCCGAAGAACCTGCGGAAGGCGTTGGACCTGCGCGACGCCCCAGTATATTGGCTCACGAACGCCGTCAGCGACGAGGCGATCGGTCCGAAGGATCTCGAACGCTTGTCTCTGGTCATCAAGAGATTCCTCGATGAGGGTGGCGGCCAACTGGTTCTGATAGATTCGCTCGAGTATGTGATCACGAACAACAAGTTCGTCAGCGTGCTGCGGCTCGTGGAGACGATAAGGGACCTGATCGCGATTCACAAGGCCGTCGGCATTGTTGCCCTGAAGTCCTCAACGCTTGAGTCATCAAAGCTCGCGTCCATCCAGAGGGAGCTCGAAGTTTATTCTGCCGACAAGAGCGTCTCTGCCCCGGTGGTCCCGCAGCCTCCATCCGAGAACCCTATCATCGCCGAGCTGAGGCAGGACGAGCTGATGCTAGAGGCCGAACGGTTGGAACAGGAGAGGAAGACGGTGGTGGCCGCCGCCGACAAGGTGACGAAGGAAATCCAGCGGCTCTCGCTCGATAGGCAGGAGCTTGAGAAAGAGCGCGCTGAGGTGCGGAACACCTTGGTCCGGGTCCGCCAGACAAGGAAGGAACTCGAGGACTTCCGGATAAAGCTCACAAGAGAGGAAGCCGAGTTGACCTCGAGGGTCAGGAGCAAGCTGACCAAGGAGATGCAAGGACTCGACTCAAAGAAGGCCACGCTCGAGATGATGGAGAAGGAAATTGAGTCGCGGTACCAGCAACTCGACAGGATCGTGGGCCTGAAGACTGAGCAGAGACTCTTCGAAGTCCAGGGGGAGAAGAAGAGGCTTGAGGCTGACAGGCAGAAGCTTTCCGAGATGATGTCTCAGATCGAGGCGGACCACACCAATCTCGAGGAGCGCATCAACGAGATCCAGCAGAAGGAGATCACGCTTCAGAAATCGACCGAGGAGGCGAGAGAGCGCGAGAAGAAGCTCCAGGATAGGGAGCACGCGATCGCCTTGGATAAGGTCGAGCTCGAGAAGCTCAAAGCGACGGTGGACACCGAGAAACAGGAGCTCGAGCATCGTCGAAAGAGCCTCGAGGACGAGTTTTCCCGGGCAGAGGCGGAAGCTGCCAGGCTGACCTCTGATGTGACGCAGAGAGAGGAGGCCGTGATCAAGATCACTCGGGAACTGGACATGCTGAAGTCCAAGTTGGTCGCGCAGGAGCAGATGCTGAACGACCGAGACAGGTCGGTTGGAGCACGTTTACAGGACATCGAGAAGCGCGAGAAGGCTTTGGCAACGCTCGAGACCGAGGCGAAGCAACTCTACGAAAAGGCCACGATGCTCGACCAGGCCGCGAGGACCAAGGAAGAGCACCTGACGAATGACCGTGAACGGCTTCAGACGGACATCGACAACCTCAGGACAGAACTGAGCAGGCGTCTGACAGACGTTCAGAAGCGCGAGGAGAAGCTGCGCGCGGATGAGGACCGTTGGTCCAAGGAATCCGATTCAAGGAACAAGGCGCTCAAGAACCTCGAAGACCAGATGAAGGAACAGAGTACCAGCATGGCGAGGCTGAGGGAAGCGCTCGATCAACGAGAAGCTGCTGTGAAGCAGGCCGAGAGCGACATCGATGAGGTTCGGAAAGAGGCTGAGGAGTTCGCTGCGTCCGTCAATGACGAACGGACCGCACTTGACAAGGAGATTCAGGCGGCGAGGCAGAAGGTCATCGAGGAAAGGAACTCCTTCGAGCAGGACAGACTCGCCTTCGAGAACGAGCGCAAGGATGCCGAGCGGCAGGTATCCGAGGCACAGAAGGAGATAGATGACAAGTTGGGTAAGATCGAGGAAGAGCGCAAGGAAGTGGACGAGAAGACGCTCGCCATCGAGGAGATGCGCACGATCCTAAACCAGCGCGCGAACGATGTTGCCTCCTCTGAGCTCAGGATGGCGGAGGAACGCGTCACTATCGATTCGATGAGGCGCGAGATGACCCGGAAGGCGGAGGAGGTTGAGTCTCTGGAGCGCGACTTCGCCCTCAAGCAGCAGAACCTGCAGGGCTCCGCGGAACTTGTTCAGAAGTCCAGAGTCCAGATTGATGAGAAGGAGCGGACGCTGAGGGAGCAGCTCCTGGTGACGGAGAACGAGCGCAAGGAGCTGGAGAACAAGCGGGCCGCGTTGGACACCGAAGAGGCGGAGTTCCACAAATCGAAGACAGATGTGGAGGAGCTACAGGCGCAGATCACCACGCAAAGGGTCGAGCTCGAGGAATGGAAGAAGCAGCTCGACGAGATTTCCGAATCACTCGACTCAAGAAAGGCTGAGATAGCTACCAAAGAGGGGTCCGTCAGAACCGTGGCAGATGAGAACACAAGGCTGAGGGAGCGGCTGACTGCGGAGAAGCAGAGATTGGAGGAGGACTTCAACGCCAAGTTCTCCGAGATGGAGGAGAGGCGGAAGGCGCTCGAGGCAGAGTCCACATCCCTTGCGACCGTCAGGAACAAGATGACGGTCTCTGAGCAGGAGGCGGGCAAGAGGGAGGAGAAGCTCGTCGCCATGCAGAATGCGCTCGCGGAGCGCGAGCGGAGGACCTCGGACGCTGAGACGGCAATTCAGTCGGCGAAGAAGGCCATCGCGGATCAGGTCGACGGCCTCCATGCGGACCGGCATTCGGTCGAACAGCAGAAGACTGACATCGCCAAGGGCTGGGAGACGCTCCAGAAGGAACGGGACACGGTTCAGGGAGAGATAGACAGGAGCTGGGAGGATCTGGAGGCCGCGAAGAAGGCTCTGGAAGACAAAGCGAAGGCCATCGAGGGAACTGAAGAAGCTCTGTCAAAGAAGACCGAGGAGCTCAATGCCGGACTTGCGGATATTTCCGCAAGAGAGAAGGAGCTTCAATCTCAGAACCTGAGGCTGGAAGAGGCCAAGCGGCAGCTTGAATCCAGAGATTCAGATCTTCGGAGACTCACGGACGAACTTGAGGCATTCAAGAACGACTTGACGAAGCGGGAACAGCAGTCCATGGCCAGCATCGAGGCTGCCCAGAATGTCCTCGACGGCGAGCGCTCGACTGTGGCCTCAGAACGGACCATCGTGAGAGACGAGAAGGCTCACCTGGAAGCGCGGACGGCAGGTTTCGCAACGCGTGAGAAAGAGCTGGAGCAGGCCATTACTATCCTCGAAAGGAGGACTCAGGAGATAGAGGAGGCTGACCAGGATCTCAAGCGGAAGGAATCTGAGATCATGGAGCAGGCGAAGATCCTCGGTGAGAAGGACGCATCTGATAGGCTGCTGGAGCAGAAGAACAGACAGGAGCTGGATGCGAGGAAGGCGGAGCTTGACCAAAGAGGAGCCGATAACGATCGACTGCAGAACGAAGTCAGGCAATTGGAGGAGGCTCTGCGACAGCGGGAGACGTCTCTCGTAGCCAATGAGAAGGCATTCGCGGATGTCGAGGAGAAGACTAGTGCTGAGTTGGAGGCCGCGATTGCAGCTACCAAGGAAATGAAGACGCAGTTGGACGGTGTTGCCGACCATCTGAAGAGCCGGGAAGAGGAGATTGCGGACACAGAGAAGCTGCTCGGCGAGCGAGAGGCTGCTCTGTCTGAGCTGGAGACGGAGACCAGAAGACAGCTGGATTCACAGATCGCGGACATCGAATCCAGAGAGAAGAGCCTTGAGAATGTCGCAAAGGAGCAGACAGCGAAAGCAGCGCAGATCGCCAGCACAGAGAAGGCCCTCGCAGAGAGGGAGTACGCTTTGTCAGAGGTGGAGAGGGGCTCCAAGCAGGAAATTCAGGCACTCACGATCAAGCTGGATGATGAAAGGGTCAGGCTGGAGACCGCCCTCGAGGAGACGAAGACCAGAGAGGCCCAAGTGTCGCTGAAGGAGAAGTCTTTGGCGGAGCGGCAGGGATCTCTCGAGAGCGCTGAGAGGAAGTTCAATCAGGATAGAGATGCCCAGCTCGTGGAGCTTCGTGGCGTCACCACGAAGCTCGAACAAGGTCAAGCTCAGCTGGGGCGCGACAGGTCCGCCCTTGAGACGGCAATGGCTTCTCTCGAAAAGGAGAAGAGTGATCTTGACCAGGCCGAAGCGACCTCGGAGCACGAACGCGCGACTCTCGAGGAGTTGCGTTCATCACTGTCGAGCCTGCAGCAAGACCTTGCGGGGCGGGACTCCTCCATGAAGGAGCAGGAGGCCACGGTGGCCTCCAGACTCCGGGACGCCGACACTAGGCTTGCGGGAATAGCCCGGAGGGAGACTGAGCTGGCGGTGGTTCAGGGCAAGTTGGAGAGCCAGGGCACGGCTCTTGCCATGAGGGAGCAGGAAGCGAACAAGGCGCTTGACGAATACAAGGACATCCTCGATGAGATTGCGAGGCATAAGGATCAACTAGAGGCGAGGGCCGCGGAGATCAAGGCGAGGACCAACAAACTAGAGGAGAGTGCGGTCGAGATCGAGTTGCTGCACGAAGACATTGAAAAGGAACGGCAACTTCTGGTGCAGAAGGATGCAGGACTTGAACAGCTTCGAGTGGAACTTGAGAAGTGGCGCATGGACCTCATGGAGAAACGAGCCCAGCTCGAGGAAGAGAGCAAGAAGCGGATAACCGAGATCGCCCGCGAGGCAGCCACGAAGAAGCAGGCGGCTACTCCTGCAATCGAGGAACAACTCTCGAGGAGAGAGATCGACCTACGGTCCTATGAGGAGAGACTACGAGCAAGGGATATGGATCTGGAAACCCGCGAGCGGACCGTTGCGGTCGAATTCGAAAAACTCGAACGCGAGCGCGCCGAGGTGAAAGACATCTGGGACAAGGTGGAGATTTCGAGAAAAGGAGTTGCATTCGCGCTCGATGAGAAGACAGTCAAAGTTCTTGAGGATAGGAAGGCGGAGCTGGACAGTGCCTACCTGAAGCTCTCCGAGAGGGAAGAGCACCTGCGCAAGGACGAGCAGCGTCTCGAAGATGAGCGCCACAGATTGGACGCAATCGGAGAGGAGCTCGAGGACCTGGCCAGAATGCTCAGGTCGAAGGAAGATGAAATTAGGAAGCTGGATGGCTCAGCTGCCTGAAGGCGCCGAGACCGTCTCGTGCTCAGAATACGTTGACTTTTCCGCTCACGATTAAATCAGTTAGGTCGGTGATGTTCGCCAACTTCTCGTCGAAGATGGCGGTTATCTCCTTCTCGTACTTCTTCTGATTGACGTTCGGAGCGTAGATGGCGTTCGCGCTAGCTGCCTGTGGCATATCGATCGGGTGTCCAATCTGGGAGAGTATCCTAGTGTGCACTTCGAGTATGTCCCCACGCCCGGCCTTGACTATCGCGTTGGCGACCTGGATCGCGAGAATGTTGTAGAGCTTCCCGACATGGGTCACCGGGTTCTTTCCCGCTGAGGCTTCCATACTCATCGGCCTCATCGGAGTTATGAGACCGTTCGCTCTGTTCCCTCTGCCGACGGAGCCGTCGTCGCCGTTCTCCATGCTGAGACCGGACACTGTGAGGTAGTAGATGCCCTTCTTGTAGTCGTCCGCGGTGTTCACGAAGACCTTGACTTTCCTCTTGGTGAATTTCTGGGCGAAGTCTGCTATCTTCTCAGTGGCCTGTTCGATTGTGCTCTTGTAATGGCTCGCATCAGGTACATGACAGTCCACGAGAGCCACCGCAACCGTCAGGTCTATCTCGTTGCCCATCCGGCAGGCCATCACTTTGACGTCCTCGCCGAGTTCTGGCAGTGTCTTGCAGAGCTTCCCGTTGATGTACTTCTCAGTTTCGAGCGTTATTGTCTCAGTCTCACTCAGCGGAGCGAAGCCGACTCCGAATGATGTGTCGTTCGCCAGCAGCTTCTTCGTCTCATAGAGTCCCCTCAGATCGACGCTGCCCTGGCCGATCTTACAGTCGAGTGTGACGTCCCAGTCCACATTGAGGTTCCTGCAGTTCTTCTCGAGATAGTCGCTCGCGGCTTTGATTGCGCAAATCCTGTACGGAAGCCTCTCGCCGTTGACCTCAGTAACGGCCCTGCCCACGAGAAGTATGTATATGGGCTCAAGGATCGAGCCACCCCCGAATTTCGGTGCGGACTGACCGCCTACGACTTCGACTTCGTCCGTGTTATGGTGAAGGATCCTGTTGTAGCGTTTCTTGTACATCCCGCACAGAGCCCGTGACACGCTCTCGGCTAGACCGTCCGCGATACTGTCCGGGTGGCCGATGCCCTTTCTCTCTACGAACTCGACATTCTGCTTTTCGATCGGAATCTGCGTGAGTTCCTCGACGAATATCTTTCTCTCCGTCATTGGCTCATCCCATAAGAATTGGGGCAAAGAAAGAATATCCGCACTTAACCTTTTCGGAGCCTAAACAGTCCTGCTATCAGAGGGGAACGGAGGCTACTTCTTCTTGATCTTCTCGCGCCTGGCCTCCCTGAGGCTTCCCTCTGGTATGAGGCACATCTTTCTTCCGGAAAGCACGCCGGCGACGCCTTCCCTGCTCTCCACCTTGCTGTAGTCTTCGCACATCTTGCAGTTCGGTGGGCAGATGCTCAGCCTGTCTTTCGGCTGTGGATACGAGAACGTCCCGCCCTCGTAGTTCCTCAACACGACTTTCTTGTCGGACATGGAGATGAGGTAGGTCGGTGCGACCGGTATCTTTCCACCACCACCAGGGGCATCGATAATGAATGTCGGGACTGAGAACCCGGATGTGTGTCCCCTGAGAGCTTCCTGGATCTCGATGCCCTTGGCAACATCGGTCCTGAAGTGCTCCAGCCCGTTGGATATGTCGCACTGGTAATAGTAGTAAGGCCTGCACCTGATCTTCACGAGTTCCTGGTTGAGCTTCTTCATGATCGTTGGGCAGTCATTGAGCCCCTTTAGAAGGACGGTCTGGTTCCCGACGGGTATTCCGTAGTCGACGAGCATCTCCACCGCTCGCTTCGACTCTGGAGTGATCTCCTTCGGGTGGTTGAAGTGGGTGTTGAGCCAGAGCGGGTGATATTTTGACAGCATCTTGCAGAGTTCTGGGGTGATCCTCTGCGGAAGAGTGCACGGCGCCCTGCTGCCTATCCGCACGATCTCGACATGGTCAATTGCTCGTACGCGCTTGATGATGTCCTCAAGGAACGCGTCGGAAACCATGAGTCCGTCTCCTCCGGACAACAGGACATCTCTGACTTCCTCGTGCTCCTTGATGTACTTTATCGACGCGTCGATTGAGGACTTGTCCTTCTGCTTGTCCGTCTGACCGGCAAACCTTCTCCTCGTGCAGTGCCTGCAATAGTTGCCGCACATGTCGGTGATCAGGAACAGAACCCTGTCCGGGTATCTGTGGGTCAGCCCGGGGGCAGGTGAGTCTATGTCCTCGAACAGCGGGTCCTCCATGTCGGATTTGCTGAAGTCCAGTTCGCTTATGGTCGGGACCGCCTGCATCCTTATGGGGTCGTGCGGGTCGTCGGGGTCCATCAACGCTGCGAAGTACGGACTGATCGCCATCCTTAGCACCTTCAGGGACTCGTGCACTCCCTCCTCTTCCTCGCGAGTGAGGTTAACCACCTGTTTCAACTGGTCTACCGTGGTGATCCTGTTCCTGAGTTGCCAGTGCCAGTCGTCCCAGTCCTTCTTTGAGACGTCTTTCCAGAGCGGTATCTGCTTGTACGATCGCATCGGGTTTGCCCCCAAATCGAGGAGTGTTTGCTGCATTGTCTGACATTCTATTTATCATCTATCCACATCGTTCGTCACAGCGTTACGAACTCGGATTCTAGGATTCGAAATCGGAAATGACTCGAAGCCTTTTCGTATGCGATTGTCTAAAACAGACGGACCGCCCGTGTAAATCGCATATCGTTAAATACGCTGACCCTGATTCGAGAAAACGCCATTCCAGACGGCTCGGAAACGACGTCGAAAACGCATGCTCCTCTCGCACGGATTCACCATCCACGCCGAGGACAAGCGGAAGGGATTGACATGAAGAAAGTAGCAATCGTCGGAGCAGGACAGAGCAGATATGGAGACTTCCCCGACAAGGGCATCAAGGAACTGTTCTTCGAAGCGTACAAAGACATGAACGCTAGCGTCGACAAGGGGCTGGATCCGAAGGTCATCGAGTCTGCCTACATAGGCAACCTTGGCTCTGGCGGATTCCAGCTGGGCAACATGTCCGCACTTGTGACCGAGTATTGCGGGCTCACTCACATCAACACAATGCGGATCGAAAACGCGTGCGCTTCTGGAGGCTACGCCCTGGTCGCAGCGGTCATGGACGTCATGTCCGGAACGCACAAGGCCGTGCTCGCGGGCGGCGTCGAGAAGATGACAGATGTATCCGGCATCAAACAGAAGTACTGGCTCGGGGTCTCCGGAGATACTGAGTACGAGAGGCTTGCCGGAACGACCTTCTCTGGCCTTTACGCGCTGATAGCACAGAGACACATGTACGAGTTCGGCACCAAAAGAGAACACCTTTCGATGGTCGCCGTCAAGAACCACAAGAACGGCGCGCAAAACCCCAAAGCGCAATTCCAGCGGGAGATAACCCTCGAACAGGCTATCAAGGGACCAATCGTCGCCAGCCCACTGAACCTGTTCGACTGCTGCTCCACTACAGACGGAGCGTCAGCGGTGCTTGTGTGTGACGCTGAGATGGCGAAACAGTTCACGGACACTCCGGTTTATGTTACCGGGTTCGGGACTGCCAGCGACTTCCTGGCAATCCACGACCGCGCAAACACGACGACCCTGGAAGGGACGAGGCGCGCTGGTGCGATGGCCTACAAGATGTCCGGGCTGACGCCCAAGGATATCCAGTTGGCTGAGGTACACGATTGCTTCACGATCGCTGAGCTGCTCGCATACGAAGACCTTGGATTCTGTGAGAAAGGCAACGCCGGCCCGTTCATTGAAGAGGGGCACACCCAGATTGGAGGGGACAAACCGGTCAACGCCAGCGGGGGACTGAAGTCCAAGGGGCATCCCATCGGATCTACCGGCACAGGCATGGCTTACGAGATGTTCAACCAGCTCAGGGGCACCGTCCAGAAGCCCACGAGACAGGTCAAGGGCGCGGAGATAGGATTGATTCACAATGTCGGCGGGTCGGGCGGAACTGTCGCCGTCACCGTCATGAGGAGGTAACGATATGGCGATTGGTATCTCTGGCTATAGCGCGTACATACCAAGGTTCAGGATCAAGAAGGAGGACTATGCGAAGGCCTGGGGATTGTTCTCTGCCGCAGGCGTGGCTGAGAAGTCCGTGATGGGCTTCGACGAGGACGTTCTGACCGCGGCCGCGAAGGTGACCAAAAGGGCGTTGGAGTCCGTTCCGACTGCTCCCGAGAAGGTGACCAGGTTCGCGTTTGCATCTACATCGCCGCCCTATGTCGAGAAGCTGCTCTCAGGGACCGTGCTATACTCGGTCGGAATCCCCAATACGGCCTTTTGCAGCGATCACACGACCTCCACTCGAGCGGGGACCGAGGCCATGATCGTGGGGTTCGAGCATGTCATGTCAAACCCATCTGGAAGAGCTGTCGTCGCCGCCGCGGACGCTCCGATTGCAAGCATGTGGGACTCGATCGAGCATGCCCTAGGTGCGGGAGCGGCAGCGTTCGTCCTCTCAGGGGACAACCTGATCGCTGAACTGGAAGGACACGCTTCCTACGCCAGTGAGTACTTCGGCGAGCGCTTCAGACCCAGGGAAGCGCCCTACCTGCACGACCTTAATGTGAAGAAGTTCGCAGAAGGCTCGCTATTGACCAATACCACGCGCGCGGGCAGCGCGTTGTTGAAGAAGCTCAACAGAAAACCGGAGGAGTACCAGCATGTTGTGATCCAGCAGCCGGATGCGAGGGTCCCGGCGACCGTCGCTGCGAGGCTGAACTTCACGGATGCGCAGCTCGCATCGTCGCTTGTGTCCAAGTCCCTGGGGGACCTCGGAGCGGCGTCGGTTCCCGTGGCGCTGGCGTCAGCGCTGGACACTGCGAAAGTGGGAGACAAGATCATGGTCATATCGTACGGGTCTGGGGCAGGCAGCGACGCGATGAGCTTCAAGGTCGTCAGCGACCGGAAGACCCAAGTCAGAGTCCAGACGGAGATGGATCGCAAGGAGTACATTGACTATGTCAAGTACCTCAAACTCAAAGGAGCCATTGTGTGAGGTGATGTTGTGGCACATGTTTCGGTCCCGATGTACTGGAGAACCATACCTCAGAGATACAAGATGATTGGGCAGAAATGCAAGAAGTGCGGCGCGGTCAACTTCCCGCCGAAGGGCGTGTGCAAGTATTGCCAGACCTCTTCAGAGTTTGAGGAGGTCCAGCTTAGCGGCAGGGGGAAGGTCCATACATTCGTCCTGATCAGCGCTGGAGGAGCCCCTCCGGAGTTCGCCGAGCAGGAGAAGGCAGGGGGCCAGTACCCAGTCGCGATCGTGCAGCTTGAAGAGGGGCCCAAGATGATCGGCCAGATAGCAGACGTCGATCCAAAGGAAGTCAAGATCGACATGCCGGTCAAGGCGGAGCTCAGGAAGATCTACACAGAAGAAGAGGTCATCAGATACGGATTCAAGTTCGTTCCAGGTTGAAAAGGAGTGAGGTAGGATGAGCACAGGCAAACTGACCACGATGAAGGAGGCCGTCTCCAAATACGTGAAGGACGGGGATGAGATCTACTTGGCGGGATTCACGCACATGATCCCGTTCGCCGCAGGACATGAGATCATGAGGCAGAAGCGCAAGAACTTGACGCTCTGTCGTGCGACCCCGGACATCATCTACGATCAGATGATCGCCGCCGGGTGCTGCAAGAAGCTCATGTTCAGCTACGCTGGCAACCCCGGTGTGGGCTCGCTCAGGTGCTTCAGGAGGGCACTCGAGAAGGGCGTGCCGAACAAGATAGAGATCGACGAGTACTCGCACTTCGGGCTCTCGGGGAGGTTGTTTGCAGGAGCAACGAACATGCACTTCTTGCCGATGAGGACTAACATTGGCTCCGACCTTCCACCGCAGAACCCGAACCTCAAGACAGTCAAGGATCCGTACACTGGGGATGAAGTGTCGGTTGTCCCCCCGCTGAAACCGGACGTGGCAGTTGTGCATGTTCAGCGCTGCGATTCAAACGGGAACTCGCACATATGGGGCATCATTGGTGAGCAGAAGGACGCTGCATTCGCTGCGAGGAAAGTGATCATCAGCGCGGAAGAGATCGTCGAGGAGAGCGTAATCAGATCCGACCCGAACCGCACACTCATCCCGGACTTTGTTGTGCACGCGGTTGTGCACGAACCTTGGGCCTGTCATCCGTCCTATGTCCAGGGATACTACGACAGGGACAATGAGTTCTACATGCAGTGGGACGAGATAACCAAGGAACACGACTCGACCATGAAGTACTTGGACGAGTGGGTGTTCGGTGTCGAGAACCGCCAGCAGTACATGAAGAAGATCCAGCAGGAGAAGATCAACAAGCTCCTGCCAAAGCCATGCATGAGCGCTCCCGTCAGCTACGGGAGCGTGTGAGGAGGCATGAACATGTCAGAATGCACACCGAGCGAGCTGATGGTCGCAGTGGCAGCAAGGGAACTCAAGGACCATGACACAGTGCTGGTCGGCGTTGGCATACCGAACCTTGCGGCCAACTTGGCGAAGAAGCTCCAGGCGCCGAACCTGGTGATGGTCTACGAATCGGGCGCTGTCGGATCCAACCCGACTAGGATGCCGCTTTCGATCGGAGACCCCTGTTTGGTGACAGGCGCGAAGAGCGTTTGTTCGATGTACGAGCAATTCGCATACTACCTCCAAGGTGGACGCATCGATGTCGGATTCCTGGGTGGCGCACAGATCGACAAGTACGGGAACATCAACTCGACAGTCATAGGCAGTTATAAGACCCCGAAAGTTAGGCTGCCAGGAAGCGGCGGAGCTTGCGACATCGCATCGAACGTCAAGAAGATAATCGTCATCACGCCGCACGAGAAGCGGAGGTTCGTGGAGAAGGTGGACTTCCTCACGAGCCCGGGGTTCGTGGATGGCAAGGAGAAGTGGAAGCTGCTGAAGCTCCAAGGCGGAGGGCCTTACGCAGTCATTACCAACCTTTGCACGATGAAGTTCGACGATGTCACGGGCGAGATGATGGTCGCCTCTCTGCACCCCGGGGTCACGATAGAGAAGGTCTGGGAGAACACCCCTTGGAAGGTCAATGTGGCTGCGAAGCTGGAGCAGACTCCCCCGCCTACTGAGAGGGAGATCTCCGCCCTCAGGGCCCTCGACCCGAGCAAGACCTACCTGGGGTGAGGAACCATGAGCCCGGGCTTCGATCCGATTGCGGAGTACAACGCGAAGACGAAAAGGAGCGCTCAATGGTTCGAGACAGCCAGCAGGCATCTACCGGGAGGCGTGACCGGGAACGTCAAGTTCTATCCACCCTATCCCGTGTACCTCAAGAGGGCTAAGGGGTCGCATGTCTGGGACCTGGATGGGAACGAGTACATAGACTACATGCTGTGCTTTGGTCCGCTGATTCTCGGGCACGGACACCCGAAAGTTGTAGAGGCCGTTAGAAGACAGATCGAGACGGATGGCACGCATATCTTCGGAGCCCCTCACGAGCTCGAGGCCAAGATGGCTGAGCGACTGAAGGGCATCTTTCCATTCGCCGATTTGGTCAGGTTCACGAACTCGGGGCTAGAGGCCACGATGCACGCGCTACGCGTGGTGAAGGGCTTCAGAAAGAAGACGAAAGTGGCCAAGTTCGAGGGAGCTTATCACGGTTGCTATGACGAAGCGCTCTGCAGCTTGGCGCCTGCGGAAAGCGCCGCGGGCCCGAGATCTTCCCCCAAGACCGTTGCCGGGTCCTACGGCACCTCTGAAGCCACAGTAGAGAATGTCCTCGTGCTCCCCTACAACGATATCGAGAACTCGGTGAAGTTGCTGCGGGCCTACAAGGACGAACTGGCGGCCGTCATCATGGAGCCGGTCCAGCGGGGCTTCGTCATCCCGGACATCGAGTTCCTCAGAGTGGTCAGAGAGACCACGCAGGAGTTCGGCATCCCGCTGATATTCGATGAGGTGATGTCGGGGTTTAGAATGGAAGTCTTCGGCGGCGCATGCACTCAGTACAAGGTAGAACCCGATATGATCTGCTTGGGGAAAATCATCGGTGGCGGGTTCCCGATCGGAGCCTTCCTCGGGAAGCGCGAAATCATGGACATGGTCAACCCGGTCACCCGCCCAAAAGACCAACGCGTATTCCACGGGGGAACCTTCAACGGGCACCCAACAGTGTTATCCGCAGGCTGGGCAACGCTCGACGTGCTACAGGAGCCTAAGACGTATCCATACCTGAACAGGATTACTGATGAGTTGAGGAATGGCTTCAACGATCTGTTCGGAAGGGCGGGCTTCGATGCAAGGGCCATCGGTCCCGGTTCGACATTCAACATAGTGTTCTCGAAGGGCAAGATAGCCGACTACAGGGACGCCGCGAAGGCGGACGCGCAGCTCAGGCAGAAGCTGGACTATGGTATGCTCGCCAGAGGGCTGCACTTCCACCCGGACAAGCCGTTCTACACCTGTACGGAGCACTCCGACAATGACGTCACTCGTACACTAAGCGTCGTCGAAGAAGTCTTGAAGAAGATGAAGTAACAGGACCTCAGACATCAGCGACCAGCTTGCCCTGGAATTCGCACATGGCCGGGCCGGTCATGAAGGCGCGCCCCTCTTTGTCCAGTTCCACTTTGATGGTGCCCCCAGGTGGTCGGACCTTGACTGTTCCAGGTTTCACCCACTTGAGCATCAAGGCCACCGCGGCGCTTGCCGTGGCACCAGTTCCACAAGCCAGGGTCTCATCATAGACTCCCCGTTCGTAGGTCCGGATCCTGATCTCGTGAGGTCCTGCGACCTCGACGAAGTTGAGGTTCACACCGTTGGGGAAGCGCTTCGTGTCAGCATTCGTTTCTTCTCCGATCGTTGTCGCATCTATCGCGTCCACATCGCGCACTCTTATGACGATGTGGGGTTCGCCGGAGTTCACGATCGACGCGTTCAATTTCCCCGCCAGTGTTCGAAGGGGGAATCGGAGCATCGAATCGGAAGCATTACCATTGTCCGTGACATACGCCTTGAGATCGCGCCTCTGAGTGCGCACGATCCCCATGTCGACTCTGTACTGCTCGCCCACTCTCTCGATGTGCTTCACGCCGTCCCTTGTGAGGATGTCCAGCTCCGACTTTCCGAGCTTGTTTGCGAGATAGGACGCCACGCATCGAATGCCATTGCCGCACATGTCCGCCTCGTTTCCAGCGGGCTCAAACAGGCGCATCGAACCGTCCACACCTTTTCCCCTTTCGAGGAAGATTATCCCGTCCGCTCCCACCTTGAAATGCCGATCCGTCAATGACTTCGCCAGCTTGCTCCTCGCAACGTTCGTGGTCTTGCGACCCTTCAGCTCGTCGACAATGATGAAATCGTTACCGCACCCCTGGTACTTGCTGAAATCGAGTTGGAGTCTCATCTACTACCTTGATGGCGCGGTAGGATTTAATCGTACTTGGTGTCAAATCAGAAAACGGTTAAATAACCAACGTGGGATTTCGGACAGCACACGCCGAAGCCAGCGACATGCGCTGAAGGGAGAAATCGATTGCACAGCATTCTTATCAAGGGCGGAATGGTCATTGACGGGATCGGGACTCCGGCTGCTCCTTACGACCTCGCCATTGACGGAGCGAAGATTGCGGGGTTCTACAAGCCGTCCGAGACAGATGCCTCGTTGGTCCTCGATGCCAGCGGAATGATCGTCTGTCCCGGGTTCATCGATATTCACTCCCACTCAGAGATACACCTCCTGAACAATCCACTCGCTGAGAGCAAGGTGCGACAGGGAGTGACGACGGAGCTCGTGGGCAACTGCGGAACGTCCCCGGGTCCTATAATCGGAGCGGCGCGGGAATTGCTCTGGGACTACTCACACGCACTCGATGTCAATTTAGACTGGGCTTCCTTGGACGAGTATCTTCTGAGGCTCTCCAATGCAAGGCCTTCAGTCAACGTGGCGACTCTCGTCGGAGCATCGATGCTTCGGGCAAGCGTCCTTGGGAACGATGACAGGGCGCCCTCAGTCGATGAACTCACGAGAATGCAGGAGTTGCTCTCCGAGGCGATGCTCCAGGGTGCTTGGGGGCTTTCGTCTGGACTTATCTATGCTCCTGGGTGCTACGCATCCACGCAAGAGCTGGTTGACCTCGCATCAACGACGGCGTCTTTCGGAGGGATTTATGCGAGCCACATCAGGGGAGAGGGACGCACCCTAGTGAAAGCAGTAGAGGAGGCCATCAGGATAGGCCGCGAAGCCCGAATCAGAGTCGAGATATCGCACCACAAAGCGTGCGGGAAATCCATGTGGGGGACCGTTTCGAAGACCATCGCCATGATGGAGGAAGCAAGGAAATCCGGTGTTGACGTCGCATTCGATGTCTATCCATACTCAGCCTCCAACACAAGTCTGGACACCATCATGCCACCTTGGGCTAGGGAGGGCGGCAAGGCGCGGACTCTCCAGCGGCTGAAGGACCCCACGACTCGCTCGAAGATAGCGGAACAGGTTGTGACGGGAGCGGAGAACGTCGAAGACGTTGTCAAGGACACGGGCTGGGAGAACATTGTTCTGGTGGGTTTCAGGAAACAGCAGAACAAGCCATTCGAAGGCAAGTCCGTGCTCGAGATCTCTAAGTCCTTGGGAAAGTCTCCAGTCGATGTTGCGCTCGACCTGATAGTCGACGAGGAGTTGCAGCTCGGTGCCATCTTCCATGAAATGGTCGAGGACGACGTAATCACGGTCATGAGTCACCCATTGGCGAGCATCGGTTCCGACGGAGAAGCGATGGCTCCATACGGAGTCACGGGTGAGTCCGCTGTGCATCCGAGAGCGTACGGCACATTCCCGCGTGTGCTCAGACGCTATGTCTTCGAGAAGCGCGCATTGAGTCTTGAGGACGCCATAAGGAAGATGACCGCGTGGCCTGCAGATAGACTGCGGATAAGAGACCGTGGGGTGCTGGCCAAGAGGATGGCAGCCGACGTCGTTGTCTTTGACCCTATGATAGTTCGGGATACTGCGACCTTCGAGAGGTCCCATAGCTACGCGGCAGGTATCAAGTACGTTATTGTGAACGGAGCGGTCACTGTGTCCAACGGAGAGCACACAATGGAGAGGGCAGGCCTGGTCTTGCGGCATCCGCCGGGAGTGGCCTAGTCTCAGACGCCGGGGCCGCACACGTCCAAAGCTACGAGGGAGTAGACCTGGGAGCACTTGGTGAGGTCGTCGACATTCACATATTCAACGCGTGCATGCGCTCCCGCCCCGCCAGGGCCGAAAACTACAGTGGGTGTCTTGGCATACTGTGTGAGGAGTGCAGCGTCCGTCCACCCCCAGAAGCTCGTGATTTTCCCCGGGCGCTGGGTGACTGTCCTGACCGATTGCTGGAGGGATTTGACTACCGGGTGACCTGTACTCACAACATTCGGAACATGCGCCATGGTCATCATGTTGGACGGGTCGCGCTTCAAGTCCGCTTTGAATGAAGGGTCTTCCTTCTTCAGTTTGTCGAACAGGTCATAGATCTCCGTGAACACTTGTTGGAGCTTCTCCTCGGGCACCCACCGTCTGTCGACTTTGATCACACAGTGGTCCGCCACGGAACTCGGCTGTTGGCCTCCTGTGATTACACCCAGGTTCAGAGTCGGGGGAAGGGTGTACTTCACCTTCCTGGCCTTCAGTCTGGGGAGGAGGTCAGTCTCCACTGCATTGACGAACCTGGCGGCCATCGATATCGCGTTCACACCCTTGTCCGCCTGTCCTCCGTGTGCCGCCTTGCCGTAGAAGTGAACGTCGAGCCATTCCAGGCCTCTGTGCGAGGGCTGGATCTCCATGTCCGTCGGTTCGCCTATGATCCCCATATCGGCCTTTGGTCCCCGCAATACGAGGTCCTCAGTGCCCTCACTCTTTCGCTCCTCGCCGATGACCGCCGCGAATATCAGATCGCCTTCGAGCTTCAGCCTGGCCCGCTTGATCGCCACGAGGGCCATGGCCATCGCGCCGAGTCCACCCTTCATGTCGAGGGAGCCCCTGCCGTAGAGGCGCCCATTGCTTACTTTCGGGGTGAACGGGTCGATGTCCATTTGGAAGGCTGGAACAGTGTCCGTATGGCCGCTGAGGAGCAGTCGCTTGCCGGAGCCTGAACCCTTGATGGTCGCGATGACGTTCGGCCTGTTCTTCTCGACCGTTCGGAGCTTCGAATCGATCCCTTCGTCTTGCAGGAACTCGTTCAGGAACTCTGCGACTTCCTTCTCCTGCGTAGGCACTTCGCAGTGGCTCGGGATCTTCACGAGGCCCTTGACGAGCTTCTCGACTTCGAGCCTTTTGACCTGCGTCTTGATCTTCTCGAAAGGTGCCTTTGCTTTGGCGGACATGCTACCCACAGCCTCGTCGCTACCTGTCTAATGGGATGGGAATGACCTACGAAAAAGGTATCTGATTGGGTTAGCGAATGAGCCTGCCGTGTTCCTTCAGAATCCTCAGGGTTTCGTCGATCGGCAGGGCATTTGAGACATGTCCGTCTCTGCCCTCTATCGTCTCAGCCTTGAACAGTGAGTTGACTATGGATTCTGCCGTGGAGTCTATCGTGGCTCTGAAGAGTGGGTCTATTTCGCTATCCCTCAGGAGGTGGTCTACTAGGAGCCCGTTCCCTTTGTATCGGTCGTGCATGTTCGCCGTCGAGAAGGACACCACGATATCTCCGCTTCCGTTATGAGATGCAGAACCTGTCACAGCGAGGCCCATGATCGCTCGTCTAGCGATCCTGCCGAGCTGCCTGGAGTCTAATGGTGCGTCGGTCCCCACTACCATTACTATGGAGCCCTTCTCCGGTCTCTGGATGTCGGGGGATCCCAGGAGGCTGCCAACAGGCACTCCATCGATCCTCAACTCCTGCCACTCGCCGTGATTGCACATGACGAGAGTTCCGACGGTGTACTTGCCTGCAGGCGTCGAGACCATCCTCGAGCTGGTGCCAATCCCGCCCTTGTAGTCGAAAGCGGACATCCCTGTCCCGCCGCCAACGGAGCCCTCTTTGACCTCCGCTGACGCGTTCTCTATGGCCTCATATACGTGCTCTTCGCGGACGTGAAGACCGCGAGAGTCGTTCAGCCAGCTGTCGTCGCACTCCGACACTGTCGGAATGATCGTGTCCTCGGTCACACCCGATGTCGGATTCTGTTTCAGCATGTACTTCACGATAGCCGTCGCGGCAGTGCCCATTGACATCGTGTTCGTTAGGACAATCGGCGTATCGATTAGACCGAACTCTCGTATCTGAAGCGAGCCGCCGAGCCCGCCGCAGCCGTTGAAGTCGAAATATGACGCCTTCACGGGCCGCTCGAACAAGCTCCCGTCATGCGGAAGGATCGCGGTCACTCCAGTACGTGCAGGTCCATTGCCTGGATCAAGCCGTCCGCTGCCCTTTATGATGGTGCAGTGGCCCACCTTCACGCCTGAGACGTCTGTGATCGCGTTTCTCGGACCAGTCGGTTGCTCACCGAACCAGACGCCCGCTTCACGAGCCCTAGGCTTCATTGTGCCTTGCCCTCGCCAGTGACCAGCCAGCACGAAACCCAGTGCTCCTGGGACACGTACATGGGCTCCGGCTCCTCGGTCTTGCATCTGTCCATAGCGTACGGGCACCTCGGGTGGAACCTGCAGCCAGGCGGTATGTGCGCGGGGTCGGGCCGCTCACCCTTGAGGATGATCTTCTCGGTCTTCAGCCTCGGGTCGGGCTTCGGGACGACGGATATCAGCGCCTTCGTGTACGGGTGCCTCGGACCCTTGATGACCTCTTCCGTCGGGCCCAGTTCGACTATCTTCCCCAGATACATGATGCCTATCCTGTCGCTGAAAACGTACGCGACTGATAGGTCGTGCGTGATGAACAGGTATGTGAGGCCTCTCTTCTCCCTGAGGTCCAGCATGAGCTTCAGGATCTCGGACCTGATGGACACATCGAGCATTGAGACGGGCTCGTCGGCGACCAGGAACTGCGGCTGCAGGACCAGTGCGCCCGCGATGCCGACTCTCTGTCTCTGGCCACCTGATACCTCGTGAGGATACCTCCACATGAAGTGTTTCGGAGGTCTCAGGCCCGCATCGTCCAGAGCCTTCTCGACGCGCTTCTCCCGGTCCGCCTCGTTCTGGCCTAGGTTGTTGACGACCAGTGGCTCAGCTACTATGTCGTAGATGGACTGTTTCGGGTTGAGGGACTCGTAGGGGTCCTGGAAGATCATCTGCATCTTCTGTCTCAGAAGCTTCATCTTGTCCTTCGGCAGCTTCGTGACTTCGACGCACCCACTGGATAGGCACGCCTCAGCCTCCTGCTTGGTTAGCAACTTCTTGGAAATCGCCTTCTCCATAGCCTCCTTGACCTGCTGCGCAGTGAGGCCCTCGCCTCCGTACTTGACGTTTCCGCCAGTCGGTTCAACGAGCCTCAAGATGGCCTTGCCGGTAGTGGTCTTGCCACAGCCAGACTCGCCGACGAGGCAGAATATCTCTCTCTCCTTGATATTGAACGATACGCCGTCGACTGCTTTCACCCACCTCTGCTCCTTCGACGTCAAGCTCTCGACGAACCCGCGTCTCACAGGGAACCAGACTTGGAGGTTGTCCACATTGATGATATCCTTGCTCATTGCTCACACCCCCTTCGGCTTCACGAAATGACATGCAGCGAAGTGGCCTGGCAGAACCTCAATCAACGAAGGCTCCTCCTGCTTGCACAGGTCCTGGGCCATGTAGCACCTGTCCGAGAACCTGCATCCGGGTGGCGGCTTGATCAGGTTCGGCGGATTGCCTGAGATCGATGCGGGCATCCTTCTCTCCCCCTTGATGTTGGGGAAGGCAGCGATCAGACCCTTTGTGTACGGATGCTGCGGGTTCGCGAACACCTCGATAGCGGACGACCTCTCCACAATCTTGCCAGCGTACATGATGGACAGCAGCTCGCAGGTCTCCGCGAGCACAGACAGGTCGTGAGAGATGATTATCATGGCCAGCTCGAGCTCCTGCTGAAGGTTCTTCAGGAGGGTCAGAATCTGGGCCTGGATCATGACGTCGAGAGCGGTCGTGGGCTCGTCGCAGATGACCAGTTTCGGTCTACACGCGAGCGCCATCGCAATCATGACCCTTTGTCTCATGCCTCCCGAGAACTCGTGCGGATACTCCCTGATCCTGCTCGGGTTGATTCCGACGAGCTCGAAGAGCTCCTTGACGCGCTTCTCGGCGGTGGCCTCATCGACCTTCTCGTGGAGGAGTATGGGTTCCGTGATCTGGTCTCCGACCCTCTTGACGGGGTTCAGAGCGTTCATCGCACCCTGGAATATGATCGAGATGTCCCTCCACCTTATGGCTCTCAGCTTCTCGCCGGTGACCTTGGCCATGTCCTGGCCCATGAAGTTGATTGAGCCCCCCGCGATGTAACCGTTCGCGGGCAGAAGCTTCATGATCGAAAGCGCGGCGGTGGTCTTTCCGCAACCGGATTCCCCGGCAAGTCCCATCGCCTGCCCTTTTTCCAGGTTGAAGCTGATCCCGTCGACTGCCTTCAGCGTTCCCTCTTGGGTCTTGAAGTATGTCTTCAAATCATTAACTTCGAGTAAGCTCATCCCTTCGTTCCCCCTTAACAACATGAGTTGTCGGTCGCCTCATTACCCCGAGTCCTTGGGAGATGTAACAATCTTTCTCCTGTAGCTCTCTGGTCCTTCGGTGAACCGGATAATGCTATAAATGCATTTGGGGGCGACAGCGAACTGCTGTTGTTAGCCCATTGTGCGATCATTCGCGCAGTCTGACAACATGCTCCGAGAATTCCTTGGCCACATGCGAGTCCGGGAATATCGAGCGAGCCTCTTCTTCGAGGATGCTGGTATCGTCGTATCTCGGGCTGATGTGGACCAAGAACAGAATGCCGACTCCAGCATCCTTCGCCACCTGTGCCGCCTCCGTGGCGGTCGAATGTCCGAAGTCGGACGCCAGCTTGGAATGAGTAGAATCAAGCGTGCAGTCGTGGATCAGGACATCCGCCCCTCTGGCCAGTGAGGTGATGGCCTTGCTCGGCTTCGTGTCTCCGCTGTACACCATCTTCCGCCCGGGTCTCTTTGGGCCAAGAACCTGGTCTGAGGAGATCTTTCTCCCTCCCAACGAGACTGTCCCTCCCTCCTGGAGCCTCCTGAAAAGCGGCCCCTCTGGGATTCCCAGGAGCTCAGCCTTCTTCACATCGAACCTCCCAGGCCTCGGGTCCTCTTCGAGGGAGAACGCCAGCGAGGGAACGCTGTGAGACGCTTCACGGCTCTCTATCTTGTATCCTGGGAAGCGCAGCTCTGTGCCCGGCCGTAGGTCCTTCGTCTTGACATCAAATGCGCACTTGAAGTACCCGAGTCTGAGCATCGAGTTCACGTTGGTTTTCGTCCCCCGGGGCCCGAATATGGCAAGCGGTTCCTCCCGCCCGTTCAGGCTCATGCTTTGGATTAGTCCTGGCAGACCAAGGAAGTGGTCCGCGTGAAGGTGGGTGATGAATATCTTCGAGATTCTCATGAACGAGACCGAGGAATGCATCAACTGTCTCTGAGTGCCCTCACCGCAATCGAACATGAGGACCTCACCGGGCATCTGGACCGCAATAGACGTGACATTCCGTAGCTTGGACGGATAGGTCCCGCCAGTGCCCAGGAATACGAGCTTCATGTCGTCCCCCTCGAGCGCACTCTCAGCCGATAAAACTCTCCTGACCGCTTCAGATCGTACAGGAAGATGAGAAACGCCACGAGCGACATGACTGTGGCGATCCAGATGGTCCCCTTGAATCCGAGCGCGGTCGCTGCGATTCCCCCCAAGATGGGGCCCGTGATGCCCGAGATGCTCATCGTCGAAGACAGTATGCCGGAAACGGTGGCCTTCTCCTTGTTCCTGTCCATTACATATCTCAAGCAGCCCACGTACATGCTCGCCCAGGCGAACGCCAGGAGCACCTGCGAGGGGATGATCTGCCAGTAGCTCCCCGCGAGGGTGAACGTGAAGAAAGTCAGCGCCGAGCTACCTAGGCCAATGGCAACTAGCAGAGACGGATCGGGTCGGTCCAGGAACAACATGAACAGGACTTGTCCGAAAGCGTTCACCGAGTAGATTATCCCTATCCAGAGAGGCGGCGCCCCGAGTTCGGCCAGGAAAAGGGGGTATGTGACCCAGATCATGTTGGCGCCTGTGTGCCGGATTAGCATCGCGAGGTAGATTGGCGCGTTCTTCCTTATGAGCGCTCTCGGAAAGAACGGCACGTCCAGCTTCACCTCTTTGCCGAAGGGCAGGGTTAGCGCGATGGCGTATGACAGGAATATCACGAATGCGCAGAACAAGTACCCTTCCTCATAGAAGAAGTAGTCTCCAAAGACCCCCAATACCAGGTTCCCGATTCCCCAACCAGCCGATCCGAAGGCGCTGAATATTCCGATCTTCCCTCTGGCGTCATGGACGTGCGCAATGAGGGCCGCGGGGAACATGCCAGAGCAGAACCCGATCAACACTCTTATCATGACGAAGAGTTCCATTCCGCCAAGATGGAGCGAAACCGCCTGCAGAACCGTGGCGAGCCCGGACAGAAATAGGCCAGCCAGAAGCACGACGCGCCTACCGTACACATCTGAGGCCCGGCCGAACAGGTAGCTGGAAGCGAAGCCCGCGGCAGCAAATCCCCCTGCTACAAGACCGATCAGATCCTTGCTGGCCCCGAACTCGTCCTGAAGTATGATCGGCACCAGCACGACAGGGCCGAACAGGCCTATATTCGAGAGAAGCTGGATCGCCTGGAGCTTCATCGCACGCCAAATCTTACTGTGGTATATCCTAGTTTCGGCGGAGAGCGGCCAGAATGTAGAAATCCTGGCTACCAGCCGAGTCGCTCGAGTGTGCGGTCCTTCTTCGTAACCTTCTTGAACTCCTTGTAATGCTCCTTGCACAGATGCGCGCTCTGTGTTGGGTCCGCGATGCTAAGGCCCGCTTTCTCAACCTTCTTCCCAGAGATCGACCTCTCAGCGTCCCTGGAGCAACCTTCGACGTCGCACTTGCGGGCTTGCTCGACAGCGTGTCTCGGTTCACGCATGATATGCGGATTCCGATGATGGTATTAAAACCGTTCGCACATGGCACACCAAAACCCATAATATCGTGCGAGTGCTTCGCTGATGACATGCCACTTGTGGCTCCGTCCATCTTGGCTGCGGATTTCGCGAACCTGGGCGAGGAAGTGCGGAAGGTCTCGGACGCAGGTGCGGACTTCATCCATGTCGACGTGATGGACGGTATCTTCGTCCCGAACATCACGATTGGTCCGTCGATGGTCAAGGCAATCAGACGTTTCTCGGAACTCCCGTTCATCGTTCATCTCATGATCACACATCCCGAGAGACATGTGAAGGCGTTCGCTGACAGCGGGTCGGATATAATCGAGGTGCACGTCGAGGCCGAGCAGGATATCGTGTCTACGATCAAACTCGTACACGACCTCGGCAAGAAGGTGGGCCTCGCCATTAACCCGGCGACACCGGTCGAGAGCGCATTCCCATACCTGCGGGAAATCGACATACTTCTCGTGATGTCCGTCTACCCGGGCTTAGGCGGACAGAAGTTCATGCCCGAGGTCCTTCCGAAGATTCCTAAGGCCAAAGAGGAGATGAGGAGGCTTGGGCTAGCAATCCCCGTGGAGATAGATGGTGGCATAACCCCCGAGACTGGGGAGCCCTCTGCCAGGGCTGGGGCAGACATCCTTGCAGCTGGCACATCGGTGTTCAAGTCGCCTGATGTCGGCGAGGCCATCAGGAGGCTGAGGGAGTGTGGCACCTCGAAGCTTTAATAAGACCGAGCACTCTCAGGGGGACTGGTTGCGATGGCAGAGAAGATCTCAGAGCATCCGATGCTTGCATACTTGATATTCGTGGTGCCTATGGCTCTGCTCGCGATAGCGCTGTTCTTCGAAGCCAATGTGCTGATACTGATTGCCATCACCGCTTGGCTGGGAGTGGCTTTCGTCATCCTCTTCCTGCCTGTCGCTTCTGACAATGGATCATCCCAGTAACGCGCTTGGTCCCTGGGAACAGGGGGTCCGAGGAAAATGGGCGTAGACATCTCCGATCTTGTGGAGGGCAAGAAGATCGCCCTCGAGGACTTGTCCGGCAGATCCATTGCGATAGATGCCTTCAACACATTGTACCAATTCCTATCGATGATCCGGCAGCCAGATGGCACCCCCCTCATGGACCGGGACGGACGGGTGACTTCTCATTTGTCCGGTCTGTTCTACCGGAGTGCCGCTCTTCTTGAACTGGGCATCAGGCCAGCGTACGTGTTCGACGGCAAACCCCCCGAACTGAAGAAGAAAACCCTCGAGGAACGGAGAGCCGTCAAGGAAGCCGCGGAGCGCGAGTGGAAGAAGGCGATCGAGGAGGGCGACTTGAAAAAGGCGCTGTCGAAGGCGACGAGGACATCGAGACTGGACTCTACGATGATTGAGGAATCACTGACGCTCTTGGACGCCCTGGGCATTCCGTGGATCAAAGCTCCGAGCGAGGGAGAGGCTCAGATGGCGCAAATGGTCCGGAAGGGAGATGTGTGGGCCGGTGCCTCGCAGGATTTCGACGCGATTCTGTTCGGAACGCCGAACTTGGTAAGAAACCTCACCTTGGCTGGCAAGCGGAGGCTGCCCTCGGGAAAGACCGTGGAGGTCACTCCCGTGGTCGTGACCCTCTCCGAAGTCCTGTCAGCCCTAGAAGTCACAAGGGAGCAATTGGTTGACATGGCGGTCCTGATGGGGACTGATTTCAACGAAGGGATCAAGGGGATCGGACCGAAGAAGGCCTTGGCCATCATCAAGAAAGCCGGTGACCTGGAGCATGTCATATCAGAGGGAAAGGTCAAGGTGCCTGAGGAGTTCAACGACATCAGGAGGCTCTTCTTGGAACCCGATGTCACTGATGACTACAAGCTTCTGTGGGGAGGCGTTGACGACGAAGCTGTCCGGAAGATAATGTGCGACAAGCACGGATTCTCCGTGGATCGCATCGACTCGATTCTTGTCAAGATAACGGTCAAAGAGAGCGTGAAGTCCCAGAAAAGCCTCGATACTTGGTCGTGAGCCAGCGCTGACAGGACGGTTTGGCCAGCCTTTTGCCAGCAGGACTGAGTTTGATTCCGAGCACAATATATTTAAAATACTCGCCATCAATATGGCCTGTGCGAAGGAAAGGTCATGCGCCAAGTAGACGAAAACTACTCCCCCGTCCAGTTGGAAAAAGACGTCAGGGCGCAGTGGGATAAGGCTCGCACTTACGAGAAGGTCAAGAAGGCGCTCGAGTCGGGCAAGAGATACTACTTCGTCGACGGCCCCCCTTACACGACGGGCTCGATCCATGTGGGGACTGCTTGGAACAAGATCCTCAAGGACACGATCGTAAGGTACAGGCGCATGCAGGGTCTCCAGGTGCGAGACCAGCCCGGGTTCGACATGCACGGGCTCCCGATCGAGGTCAGGGTCGAGCAGTCCATGGGCATCAAGAGCAAGAAGGAGATCGAAGCCCAGGGGATTGACAAATTCATCAGCACCTGCAGAGACTACGCGATACGTTTCAAGGCCAAGATGACCGAGGAATTCAAGATGCTCGGGGTGTGGCTCGACTGGGACAAGCCCTACCTCACGGTAGACCCGACCTACATCGCCTCCGTCTGGTGGACCCTGAAGCAGGCCTATGACAAGCAACTCTTGACAATGGATTTCAGGGTGCTACCCTGGTGTCCTCGGTGCGAGACCGCGCTTGCCGAGGCGGAGATTGAGTACTGGGACGAGACCGACCCATCCATCTATGTCAAGTTCCCGGTAGAGGGAGAGGTCAACACCTATTTGCTCATCTGGACCACCACGCCCTGGACCATTCCAGGGAACCTGGCAGCCGCCGTTCACCCTGATTTCGTCTATGCGTTCGTCCGCGTGAAGCGGGGGATGCTGGAGGAGACCCTCATAGTCCTCGAGGAGAAACTGGAAGACCTGAAGAAGATCGCGGGGATAGAGGAGATGACGGTCCTCGATCGGACAAAGGGCTCGGACCTCGTCGGCGTGGTTTACAAGCATCCACTCACGGACCTCGTACCGTACCAGGGTCAGGTCAAGGGAGATGCAGCGCACGTTGTCCTCGCCTCCACTACCGTCACGAACGAGAGCACGGGCATCGTCCATATCGCCCCTGGCCACGGTCCTGAAGACTTCGATCTGGGCAAGGAATACGGCCTGGAGCCGTTTTCTCCTGTGGACGAGACGGGCTCGTACACTGAGGATGCGGGAAAACACTACGCTGGCAAGAACGTCCGCGATTCGAACACCCAGGTCATAAGCGACCTTGTTGAGCGGGGTGCAATGTTCCACCAGGCCAACATAACCCACAGGTACGGTCACTGTTGGAGATGTCATCAGCCGATCATCTACCGGATCACCGACCAGTGGTTCCTGAAGGTTAGCGACATCAAGGAGCAGCTCAACGCAGCAAACGCACAGGTCAAATGGTACCCTGAGTGGGCGGGAGCGAGCAGGGAGCGCGATTGGATTGCGAACGCGAGGGACTGGTGCATAAGCAGACAGAGGTACTGGGGCACTCCTCTGCCGATATGGAACTGCGAGTGCGGCAGTTTCAGGCTCGTGTCCTCTCTCGAAGAGCTCAGGAGCGCCAAGGGATATGTCGAAGGCATGGATGTGCACAGACCTTGGATCGACAAGTTGACTTTCACATGCGAGAAGTGCGGCAAGACCATGACCAGAGTGCCTGACGTACTGGACGTCTGGTTCGACGCTGGCGTGTGTTCATGGGCCGCTTTCGGCTATCCCGCAAGCAAGGAGGAATTCGAGAAGTGGTGGCCCTGCCAGTGGATCACAGAGGCACACGACCAGACCAGAGGATGGTTCTACTCGCAGCTCGTGACCGGGGTCGTGGCCATGGGCAGGTCTCCGTACAACTCCGTCCTGATGCACGGCTGGGCACTCACCTCTCAGGGAGCGCCCATGTCCAAGAGCGAGGGCACGGCGATCGACCCGATACACATAGTCAACACGCTGGGCGCGGATTCGCTCAGACTGTACCTGCTGAAATCCAACGCACCATGGGAAGATATCCCGTTCCAGCCCGAGGGCGTGAAGGCAGCGAACAGGACCCTGAACATCCTGTGGAACGTCTACAAGTTTGCCACTCTGTACATGTCAATAGACAAGTTCGATCCCGCAACCGTCCGCCTCGAACACATCGCTGAGTCCTTGAGACCGGAAGACAGGTGGATGCTATCGAGGACCGAGACGCTGAAGAAGGAGGTCTCGGAGGCCATCGAATCCTACGAGCTCCACAAAGCTGCCAGGGCGATCGAAGGCTTTGTCAACGAAGATCTTTCCCGATGGTATGTCAAATTGGTCAGAGACCGATTGTGGAAAGAGGGCGAGGACAGGGACAAGACGGCTGCGTTCAAGGTGCTCCATGAGGCACTGAGCACTGCGGTCATCGTCCTGGCGCCTATGACCCCGCACATCACAGAGACGATGCACGCGAACCTCAATGGGAAGCCAGAGAGCGTGCACATGGTCATGTGGCCCAGTTTCGACCCGAGGTGGATAGACACGAAGGTGGAAGAGGGCATGCTGATGGTGCGCGAGATATCCGAGCTGATCGCACGCATCCGACAGGACTCCAACATCAACCTGAGGTGGCCCCTGAAACGCATCGTGATCAAGGCCCAGACACAAGAGGTCGCTGATTCGATAGCCATTCTAAAGGACGCGTTCCTGTCACAGAACAACATCAAGGAGCTCCAGTTCGTGCCCATGGGCGAGGAATGGGAAGAGATGATACTCGGCGTCGTCCCGAACCCGAACGCCATCGGCAAAGTGTACAGACAGTGGTCTAGCAAGATAGCTGTCATGCTCAAGAACCGGCCTGCCAGGATCATCAAAGCGGGCATAGACAAGGGCGAATACTCGCTGGGGATCGAGGGACAGTTGGTCAAGATACTTCCGAACATGGTTTCGTTCACTTCCACGCTGCCGCCTGAGGTCATGGGGGCGCAATTCGCCAAGGGAGAGGTCTACATAGACCTCGAGCAGACACCTGCCCTGGAGGCTGAAGGGTTCTCCAGGGAGATGATCAGGCGCGTACAGCAGATGAGAAAAGACATGAAGCTCAATGTAGAGGAGTTCGTCAGGGTGGAGATCCAGTGTTCGAAGCGCGTCGAGGGATTCCTCGAAACGTGGAAGGACAAGGTTGCGCGAGAGACCCGGGCGCGCGTCTTTGAGGTTGTCGATTCAGTCAAAGGAGACTACATCGTCGAGTGGAATGTTGACACCGAGGCATTGGTCATCGGGGTCAGCTCGATGAAGGTGAAGCAGAACGTCGACATGCTGACCTGCATACAAGGAATGACCCCTGAGAAGGCGCTCAAGATAGTCGAGGCCGGGTTTTCTACCCCCGACATGATCAGGAATGCGACTCCGGAGGACCTCTCTCTCGTTGACGGAATATCAAAGCTCGACGCGAAGAGGGTTCATGATCACTTCCACCCGGGCGAGCAAGCACCGCCAGCCGCCCCAGCCCCCGCCTCATCACCGCAAACTCAGCCAGCGCCCCAGCCCGAATTGCAGCAGGGACCTGCGCCGATGCAGGCACCACCACCTCCTCCGACGCCCCCAGTCCAGGCGCCTGTTCCGGCTCCATCGCCGGCTCAGGAGCCGACACCGGTTCAGCAGACCCCGGCACCGGCACCCTTACAGCCTCAGGAGCCATTCATCGAGACCCTGCGCAGAGCCGAGGGGATAACGCCAGAGGTTGCTAACGCAGTCTATGAAGCAGGATACACCACACCACAATCCTTGAAGAACGCAACGGTCCCGGACCTCGTGAAGGTCAGGGGCGTTTCCGACAGATCTGCCACATTGTTGATCGAGCACTTCATGAGCGAGCCCGCAGTGGCCGCGGGCAGGCCGGTCAAGGCGGAGATACGATCCGCTCCGCAGGTCCAGGAACTGGAGAAGTCGTTCTCGTACTTGGTCGAAGAGGACAAACCAGAGGCATCCTATCAGCTCTTCATGAATTCCCTGAAGAAGGGGATGAGGGGCTATTGCGTAACAAGGAATTACCCCGCGAAGATTCGGACCAAGTTCGACCTCGGCGAAACGCCCGTGGTCTGGCTATCAAATGTCGGCCGCGAGAACACGATCAGACCCAAGGACCTTGAGAAGCTGAGCCTTTCGCTGGAGCAATTCCTGTCCAAGTCCGGGGGCGGCGTCGTGCTCCTCGACGGATTGGAGTACCTCATCACCAACAACAACTTCATCACGGTCCTCAGGCTCATCCAGTCATTGAGGGATCAGGTCGCCATAAACCAGTCCATACTTCTGATGGCGGTGAACAGGTCCACCCTCGAGAGCCACCAGCTGAATCTTCTTGAGCGCGAAGTGGACTATACGATCACAGGATAGTCCACTGTTTCGGGATCTCACAGGAGCTTGAGTATGATCTGCGGTAGCCCGGGAACCGTGTCGAACCTCGATACTTCTTTCGGGAGCACCCACTCGACGGATTGGTGCTCCCAGTCGGTTTGGACCCGGCGATCCTTCACATCGAAGAGGAATGGGTGGACGCACCAGACGTTAGGGCCGTCCCTGAAGCACTGCGTTTCGACGCGGTTCACGAGTCTGACTTTGTCCCTTCCGATCTCCTCGCGCAATTCGCGCCTGGCGGCTGATTCGTCCGTCTCGCCGCACTCGATGAATCCCGACACTCCTGCCCACAGGCCGGTGAATGAACCGACCTTGTCACTCCTCTGAAGAAGCAGTATCCTTCCAGCATTGCGGACGATACATGTGACGACGTGTCGTTCGACCAAGTTCCTGACATCGACCGTGCCTCTGTCCGCGTCCACGAATACTCGGTCCCCGGTCCTCAGAAGGCCGACATCAATTCCGTCTATCATGGGCACATCAGCTATTATGGCGCCTGTGGCCACAATCGGTTCCGCCGAGCTGTTGATTATCGCTGCTGGTGCCTTTCGATTCAGCTTCAGCTGGTACATCGCGTAGGAGCCGACTGTGCTTCCCTTCCCGAAGGGGAAGCAGAAGACTTTTCGAGATATGCTTACTCCCTTGGAGTCGCACTCCTCATCCATGATCTTGCCAGTGAGCGGGTCGATGCCGCCAAGGAATGATATCGGATCGCGGCAGACGACTGCTTTTCCCGAGGCGGTTCCTCCCCTGATCCTCCGTCCTGCAAGGATCATCTCGAGATCACCTCCAATAGGTCCCTCGTCGTCCGGAAGGATGCGCGTTGCTTGCCCAAGGTGGGCAGATAAACCATCGCCTTCCCGCTGTCGGATGCCGTCCGCTTGTACATCTTCTCGATGGGCGCGACAACCATGCAGGTGTCGCACAGCACCTTCCCGAACTTCTGGAGGACGGCGACTTCATTCGGACAGCTCTTGAAGACGCTTCTGGAGGTGCAGAACCAGACATCGCTGTTCTTAGCCGGCCGTCTGCCCTTCAGATACTTGGCCATGCGCTTGATCTCATTCATTGAGCAATGAGGACATCCGATGGCCACCAGGTCCCAGTCGTCGTCACCCCTAAGCTCCTCCGACTGCATCAGGAGATCAGTTGTGGGCAGGATGACTAGCTCTTCAATGGACGATGTGTCGACTCTCTTTCTGACGCCTGGCACGGAGAACTCGTACATGGATACGGCCCCTGTTGCCGCCATTGCGGCCCCGAACGCCTTGTGCTGGTCGGGGTTGAGCCGAAGGCCAGGCAGATACGGTATCCGTTTCCCCGCGATCTTGCCAACCATGAACCCTGCCAATGGCTCAAGTCCGAGCGGGATCTCCTGGATATCGATCCTGACCCTGGGCACCCTGTTCTCGGCAAGGTGCAGGCCGTATTCTGCTGTCTTGCCTATGATCGCTGCCGCGAGTGCTGACGGCCCACCCTCCCTGTTCGTCATCGCTCCTAGATAGGAGTTCGCAAACACCGTCGCTGATGATTCCGCCCATGCTATGTGTTGTCCTCGGCGAGGCCTGTTGCCGGCAAGGTACGGGGTGCAAGTGTACATGGGTTCCACGCCGAGGACCTCGTACGCTCTGACTATTCTGTTCTGCTTGGAGTGGAACTCCTCGCTCACTCCCATGGTCTTCCAGCGCTTCTTGTCCATCCCTAGGGGATTCAGCGAGGCCCTCACAGTGACCTTCGCGTGCTCCGAGAAATCCTCCAGGAACTTGGTTCCTGCGTCCCCGATGGTCTTGAATGACGCTCCTGAGATCTGAGCGGAGGCGATTGGTATAAGTCTCTTCGCGCCGTATATGTCGCCGAGCGCGACCAACAGCTCCATCGCCTTCTGCCTACCATGCCCTTCCTCACCGGCGAGGACTCGTTCATCCCAGGTGGTTAGATGCATCGAATTAGTCATTAGTGGACGCGTATAATAGTATGATGGAGAAAAAGAGCGGGCCTGTCGGGAGTTTCGGGGACCTGCAAGTCCCATTCGAACCCGAGTTTGAGGCTATCTCCAGCACGTTTGGGGCGCTCCGGAGGCCTCAGTGATATCCAAGCTACACTACAGGCCCGTTTCCGTTGAAAAGCCTAGTCCGTATATCTATCTTGGCACGACGTTTGTGAGGAGTTGTCAGAGTGTCAGCCCGATCATCATTAGACCGGACACGACCACTCCCAATGCGAGCAGATGTAGCATGCTAACCTTCTCCTTAAGGAGCGCAACTGCGAGCACTGCAGTGACAATCGGATATGCACTGGAAATCGGGACCACGAGAGAGGCGTTCCCCTGCTCGAGAGCGAACGAATACACGAATGTGCCGGACACGTTTATGCCCAGAGCGACAGCAGCCATAGACCACGCCAGCTTGCTGGGGTCGGAGCCCTTGATAGCGCCGGGCCTGAGCTTCCGGAACCAGGCGTACATTATCGGCGCGGTGACGGAGGATAGCACGTAGAATCCGAACACGTTGCCTGCGCCAACATCGTCGACAGCAATCTTTGATGTGAAGCTCCAGAATCCCCACAGGAAGAACGCGAGAACGGAGAACACGAGAGCGCGTTTTGGCATGGCGTGCTTCGATGTCGGGTCAGGCTCGTATGATAGCCCGATGACTCCGCCGATGATTGCCGCGACCCCTATTGACTGGATTGCGGTCAATGTCTCCCCGAGTATGATTAGCGCACCCAGAACGGTGAGGGCGGGATAGGCGGCCGAGATGGTCCCCGCGATAGCCACCTGACCGTCCATGATCGATTCGAAGAAGCACAGATACCCGAGGACTCCTACCATGCAGGATGTTGCAGCTAGGATCCCACTCTCGAGGGAGATCGGTATTTCCTCTCTCCAGTAGAGGAACGCAAGCAGGTACATCGGTCCCTCTACAAGGGATATCACGAGGGCGACGCGATAGACACCCACACGCGGTGTGCTGTACTTCGCGAAGATCCCCGCCGAGCCCCAGAACAACGCCACTAGGGAAGCTAGAACGAACCATTGCTCCATGGACTGCAGCACCTTGCTTGTTTTATGACCAATTGCCCCAAGCATGGGCTGATATTGAATGTTTCCCTCTAGCGAGGAATGTATGCTGGTCCTGCATGACCGATAACTCATGTCCCTAGTTGGCGAAAATTCGTCGCACGCCTTAAGGCGGATGAGGTCGATATGCACGTCGAAGCCGACAAGCGGCGGAGGGAGTGGTATGCTCTGTACCTAGGGTTCGAGGTGCGGAAGGAAAGCGTAGCGAATGCTGATGGAGGAAATTTCAGCGAAGATGCGGAACGGATTGTCAAGCGAAACAACCGCAAATTCAGCTTGGGAATACGCACACGGAATCTGACCACCATTGAACAGCTCTACACTGAGGATACGGTTCTCATGCCCCCGAACAACGACATGGTGAAGGGTAGGCGTGGGACGAGGGAGTTCTGGAGCGCAGCGATCAAGATGGGACTCAAGTCAGCGACATTGTCTACTATCGAGGCGCAGCGGTGCGGGGACGAGATACGAGAGATCGGCATCTATCGTCTCAGAATCGTCCCGGAGCACAAGAAAGCATACGAGGACGTCGGCAAGTACCTGACCGTCTGGAAGGTGCAGTCAGACGGTTCTTGGCGATTACAGAAGGACATCTGGAACAGCGATCTGCCGAAGAAAGACACGAAGTAGTTTTGATGCCGGCGAATTCACCGCCGGTACACGTATCACTTGCCCTTCTTGAACTCGGTGTACCCGCACTTGCCACACGACACCCTGTTCTCGTGCTCCGCCATGAACACCCCGGGGCCGCATTTAGGGCAGTGCTTCCTGGTCCTGGCGAGTTTCCCGCCCTCGAGCTTAAAGTAGTCCTTCTTTGCGATCCTGGGAGTCTTGGGCTTCGCAGGTTTTTTGTCGTCCGCCATTTTGTTTCACCGCCTCAGGTCACGTCTTCTCCGCGGGCTTCTTCTCGGCCGGAGGAGCCGCCGCGACTGGTCTGGGTGCCTGCGCTGGGGCGGCTGCGGCGGACTTCTTATCGACCTTGACTTTCTCCTTCAGCTTGTTCCTGACAAGGACATGCTCGCGCTCGTACTTCATCGCGGCGTCCTTGGTCTTGTAGACCTTGGCATAGCCCGTGGTCTCCATCTTGCCGAACTCGGAGTCCATGGCATCCACTATGACCCGCTCCTTGGTCGTTTTGAGCATGGCCGCGATCTTCTCCCTGACGGCCTCCCGCTGTGGGGTGCCTTCCTTCGGGTGCACGGCCTTGAATCTGACCTCGGTCCTGTCGAGCAGCTCGTTCTCCTTCTTAGAGATTATCTCGATTTCCATCGTCTCATCCTGCCATTCTCTTTATCGCGACGGTCGCCAGCGATCTTGATTCCTTGTCCACTTTGACTACCATCAGGCCCCTCTTGGGGATCCCGTAGATGACATGCGCGCCCTCGGGGGCGTTCACAATCGCCACGAGTGAGGCCAGATCCTCTTCCCCGGAGACCTCGATTTTGACCCTGTCCTTCGACCGGACAGCGTCCCTGACGGCCTTCCACAGCGCCGGTGTGATTCGGC
>MGWC01000065.1:74615-74888 GCA_001800815.1 Euryarchaeota archaeon RBG_19FT_COMBO_56_21
CCAGCCGGCCGCTCATCTTTGCGATGCGCTCCTTCGACTTGTAGTCCTCCGCCCTCTGGGTCTTGTAGTCGAAGACCGCGACATCAGGCTCGAGCTTCATCTGAAGGAGCGTGATCGTGACGACATCCCCCACGGATATCACCCGGGGGCTGCCCTTAAGGTGTTTTGAAAGGGCCCACGCGGACACGAAATTCCCTATGGGCCTTGCGAGCTCCTCCCTCATATCCTCAGGAAGAACCAGGTCCTTCTTGGGGAACGACTCATCGAACTCTG